>JAHFEW010000138.1 GCA_023248215.1 Nitrospira sp.
ATGAGCTGATGTCCCAACCAAGCGATGGAATTGGACTTGCCGCTGCCTGCCGAGTGCTGGATTAGGTAGCGCCGTCCTACGCCATGCTCCCGCGCATCGCCAAGGAGCTTACGCACCACATCGAGCTGATGAAAGCGCGGCCAGATCTGCACCGATTTCTTTCGGCCAGTCTTCTCACCTGCCTGCCGAAGCCTCGGCGCAGGCAGGTTCTTCTCCTCTACGACCTGCGCATAGTTCTCCAGAATGTCGGTCAGCCCCTCACTGGTGAGCAGCCGCCGCCAGAGATAGTCAGTCTTGATGCCGTGAGGGTTGGGTGGATTGCCTGCCCCATCGCTCCAGCCTTGATTGAAGGGAAGAAACCAGGAGCTTTTCCCTTTCAGGTGGGTGCAGAAGCGCACCTCATGATCGTCCAGGGCAAAGTGCACCACGCAGCGTCCGAACTCGAAGAGCTTCTCGCGCGGATCACGGTCACGCTTGTACTGCTCCACCGCATCTTCAACCGTCTGCTTTGTCAGACTATTCTTCAGTTCAAATGTGGCAATGGGCAGTCCGTTGATGAAGAGACCAAGATCGAGGGCGCGCTGCGTCTCGTCGCGGCTGTAACGGAGCTGTCGAGTAACCGTAAAACGATTGGCGGCATACAGCGTGATGGCTTTCTCATTGCCCGGTGATGGCGTGCCGAAAAAGAAATCGACATGGTGCGGTCCGTCCTTGACCCCGTGCCGTAGCACGTCGATCACGCCACGCTTAGAAATCTCCCCCTGCAGCCGCGCAAGAAACTTGCGCCGAGTTGGGCTATCGCTGTTGAGGTCCAGTGCCTCGGTAATTTTAGGCTGTGTCGCATGGAGGAAGGTTCTAAGTTGAGGAAGATCGACGCAGAACTCACGATCGTAGTCGTCAGGGGAACCAGCGATCCATCCGCTGCCGCCATAGGTGGCTTGAGGGTGACCGACTGCAGGTTCTTTTAGGGGAGGCTCAATCGGAACCCCGGTCATCGCCGCGACAATGAGGCTCTCAAGACCCTTTTCGCTCATATCGGTTTTCACAATGAGCCTCTAATCAAGTACCCATCAAGTATCAAGAGCCATCTAACCAGTCGATTTCAAAGGAGCTAAATTTATAGCCCCACTCCTCTAGCGCCTTCTAATCAAGCATCCATCAAGCAACGCAGGAGGCCAAGAGCTAGGCCATTTCAATATGTTATGCGGAACGGGCTGTCGAGAAAGGGTCAACAGAGGGCGAACCATCAAGCAATTCCCTCCCTAGCTGTAGCTGCTACTGCCCAGAAGGGCAGATAGGTCCGATTCCGCGTCCCCGCATCGGGATCCCGTACAAAAATCATCCCAGCCTCAACAGCCTCGTTGAGCAAGCGAGAAGCCAGCGCAGCGTTCTTCTCGTCGATTCCGAAGCGTTCCCGGAGCGAGGTGTTGGTCATCGGCTGGCGAGTCACATACAGTAAACATGCGTGCAGGTAGCACGCCCGCACACGGTCCGCTTTCTCCATGTCCTTCAACACGCGGTGGCCGAAGAGCACGACGCGCATGGACTCGCCCGGCGTCTCGAATAGCGGCGCGGGGAGCTGGAACAGCTCGATCTGGAACACGACCTTGTCGATGCCGCTGCCGCGCTCTTCGCAAATGCCGAACCGTCGCATGAGCGACGCGAGCTTCTCATTGCGCGAACGCGGGGGCTGATCGAGCAGGCGGTCGGTAGGAACCAACGGCTGCCCAGGGTTCGTAATCTCTATGCGGTCGTCAAACACCTCGATCATCGGCCCCGCGCCCGTGACCGCGAAGTCCTGATGGATGAGTGTGTTCGCAACGACTTCGCGTACGACGAGCGGTGGAAACATCGGAACGGTCTTGCGTAGCGCCTGCTCGATCACCTCGTTCGTCGGGAGCACCGCGATGACGCTCTGGATAAGCGCCTCAAAGCCCGCTGCATAGCCGGAGGAAACCGTCTGCTCCTTCGTTGTGAGGATACGTCCCTTTCCGGCATACTGGACGATACGCACGACCTTCCGTCGAAAGCCATCGAACTTCGACAGGTCCTTGGCAAATAGGATTGCTCCAAGATTCGTGATGCTCCACGATCCACCCTCGGACCGTCGAACGAGTCCATCGGCTTCCAATGCAACGAGGATTCCCGCTTGATCAGACGGAAGCGGAACCCGTAGGAGATCGAAGTACGATGGAAACGCTAGCAATTGAAGGACATCATCCCCGGTTAGTCGCTGCGCGGCCATCCCGTCTTCGAAAGCTGTCGTCGTGAAGCGCTGCCAAAGGGAGCGCTCCTTCTCGGGATGGTCCTTGAGCCTCTTCTTGTACGAACTAACCCGGATGTACTCCTCACCGCTGAACCGAACAGGCTGATGCAACGCGCGATCAATCTCCAAGAGCACGACGCGTGCGCCATCGACTTCACACGTGTGGAAGCGGAAGGGAACCTGCGGCTGCAGCTGACGCGTCAGCCAGTGCTCCAAGTCTTCGTTGCCCTGTTTTGCTGTCGCGGGTTCGAATGTGGTGCCGACCATTCTCTTCGTGCCGTCCTCGACTCCCCACAAAACATAGGCCCGAGGCTTGTCGAGCAGCACGGCAGAGTTCGCCAGGGCCGAAATATACTCACCGATCTCAACGTGATTCGAGTTGTTGACCTTGAACTCGACCCACTCGGTCTCGCAGGGCAGCATGCATAGCTCGCGCACCAGGCCGATGAGGTAGTCATTGGCTCGTTCAGTACTCACGCCTCAGCCTCCTCGTGGACCGCATCGAGATCAGCGCCTTCCGCACTATCGTCTTCCCCTGGCAGGGTGCCCGCGTCATCAAGAGATTCAGACTCGTCGTTCTCGTCAGGCAACTTGCCCGCCGCCGCTCGCACATCGAGCTTGCCGGTGACCACGTCGGCGATCAGGCGGGTGCGGTATTCTCGGAGCAGGGAGATTTCGCGTTCGGCACGTTCAGTTGTACCAGCGAGCAAGGCCGTTTCGTGGCGAATGTATTGGACAATCGCTTTTTGTTCCTCGTTCGGCGGGAGAGGAACCGGCCAGCCACCAATGATCTGTGTGTTGAGGTTGGGCTGTGCCCCCAAATCTACCCACGCCTTGAGATGGATGGTTTGGGTAGACCAATACAGACACAGAAATTCCTTGTTCACCCTTGAGCTCAGTTTCAAAAATGCAGCAACCCCGTCATTGATGCATCCCTGAATCATTGATATCTTCGGCACACCAAGAGTAGCGCCGCTATTAGTTAGCAAGAGGGTTCCTGCCTCTATCATTCGGCTCCGCTCCGCACCCGCAGCTGTAAGCCGCGTTGACGTCTCAATCAAGTACATTCCCGCAGCCTTGGTAATTTCGCCAACAGTTATCCAAGGTGCCGCTGTCCCATTGAAATACAAGGAGCTTCCTGCTGGTCTAGGTGAGCCACCGCGGACGACTTGAGCAACAGAGCGAATCTGGGGCACCTCCCAATGCTCCGGCACGTCGCCCAGCCACTCCACGCCGGAGGGCTTGAGGCGGACGTTGGGGGTCGCCTGCCCTGAGCCTGTCGAAGGGAGGCCGCGGGTAACGGCACGGTGGACGATGGCCTGTTTCTGCTCCTCCAGCAGCTTGATCAACTTCTGCTTGGCGAGGATGTAGCGCTTGATCCGCCGGTCCGCATAGTCGAGGAACCGAACGATGGCGGCTTGTTCGTCCTTAGTTGGGAGGGAGCAATAGATCATCTTGAAATGCTCGGGCCTCAGGCTCCACATATCGGAGGTGATCCCATAGGACCAACGCTCGGCTTCTTTCGCGAAGGCAGAAGTTCTTAACAAGTGGTGAAGATACCGTGCGTCTGCATTCTCGCGTGGACGTTGCACCACGTAAGCAGGACTCACAATGCCACGGTAGTCTGACGCACCGATTGCTCCCTGCCACGCCCGCATCTTGTTGTATGCGATGTCTCCAGGCTTCACGAGCTTATAGGCGGACTTGTCCTGGTTTGAGCTATCCTTTTTTGAGCTGTCTGCTAGTAAAGCCTGCTGACGAATAACACCCTTCGTGATCGTCACGGACAACATCTGCTCATCCGGATGATCGCGCTCTTTGACTTCAGTGAAGAGAGCACGGTTTGGTAGAACTTCCCAATGCTCCGGCACCTTCCCCAGCCACGACACACCGGAGTCCTTCATCGTGGGATAGGGCTTGAGATGGGCAATCATCAAAGTTTCACTCCGGTCGGCATAGAGCTGTCCAGCTTTCGGTGAAGAAGTGAGAGCAGGGACAGATAGTCCGCAGCGTCGTCTTCCCCGTCCCAGAGAATCTTCGGTTCGTGCGCAAGGGGATTCCGAACAGCCCCGAAGCATCCTTTCAGCAAAGCGGCGAAACCTTTGTGCTCTGTCTTCTCCGTCTCGGTCCTCAGGGTGTTGATGGCAAGAACCGGGCGCTCCATCGAAAAGACTCGATCAACCAGCACAGCGCCATCTGCAGTGATACCAGACAAATCACGGATGCGTTGGGCAAGTCCTTTAGTGGCTTCGAACACAGCGTGAAAGTAGTTGTCTTGGAGAAGTTCCGTTCGGCAGTACTTCAATACCTCGGGGTGTATGCGCCTGCCTTGGAACTTGGCCCGAATGGTTCGAACGCGCCTCTCGGCTTCATCAAGGGTTTGAGCCACCTCGCGTTGCCTGAATTTCCCATCCTGGCCATATTCCAAACCGGAAAAAGCTAGGATTGTATTGAGTTCTTGCCGATGCGTCTCAAACTGTTCGCTCCGCCCAACGAAACGGGCAGGAATAAGGAAGGATTGAATGAAGTCGAGTATGCGATTTGCGCACTGATGTTGTTTTTGAGATTCAAGGAACACCCAATAGATGCGACGCCACTTGGTGGATTCGCCTGATCCGTCCGCCAGACCGCGATCGCTCAGCACTCGCGAAATGTCCGTTCCGGATCCACATTCACCAAGCAAGCGAGCCAACGCTTCGATCTGTCCTTCAGGAAGTGGGGACACCGCGCTCATCGCAAACCTTTCCCAATAATCTCGCTCAGATCAGATTGTGGGTCCAGGGCAATTGTCGTACCAGTGGTACGACTTTCTTGTTCATGCAGTAGGTGTTATAGAACTGCCTCATCCTAAACAAGTTGGCCCGCGTGAACCCGCGCAAGCCTGGCTGGGTGCGGGCGAGATAACGGGCCAGTTCCTCCACCACCCCATCGCCCCATTCTGCCGACTCTAGCTTGCGGCTGATGTACTCACCGATCTGCCAATACAGACTGACCAATTCCGTGTTCACCGATTGGTAGGTCCGCCGTTTGGCGGCCTGAATCATGCCGACGATCGCGGCAAAGGAGGCCTCGACCGGAGCCGGTGCGATAGCCCTCCCCACAACGCGCTTTCGTTTCCGGAGCGGCTTCTTCACGCCGGACCTCCCCCGATGATCTCGCCGAGCAGCCCCTCGGTCTCCTTCTCCAATGCCAAGATGTCTTTGCGTATCTCCGCTAACGTTCGTAGCGGCTGCGGCTTGTAGAAGTAGCGCGTGAAGCTGATCTCGTAGCCGGTTTTCACGCTGTCAGCGTCGTACCAGGCGTCAGTCGCATGGGGAAGCACTTCACGTCGAATGAAAGCCTCAATGCCGCCTTCTTCCAGCAGCGGGACCTGTTCCGTATCGCGGAGTTCCGTATCGGGCTCGTACTCGACCACGCATGGCTTGCCATCGATTTTGATTTCGAAGAGGCCACGCAATGGGTCGGGCTTCGCACCCTTCTTATGAATCTTCTTGATCACCATCGGCGCATGCTCATCTCGCTCGGCGGTCTCCCTCAACGCTTTGATCTCTTTGGGTGTATAAACCCGGTTTGGGTCGATCCCCTTGCGTCGAAGCGGCCGCTCCACGGTCACTTTCCAATAGCCGAAGGCCTCGTTGGGAAATATCTTTGACTGCTCGGTTTCTTTGAAGTCTATGAAGGTGTCGCAGATGCGCTGGATGTCATCGTCCGACAACTCACAGTTCTTCTTGCCGAGATTCTTGCGCAACGGCTTGAACCACTGCGTAGCATCGATGAGCTGAACTTTGCCCTTGCGATGCGCGGGCTTCCGATTGGTGAGCACCCAGATATAGGTCGCAATGCCCGTGTTGTAGAACATGTTGAGCGGCAGGGAAACGATGGCTTCGAGCCAATCGTTCTCGATGATCCAGCGACGAATGTTACTCTCACCCTGGCCGGCGTCACCGGTGAAGAGCGACGAGCCGTTATGGACCTCGGCGATCCGGCTGCCCAGCTTCGTCTTGTGCTTCATCTTCGACAGCATGTTGGCCAAGAACAACATCTGACCGTCGCTGGAACGAGTGAGGAGCGAATACTCTGAGTCCCCTGCGTGCTCAATGATGAAGCGTGGGTCTTTGATGCCCTCTTTGCCCCCTAATCGTTCAAGATCGCTCTTCCAACTCTTGCCATAGGGCGGATTCGAGAGCATGAAGTCGAACTCACGCGAGGGGAACGCATCGTTCGACAGCGTCGAATACTCAGGCCCTCCAACAATGTTGTCCGCTGCTTCGCCTTCCCCTTTGAGTAACAAGTCAGCCTTGGCGATGGCGTAGGTCTCAGCGTTGATCTCCTGCCCGTACAAATGGGTGGCCACTTTCTTTTTATGGTCGGCAGCAAGTTGCTGCAACGTTTCTTCAGCAACCGTGAGCATGCCACCCGTGCCACACGCACCGTCATAGAGCAAATACGTCCCCGACTCAACTTTGTTGGCGATGGGCAGGAAGATGAGCTTCGCCATGAGTTTCACGGCATCACGCGGCGTCCAGTGTTCACCCGCTTCTTCATTGTTTTCTTCGTTAAAGCGGCGAACCAGCTCTTCGAAGATCGTCCCCATCGCATGGTTATCAAGGCCCTGATGCTTCACCGAACCATCGTTGTTCTTGACGGGATTGGGACTGAGGTTGATGTCCGGCGAGAGGAGCTTATTGATCAGCGTACCGAGGGCATCGGCCTTGGACAGGCGCGGGATCTGATTGCGGAACTCGAACTTTTCGAGGATGTCTTGCACATTCGGAGAAAAGCCGTCCAGATAGGCCTCGAAATCAGCCTTGAGCTGCTGCTGGCTCGCTCGCGCCTTGAGGTCGCGCATCGTAAACTTCGAGGTGTTGTAAAAGGCTTGGCCTGCTGCCTGCCTGACCGCCTGGTCTTGATGGACGATCTTCGCCTTGTCGAGCGAGACTTTCATGTCGAGCACGGCTTTCTTCGTCGGCTCAAGCAAAGCATCGAGACGGCGCAGTACCGTCATCGGCAGGATGACGTCCCGATACTTGCCACGGACATAGAGGTCCCGCAGCACATCGTCAGCGATACCCCAAATGAAGTTCGCAATCCAGTTAAGATCCCCGTTGCTCATGACGATGGTGTCGCTCCAGAAATTCTATATTTATGCCGCGGAAGAATACCCCTTTCCCAGTGGGAAATCACCCCAACTTGGGAGGCAACGATACTGGAAATAGCTGCATTTTTATCCACTTACCAATGGGTCGAGCCGATCGGCATGCTGAGAGGCCCAACCCAGCCATTGATCTGCTTGGCTTCCTGGCTGAATTTCACCATGCTTGGCGATCAGCATGTCCTTGAGCGCTACAAGATA
>JAHFEW010000139.1 GCA_023248215.1 Nitrospira sp.
CGCCGGTCTTCAAGGTCGCCGCGTTGCCGATCGAAGACTGGGTGTTGATGGGAGCCATGGGAGTTCTGCCGTTTCTTATTATGGAGGCAATCAAGTTGCTGCGACGACGATAAACCGGTTGGCGATCAAGAGGTGCCGGTTCGACCTTCATAGTAGGCGGAACCGTGAGCACAGTGAGACAGACATTCCTGTTGTTGCACGAAATCGACAAAACTTCAGGTTCACTGCGAGAGCGCCTTACGTATATCTGGCAGCCCCCGTGCGACCCAGAGCACGGTGACTCCAAGTCACGGTTGCCTTTGAAACCTCGATGCATTTGAGTATTATGGTGGTCGGTGAGGGACAAGGACTCACAATACTATGACGGCGACACGCGATTGGACTGGCTGGCTGTCCCGGTTTGTTGCACGCCATGGCGGGGTGCCGGGTACGGTTCACGCGTTGGATGGCCAGTTGCTCACGCTGGCGGTGGCGATCAACATTCCCCCGCACGTCCGCGAGTTGGAGTTGATTGTGTGCATTCCGAAAGGCAAGGGGATGGCCGGCCTTGCCTGGGAGCGGAATGAACCGGTGGTCACGTGCAACCTGAAAGAGGATAATCCCGGCAACGTCCGTCCAGGCGCCAAGGCCGTGAATGCCGGTTCCGGCGTGGCCTTGCCAGTGCGCAATGCCAACCATGCGATTCGGGCCATCGTGGGAATCGCCTATCAGGATCCACGGGAGTTCGCTCAGTCCGAAATCGACACTCTTTTGAACGAAGCGGCGACATTCCCCTGAATTGGTCACCCGTTGAGCGCACACGCACCGCCCTATCTCGAACTGGTCCGCCGCCGCTGTGCCCCGGATGCCGGGCAGTGGTGGGATTCCGTGTTTACGGCAAGGCCCGCTCATTCGACGAAGGCTGACCTATTCAGGGCTTACACCAAGGTGGCACGTATGTTGGGTGGTGCTCCGCTGGAGCTGGATCATGACGAAGTCCGCACCCTCGACACGGCCGGGCTTCCGTCCTTTCAAGGGCATGCGCTCCATGAACTGGGGCGCGCTGCATTCTTGTTGTTTGCCGCCGAACGTGTGCCGGCGGAGGAGCTCGTCGAATTCATCGATGAACTGTTCGTGCGAGGCGATAATGCGGAACGGGAGGCGGTTCTGCGCACACTCTCTCTTCTGCCGGACCCTATCCGGTTTCTCGCTACGGCGGTAGAGGCGTGCCGGACGAACGTGCAGACGGTCTTTGAAGCGATCGCCTGCGAGAATCCCTATCCGGTTCGTTATTTTCCGGAATTGAACTTCAACCAGCTGGTGATGAAGGCCCTATTTATCGGTGTGCCGCTCCAGCGCATCGTGAGCCTTCCGGAGCGCATCACGCCGGCGCTTAGAGGCATGGCCGGCGATCATGTCAAGGAACAGACCGCCGCCGGCCGGCCGGTGCACGAGGATGTGGCATCGATCATGAATTCATAGCCAAGGAAGACCCGAGATGATGCTCTTCGATCCGCACATTCATATGACCTCTCGCACCACGGATGACTATGCCGCAATGGCGGCGGCCGGCATCGCGGCTATTGTGGAACCGGCATTCTGGCTAGGCCAGCCGCGCACCCATGTGGGCACGTTCGAGGATTACTTCCTGTCCTTGCTGGGATGGGAGCGATTCCGTGCGAGCCAGTTCGGGATCCGCCATTTCTGCACCCTCGCGCTGAATCCGAAGGAAGCCAATAACCCGAAACTTGCCCAGGGCGTGATTGATCTCTTGCCGCGCTATCTGGAGAAGGACGGCGTCGTGGCGGTCGGCGAAATCGGTTTTGATGACCAGACCGAAGCCGAAGCGAAGTATTTCTCCGCGCAGGTCGAACTGGCGAAGGAGTTCAATCTGCCAGTGCTGATTCATACGCCGCACCGGGATAAGAAGCGCGGCACGGAACGGACGCTGGCTCTCGTGCGTGAATCGGGGATCAAGCCCGAGCTGGTGCTGATCGACCATAACAATGAAGAGACGCTCCCTTTGGTTCTCCCCAGCGGCTGCTGGGCCGGCCACTCGATCTATCCCAAGACCAAGATGGATGAGCAACGGATGGTCCAACTCGTGAAGCAGTACGGCGGCGAACGGATGATCATCAACAGCGCGGCGGACTGGGGCGTGAGCGATCCGCTGAAAGTGCCGAAGACGGTGCAGGCGATGGTCGAAGCGGGCATTCCGCACAGCACGATCACCCAGATCGCCTGGGACAATCCCGTGAACTTCTTCCGCCAGTCCGGCCGTCTCGATCTCGACGCCCCTGAGGCAGGGCCGTTTGTCGATCAGCGTCAGCTCTGGGAAGGCAATTCGGTCCTTCGCGGTCAGAACCCCGTCGTGGACGCCTCTCGCAATTCTTATGAACCGCGTTCTCGTTCTTAACGTCGCCGGCCTCACGCTCGACTTGCTCGGCCAGGATGCGCCGCATCTGGCGGCATTGGCCCGGCGCGGCGGCGCGCGCCCGCTGACGACAATCACACCTGCCGTTACCTGTTCCGTTCAGGCCACGTTCACGACCGGCCTTCTGCCGCGTGAGCACGGCATCGTGGCCAACGGCTGGTACTTTCGCGATCTGGCGGAGGTGTTTCTCTGGAGACAATCCAACCGGCTCGTCGAGGGAGAGAAGATCTGGGACGCCGCCAGGAAACTGAACCCTCAGTTCACCTGCGCGAAACTCTTCTGGTGGTACAACATGCATTCCTCGGCGGATTATACGGTCACGCCGAGGCCGGTCTATCTCGCCGACGGAGGGAAGCTTCCCGATATCTACACGCAGCCGCCGGGGCTCCGCGAGGAACTGAATAGACAGCTCGGCGAGTTTCCCCTGTTCCGATTCTGGGGGCCGGGAGCCGGCATCGTCTCGAGTCAGTGGATCAAAGACTGTGCGCAATATGTCTATGACCAGCGCAAACCCACCCTCACCCTGGTCTATCTGCCGCATCTCGATTACAACCTGCAGCGTCTCGGTCCCAAGCATCCGGCGATCCGTGAGGATGTACGCCGGATCGATGCCGTCTGCGGCGAACTCATCGAGCATGTCCAAAAGGACGGCACGCACGTCATCGTGCTTTCCGAGTACGGCATCACCGAGGTGAGCGGTCCTGTGCATATCAATCGTGTGTTGCGCGAGGCAGGTTTGTTGGCCGTGCGCGAGGAACGCGGTCGGGAGTTGTTGAACGCAGGCGCATCGGAGGCCTTCGCGGTGGCCGATCACCAGATCGCCCATGTGTATGTGAAGCCACCCGGCAGGATTCCCGAGGTCAAATGTCTGCTCGAAGCTGTGCCGGGTATCGAGCTGGTGCTCGACGATGAGGGCAAGCGGCGCTATGGGCTGGATCATCCGCGTTCGGGCGAGCTGGTCGCGCTCTCGCGGGCGGATCGATGGTTTGCCTACTACTATTGGCGGGATGATGAACGGGCGCCGGATTTCGCGCGCACCGTGGACATCCATCGGAAACCAGGCTACGACCCGGTCGAGTTGTTCATCGATCCGGCGTTGCGCCTGCCGAAATTCCGCATCGCCCGGCGTCTGCTGCAGAAGAAGCTTGGGTTTCGTATGCTCATGGACGTGATCGGGCTGGATGCCACGCTGCCCAAAGGGTCGCACGGGCGGGTGACGGACAAGGCGGAAGAAGGGCCCTTGTTTATCACCTCGGAAGCGGGTTGCCTGCCGGCCAGCGCGGTGGCGGCGACAGACATCAAGGCGCTTATTCTGCGCCATGTGTTTGGAGATCAGGTTCCTGGAACGAACCGGTGAGCCAGGCGGGTGAGGAGGGCCCCACCGACAGCCATAGCCGCGAACCAGAGGTTGCCGGCCAGCGCGATCAGTAACGCGTCGAGAAGGGCGATCCCCGCAATAAGGGCTGAGACTCCCTCTCGAATGTCCGTCTGAGTTCGCCTCATAAGCCGCCACACGGCGTAGACGGTCCATGCCATAAAACCCATATAGATCACCGCTGTTCCCATACTGCGCCGCGCTTCCGATATGCCATAGACAAAGGGCGCGGCCAGCAAGACCAACGGCCAGAGGTTCGTCAGGCGGGCCAGTGTTTCCTGCCTCGCCACGTAGCTCAACCCGATGACATAGGCCGCGAGCAGACCTGTTCCCCACCCCACCCGTTGAGACAACTCGGGGGCGACGGCCAGGGCCGTAGTCAGGTAGACCTGTGCCCGGCAGAGGCTCATCAAGAGCGGGCCGAGCGGATTGCCCTTGTGATGGGCGTTGTAATAGACAATGGTCGCGGCCAGACAGAGTCCCGCGATCACCGGTGGCCATCCCCGGCCTCCCTCCATTCCATATCCCACGATGATCACCAGCAGTTCGCCGGCCCCGAGCCCCAGAAATCCCACAGCAAAGACGGTTCTGGCTGCGACGGCGCCGGATGGAATAGGCCGTTGCGGGTAGGCAGCCGCATCGAAGTGACGATCGAACGCGTCGTTCAAGTACATGCCGGCCACGTAAAAAAGGGAGATGGCAAGAAGAAGAAGTCCCAGCGGCAATGGCGTGGGTGTGGAGCCGGCCAATACGGTCCCGGCCAAGACATTCGTCCATACGGTAGGGAGATTCGAGACGCGGCCGAGCCGAAGAGCGGCTGCCCAGTTCATCGCGTGAGCGCTCCGATCACCCACTGCATCTCGCGTGTGATGGCATCAACCACCGGCATCCCTCGATATTCTTCAGGGAGAACGTCCCAGGTATAGGTTTCAATTTCTAAGTGGGCTGTCGGTGCCTGTTCGACTTGAAGCTGGAGCAGGCGGGAGAGGAAGGGCTGTGTATTCTCGAATGGGCCGAGCCTATCAAGGAAAATCGGAACATGAAAGTGAATGCGCCATTCTTTCTCGTCGGCCTCTGTTCCGGGTGCGTTGTCGACAGTGTGGAGCGCCGGCGGCAGATCTTCATAGCGGATCAACTCCTTGCCCCGGCGCTCCACGACTTGGTGCAAGTAGGTCGATTCCGCAAACGGACGCAGCGCGGCGAGCGCATCGCGATCGACGCGCGGGAGACGGAGTCCCGCGCTGAGCTGGATCTTCGCGATGCCGATGCCGGCGGAGCGGAGCGCGGCGAGCGCAGTATCCGGGTCTTCGAACTCCACGGCGGCATGGCACGCATCCACGCACACGCCGAGATGCCGGCGGAGCGCTTCTTCCGCCAGCGCCGCAGAGAGCCCCGTCAGCCGGGAAAACACTGCAATTGCCGGCGGCGAGAAAAGATGATTTTTAAAGAAGGCGATCGTGCCGGAGATCGTTTCAAGCAGGCAGCAGGGTTCCGGTTCCAGCGCGCAGACAATGCGCCGGCCTGCCGCTTCGTTGAGTTTGTGCAAAGTCGCGGCATGCCGCAGGAGCCGGTCGGCGATGCGGGCGACATCGTCCGGTGATGGCACGCGTGATTTGAACGCCCCCGGAACCGTACTGATGCTGCCGTCGATGTCCGGATGGTCCGCCAGCAAGGCGGCAAGAATGCGCGCCAGCCGGCCGGCATAGTGAAGCCGTTCCTCGTCGAGCCAGTCCGGCAGGTACACCTTTTCTTTGATCCGTGCCCCGTGAAATGTGCCGTGCGGGAATCCATTGATCGTGAACACATAGAGATTGTGATCTCGGAGGAACGTCCGAAAATCGTCTAATGTCTTCGGTTCGGAGAGAGCATGAGCAGCCTGGCCCGAGAGTCGCAAGCCGATTCCATAGGCGCAGTTGCGAGCGACCTTTTCGCGGACCTGCAGGACGTACTGTTCGAGATTGCGGCGAATCTCAGACCAGGTCTCCCCCGGATGGATGTTCGTGCAGTAGGTCAGGTGGGGACGGCCAGCTATTTCGAGGCGCATCGGCTCGAATGCCTTTTCTTGAGCCAGGACAACGCTCGCCGGAGCACGCTGAGATCGATCTGATCGATCTCAGCGCCTTCGCCGATCCCTTTCAGCAGCGTGATAGTCAGGTCACCGCCGATATGTTCTTTGAATTCGTCCAGACCCCGGAGAATCTGCAGCCGCCCGTCCGGCCCCTTGAGATCGAGCGTGCGATGCCACGATGGGAGTCCCAACCGATCAAGCAGGCTAAGAATTTGATCGAGGGCCTGCTCGCGCAACAGCCCGATCTCCGTCGAGTACCGTGAATCGATGGCGAGGCCGATGGCAACCGCTTCCCCATGGTGCAGCCGGTATGCACTGAGCGTCTCCAGCTTATGAGCGGCCCAATGTCCGAAGTCCAGCGGACGGGCGCTGCCAGATTCGAACGGGTCACCCGACGCGGCGATGTGCCGCAAGTGGATTTCTGCGGAGTGGCGAATGAGGCGGGACAATACCGACGGCTTGAATCCGGCAAGAGCCGAGGCATTCGCCGCCAGCCAATCGAAGAATGCTCCGTCTCGAATGAGCGCGACTTTGACCGCCTCTGCCATGCCCGAGGTGCGATGTCGTGCCGGGAGGGTGTCGATGAAACGCACATCGTTCACGACGGCGAATGGAGCAGCGAAGGTGCCCAGGAAGTTCTTGACCCTGAACGCGTTGATCCCGTTCTTGACGCCGAGACCGCCGTCCGCCTGCGACAGGAGAGTGGTCGGGACGCGAATCACCCGCACGCCCCGGTGAGTTGTCGCGGCGGCATATCCAGCCATATCGAGGACGGCCCCGCCTCCGATGATCAACACGATCGATTGCCGGTCCATGCCGAGTTCGTACAACTGTCGCTGCAACTTGGCGGGCAGGCGAGGGTCTCCCTTGGAGCGCTCTCCACCGGGAACAATCGACGGCAGCGCGATCAAGTCGATCCATTGGGAGTAATGCCGGGCATAGGCGGCCAGTTTCTTGGGGAGATCTGGCCAGGCTTCGAGGACACCTCTGTCGATGACGGACAGCAGGCGATGACGGCGCCGCGGTTCGACGCGGCGAATGGCGAGGACGAGGCAGGGGTTCGCGGGGTCAAAGGCATCCCTGGTGAAGTAAACCGGGTACTTCACGGGAATGGAAAGTTTTTGAATGTAGGTCGCGGTATCTTTTTGAATGAACCCGGCTGAGGCGGGTAAGCGAGCGCGTGTATGACGGCGAAACTGATGCATGATTACGGTTCAAGATTATGATGGCCGATTATAGCATTCAGCCACAGATCGCCCTAGGAATTGAGAGACATCATATATCATATATCTCGCCGGGTTTCGGGGCATGGCGGTAAGGCGCAATCTATCCGGTATCATCCTGGACGATGGCTTGTCGCTCTCTTCCAGAGCCTGAAGAGTTAGCCCCGCCTCGCCGGGCCGCTCACTCGTCATGGAGGGCTTCGATGGGATTCATCTTCGAGGCTTTGTTCGCAGGGTAGAGTCCAAAGAAGATGCCTGCGATGACGGAGAACACAAAGGCAATGGCGATCGCTTGCACCGAAATTATGGTCGGCCAGCCGATCGTGATGGTCTCGCAACGAATCGAGCACTTCTGTGGGCCTTTCTTCTTTCGTGTGCCGTGCAGGTGGCCGTGCTCATGGTCCCTGCGGCTGCGCCGGTCTTCAAGGTCGCCTCGTTGCCGATCGAAGACTGGGTATTGATGGGAGCCATGGGAGTGCTGCCGTTCTTGATTATGGAGGCCATCAAGTTGCTGCGACGACGATAATGGTGT
>JAHFEW010000197.1 GCA_023248215.1 Nitrospira sp.
ATATGCAGTGGGAGTTGCGGCAGGCGAAAGGCGCGTCGGTGTCAGAACGACTGTTGAAGCGTGTGATAGGTCCATGGCAAGGCCGTGTGTTTATGTCGGCAGTCTGCAATCGACGGATTCGTCCGAATACAAAGGTGGTGCATGATGGTCGTTCAAACACTCGACATTGAGCTGGTGTGTGCCGGGCCTTGTGCCGATTGTGGAGTGATCGTCCAGCGGCGTATTGAATGTGTCGATGGAATGACGCATTCAAGAATGGAGTTGTGTGAGGTGTGCTGGAGTATGTTTCGGCAGCGCCAGGTCTTTGCAGGCGGATGCTGCGGGTAAGGGGAGGTGTGTGACGGGATGAACCTCGTGTTCAATCAGGACGGCAGGGTGCAGCAAAGGATAGTCATCGCCGCTTCGTAATGCGCAGGTGCCGTTTCCAAGACCGACACGTTTGGTTACTCCGGCCCTCTTCGTGAGGCCATTGGCGGATTTGCACTATTTGTTCTGGATCCGGTCGATCCCTCCCATGTACGAGCGAAGTACCTCTGGAATGATCACGCTGCCATCTGGTTGCTGATAATTTTCGAGAATGGCCACCAGCGTACGGCCCACCGCCAGACCTGAGCCATTCAGCGTATGAACGAAGTCGGTTTTGGCATCTTTCTTTCCACCGGCCGGGCGATATTTGATGCTCGCTCGCCTGGCCTGAAATGATTCACAGTTGCTGCACGACGAGATTTCGCGATATTGCTGTTGTGAGGGCAGCCATACTTCAATGTCATAGGTCTTTGCCGCAGAGAAACCCATGTCCCCAGTGCAGAGTGTGACGACGCGATAGGGTAACCCAAGATTCTGCAAAATAGATTCAGCATGACCAGTCAGCTGCTCGAGTACTTCATACGAGCGATCAGGCGTGGTAAAGGCGACCAATTCAACCTTGTTAAATTGGTGGAGGCGAATGAGGCCGCGCGTATCTTTCCCGTATGATCCGGCTTCCCGCCTGAAGCATGGTGTATAGGCTGTATATCGGATGGGTAAGCGGTCTTCGCTCAGAATTTCCTCTCGATGCAGGTTGGTCACGGGCACTTCCGCTGTCGGGATCAAGAAGTAGTCCTCGTCCCGCAATCGAAATAGATCGTCTTCAAATTTTGGAAGTTGCCCTGTCCCGGTCATAGCCTGCCGATTGACCAGCAATGGCGGGAGGACTTCTCGATAGCCATGATGACTGGTGTGGAGATCGAGCATATAGTTGATCAATGCTCGTTCCAGTCTTGCGCCTGCTCCGGTCAAGACAGCAAACCGAGCCCCGGCGATCTTTGCGGCACGATCGAAATCCAAAATCCCGAGGGCTTCTCCTATTTCCCAGTGAGGTTTGGGAGGACTAGAAAAAGTCGGTATCGTGCCCCATCGACGTGCCTCGCTATTGTCCGACGCATCGTTTCCAACGGGAACTGTCTGATGAGGAAGATTGGGGATACGGAGTGCGAGGTCACTCAATGTTTCTTCGACGCCTCGCAGGCCGCCTTCAATCTCCTTAATCCGATCCCCCAGCTGCTTCATGGCCGTCATGGCAGCCTCAGCCGGTTCTTTGGCTCGTCGGAGGCGAGCGACCTCGTCAGATCCTTTCTTTAATTCATGTCGTAATTGTTCGACCTGCGCCGTCAGGGCTTGTCGCTCCTCGCTCAATGTTCGTAGAGTGTCCCACGGAACGTCATTGCCGCGTCGCCCCAATGTGGTGCGGACAAGGTCCAGGTTTTCGCGAAGATATTTCAGATCGTGCACAATCCACCTTTCCAAAAAGCGCCTGGAATCTAGCACCAGAGTTCCGGAGAGTCAACGAAACCAGTCTGCTTCCGACTCGTTGCTTCAGAGCTGAAAGTCAGAATTGACAACGGCTGGGCGCTAGAGACACGATGCTCGCATGCGAACGATCTCCAATCCTCCGAATCCATTCGACTCTCATCATCGGGAATTACTTGAGCCGGCGCCGGTGGCGAAGCTAATGGTGTATGAGGACGAGACTCGTAAGATTCTAAGTCGCAATGACAGCCCGGATTTGCCCTTTCGATGGAGCGTGAACCCGTACCGGGGTTGCTTTCATGCCTCAGCGGACAGGCATCACTCACTACAGCGTGTTGTGCACACTAAAGGAGCCAAGAATGTGTCCGTCACGTCTGCCAACCTCGTTACCGCGCGGGCCGTTATAGCTGTTGTGTCGAACAGGAAAGAAGATCTGTTTTCGATCAGGGCTGAGCCGGCGTGGTCCCGGGTGGCGGAGGAACGGTGTTCAGTGGTGCGGCTTGAGGAGCCGTCGGGCATGGTGGCCCACTAAAGGGATTGAGAGGATTGATGCCCGGCATACAGGGTGGTGTGTCAGATGTCCCGCCTGCGAGTCCTGCTGGATAGCCGCTTGAGGGGACGAGTCCTCCCATTGGGGCAATGGCGGCTGATCCTGGATCGGAGGATATCGGAGAGGGAGAGACCGGTGGTGGAAACGAGGTGACTGGCTCAGGCGCCTGAG
>JAHFEW010000016.1 GCA_023248215.1 Nitrospira sp.
TTATGGCTTGGCTTGATCGGCAGGTCTCAATTTCTGGGAATCATTGGCATACGCAGGCGCAGGCAGTTTTCTCTGGGAACTGGGGGGAGAGAAAACGCTGCCGTCCATCAATGACCAGATTACGACCACCTTCCGCGGGACGTTCCTGGGCGAGCCACTCTTCCGAATGGCCAACCTGTTACTTGAGAGCGATGACGAAGGCAAACCGGATTCTGGGGGGAACTTGCCGCGGGGGTCATCTCGCCGCCCACAGCGTTCAATCGCCTCGTCTTCGGCAATCGGTTTGATGCGGTCTACCCCAGCCACAATCCGGCCACCTTCATGCGTCTCCAAGTCGGCGGGAAGCTGACCGCGAGTAGCAATAACGTATCCTCGACCGTCCAAGAACGTGGAGCGATCGGAGACTTCACACTAAGCTATGGGCTTCCGGGAAAGCCCGGCTATACGTATGCGCGGCCCTTCGACTACTTTGACTTCCATCTCACCGCCGTGACGGCGAACACCTTAGAGAGCATCGATACCTGCGGGCTTCTGATCGTCGCCGAATGATTCCACGCGCGGAATCTGGGGACTGTACGGGAGCTACGACTACATTTCGCCTCAAGTCTTTCGTGTTTCCACCACGGCGCTGTCACTCGGCACCACCTGGCAGACATGGCTGTCGCAAGACGTAGCGCTTCAGGGTACCGCTCTCGGTGGCGCCGGCTACGGCGCAGCGGGCAGCATCCAGCGCACGGGCGACCGAGACTACCACTATGGCGCCAGTCCGCAGGCGCGGCTCGCGCTTCGACTCATCCTTGGCGATCGAGTGATGCTCGACTTCACCGGGCGCGAATACTATGTCACCGGCATACTCTCTCCGGAGCCGCAAGGGAGGGAGAACATCATGCGTGGGGACGCCTCGTTCACGTTCAGGCTCTTCGACCGCCATGGAGTGGCGCTTCAATATGTGGTCTCACACCGGGATGCGAGTTACCCCCACATCGAATATAGGAATCAGACGGTCGGGACCGTTAGCCTCATGTACGTGTTGCTCGGAAAAAGCGGTTTCGGCGCAGTTGACTGGCGCTAAGGATTCGATGGATGGCGTGGGTGTGTCACCGACCTCGAAGATCCTCATTGGTGAGTATGTCCTCACAGTCGGCTCTATATTCCGGCGAGGACGAAGGCTAGTATGTCGGATGAATGCCCCATTGATGTCAGATGGGGCAAGGCTGGTTGGCGGCTGGCCAGTTATGGCGTCAATGGACCAGTCAGCGGACGGCTGGTTTCCGTCCCATGCGGCGAGGCCATGCCTTCTTGCGGAAGAATGCGGAAGTGGGTCACGGCGAAGGATACGGCTTGTCCTACGGTAAAGCGGCAGCGGCGAAACTCTTCCTTGTTCATGCGAGACCGTAAGATCAGCCCATCGGGGGTTTCGATCTCCAACCGATAGGCGACGCCGAGAAAGTAGATGTGCCGCAGTTTTGCCTGTTGACGGTATCGAGTCGGGTCTTCCGCCACCTTGAGGTAGTAGGGACGAAATCCAACTTGCAGCTTCTGGCCATCGGCAAAGCCGGGCGCGGGAAATTCGAGCGAACCGACCTGCACCTGCTCTCGCTGCACGACGCCTTCCACGATATTCATCGAGCCGATGAACCGGGCCACGAACTCGGTGGCCGGTTCTTCGTACACGTCTGCCGGAGATCCGGCCTGTTCCAGCTTGCCTTTAGAGAACACAATGATGCGCCCGGAGACTTCCATCGCTTCTTCTTGATCGTGGGTCACGAACAAGCTGGTGACATTCAAATCCGTATGCAGGCGGATCAACCATTCGCGCAACTCCTGCCGTACCTTCGCATCCACGGCGCCGAAAGGTTCATCCATCAATAACACCGCGGGTCGAGGTGCCAGGGCACGTGCAATGGCGACACGCTGCCGTTGTCCACCGGACAATTGGTGCGGGTAGCGCCCGCCCAATCCTACCAGGCTCATGAGTCCGAGCAGTTCCTGGACGCGCTGTTCGCTGTCCCGCCGGCTCCATTTTTTGATCTTGAGCCCGAAGGCGATGTTGTCGAACACCGTCAGGTGTTTGAAGAGCGCGTAATGCTGGAAGACGAACCCGATATTGCGCTCCTGCACCGTAAGGTCGTTGACCCGCTTGCCGTCGATGAAAATATCTCCGGCGGTCGGGACTTCCAATCCGGCGATCAAGCGCAGCACTGTCGTTTTGCCGCTGCCGCTTGGCCCCAGCAGACCCAACAGCTCTCCTTCGTGCACGACAAACGAGACGTCCCCCACCGCCGTTCCGGAACCGAACTTCTTGGTGAGCCCACGCACTTCGATCTTCACTGGTTTATTGCGCTCCCGCTTCTGCCACGGTCGTTTCTGCTCTGGCCTTGGCGATCTCCAGGATGGTTAAGATCGCGAATGAGACTGCGAGCAGGGTCAGCGCGACGGCATTCGCCGCCACATAGTTGAAGTCGACATAGCTTTGGTAGATGTGCAAGGTGGCGGTCTGAGTGAGCAACAGGATATTGCCGGAGACCACGAGTACGGCCCCAAACTCGCCGATCGCGCGCGCCACGGTGAGGGTCGCCCCGTAGACCATGCCCCAGCGGAGCGCAGGCAGTGTCACCTTCAGGAATACCTGCCATTCACCGGCTCCCAGCGTTCTGGCCGCTTCCTCTTCCTCCGTGCCCAGCGTTTGCAGTAGGGGGGTGAGCTCTCGCACCATGAAGGGAAACGTCACGAACAAAGTCGCGAGGATCATGGCCGGTAAGGCAAACAGGACTTTGACTCGCGCCTGGCCGAAAAACGTTCCAAGTAGCGTGTCCGGCCCGAACAGCAGAATCAGCATGAATCCCGCAATGACGGGGGAGACGGCAAAGGGAAGATCGATAACACCGCTGACGAGACCGCGGCCCCAAAACTGCTGGCGTACGAGCACCAGCGCGGTCATGGTCCCGAAGAAGAGGTTCAGCACCAACACGATCCCGGTAATTTCAGCCGTGAGCGCAAAGCCGTGCAGCGCTTCCGGCCTCGAGATCTCAGTCCAAAAGGCTTCGATGCCCTGGCTGAAACTCTGATTCGCCATGTACAGGATCGGGCCGACCAGCAGGACCAGAAAATAGAACCAGACGATACCGATCAGGACCCGACGCATGCCCACGCTCCCATCACCACCAAAACATTCTTCGCAGACAGATCCACATTCTCAGATTGCCGCAGTCGGCACAGCAGAATCATTGCCACTCTCATCTCTGCTGCGTGTCCACTGAAACAGCCGGGGCAGCCGCTCCCCAGGCCGGCGGGTTAACCGTTCCAACAGCAGCAGGGCCAGAAAGGAGATCAACAAGATTAACACCGAGACTGACGTGGCGGCCTGGGGGTTGTAGCTTTCGATTTCTCCGTACACATAGACCGACGCCACCTGCGTCTTCATCGGAATATTGCCTGCCACGATCACGATCGACCCAAACTCGCCGAGCGCCCGCACGAAGGTGAGGAATACCCCCGTCAAAAGACCGGGCAATACCGACGGCACCGTCACCTTCCAAAACGTCATCCAAGGGCTGGCCCCCAACGTGAAGGCAGCCTCTTCTTGATCGCGATCCAATCCCATCAGCACCGGCTGCAACGAACGAATCGTAAAAGGCATCGTGACAAACAACATGGCCAGAATGATGCCGGGCTGGTTGTAGAGCACTGCCATGCCGCCCTGTTGGAGCCAGGTGCCGAGCAGACTGGTCGGGCCATAGATGGCGGCGATCATCAACCCCGCCACGAGGGTGGGAATGGCGAAGGGCAGATCGACCAATGCATTCAAGAGCCACCGTCCCGGGAATTCATAACGCACGAGCACGAGGGCCGAGAGCGTGCCGAACACCGCATTGATGGCGGTTGCGATGGCGGCGGTTTCCACGGTGAGCCAAAGGGCCGCCGCAGCCTGTGGCGCCGCGAGGTCTTGAAGAAACCGGTCCAGTCCAGCCGCAGCCGATTGTTGGGCCAGCGCCGCGAGGGGGAGGAAAATCAAGACCAGCACATAGCCCACGGCAGCGGACCGTAGTGCCAGGTTCAGCAACAGGTGAGAGCTCACGCGATTGCTCCGCTTATTTTTTCTTGGACACGTCCTCAACGATCCTGGTCCAGAGGCCCTGGGCGCCGAAGAGTTTGTTGCTCACCTGGTCCCACCCGCCGAGGTCCGCGATGGTAAAGAGTCGCGCCGGTTGGGGGAGCGTCGCCGGTGCCGAGGCGTTTGCGCCGCGGTCCAACGGACGAAAGCCCAATTCGAGAAATGCCGCCTGCGCTTCCGGCCCATGGAGGAACGTGACGAAGGCCTCAGCCACATCTCGGACCTTGTGGCGATCGGCATACTTGTCCACGACGGCCGCGGGGTTTTCAATCCAGACGGTTTCGGCCGGCACGATGATTTCGTAGGGGCGCTGACTCTTTACACGCGGCAGCAATTCGTTTTCATAGGTCACGATCACATCGCCGACCCCGCGTTCGAACGTCGTCACCGATTCCCGGCCACTCTTGTCCATCACCTTGACGTTGCGTTGAATACGGGTGAGCAACTCGGCCGCCTGCGCTTCAGCCGCTTCCGGCGTTCCCGCCTTTCCCGCTGCGCGCTGCTCCGCCAGTTTCAACCCGGCGCCATAGATCGCGATCACGTCCCACATCGCGCCGCCAGAGGTTTTGGGGTTCGGATAGAGCACCTCCACGCCGGGGCGTGCCGCATCTTCCCAGCTCTTGATCCCCTTCGGGTTGCCCTTTCGGACACCCAGCGCCACGACCGATGCGGAGATCATGCCGCCGTGAGGCGCCTTTCTCCAGTCATGGGAGATCAAACCAGCCTTGGCGATTTGATCGACATCACCCTCCAGCGAGAGCACGGCGACATCCGCGTCAAAGCCCCCGATGATGGCGCGGGCCTGGGCGCCGGAGGCCCCATAGGAGCTGCGCACCTGCACGTCCTGGCCGGTCTTTTGTTTCCAATGCCGTTGGAAGGCGGGAATGATATGCCGTTCGTACGCTTCTTTCGGCACGCTGTAGGCCGCCAAAATGAGCTCACGGGTTTCGGCGGCCTGGACGGACGTAGACAGCAGCGCAAGCACGCAGAGCCATCCGGCGACCGCAAGGCTGAGGGGCGTGAGATTATGACCGCTTATGATGGGCATAGGATCCTTCCGCCTGTTTGGAAAGGGCGAATCGACTCAAGGTGTAATGGTCGAGGATATTGGCAATAGCATCACGCACTTCTCCCATGGCCTCTTGCAGCGGGCAGGAGGCCTTGGTTGCATAGGGACAGTCCGAACACTTTTGGTAGGCTGTCCTGCTGACACAGCTGATCGGTGCCAGCGGCCCGTCTAAAATACGGATGACTTGCCCCAGGGTGATCTCTTCCGGAGACTTGATGAGTGAATAGCCGCCTCTGATACCGCGGCGACTTGCCAGCAGGCCGGCGCGTTTCAAGGCCAGCAAGATTTGCTCGAGGAACTCCACGGGGATGTTCTGACGTTCCGCAATCTCATGGCGTTGGAGCACCCGTCCGCCATAGGTCTCGCAGAGTTCGAGCAGCGCTCGCAGGCCGTATTCACTTTTCTTGGAGAACTTCATGGCGCGAAACGATTTTGTCTAGTGAGTTGCTCAAGAATTCTCAGAATAAACCAGCGCGTGGTGTGATTCAAGCGTCTCGTGCGCGATACCGTGAGAGAGAATCGGCTGGCTTCCTGTCGAGATCATCACTGCAACCCGTTGAAATCGGACGCTCTGTTTCTTGACACCCTGTAACCGTTCTTGCTAGCTTCAGCCTGCTTTTCATCAGCCATCATGAGCAACCTGCTGCTAGATCTGGATACCAGGTGAATTTCCAAGACCTTATTTTGACCCTGCATCGATTTTGGGCGGATCGTGGATGTGTCATCCATCAACCGTACGATTTGGAAATGGGCGCGGGGACCTTTCACCCGGCGACGTTTCTGCGCTCCCTCGGCCCAGAACCCTGGCGAGCCGCCTATCCGCAGGCCTGCCGTCGTCCCACCGACGGTCGTTACGGCGAGAACCCCAACCGCATGCAGCACTACTACCAATATCAGGTGGTATTGAAACCGGCGCCCGACAATATTCAGACTCTCTACCTTGAGAGCCTCAAGCAGTTGGGGATCGATCCCCAGAAGCACGACATCCGATTCGTCCAGGACGATTGGGAGTCGCCCACGCTTGGCGCCTGGGGGCTAGGGTGGGAGGTTCGGCTCGACGGGATGGAGATTACCCAGTTCACCTATTTTCAGGAGATCGGCGGCATTCCGCTCAATCCCATCACCGGCGAAATCACCTATGGGACCGAGCGCATCGCGATGTATTTGCAGCAAGTCGATAATGTGTACGACCTGGTCTGGACCGACGGCGTCACCTATGGCGATGTCCACCACCGCAGCGAGGTCGAGTTCTCACGCTACAATTTCGAAGAAGGGGAGGTGCCCATGCTGATGGCCACCTTCCAGGCCTTCGAGGGAGAGTGCAAGCGGCTGCTGGATAAAAAGTTGACATTGCCGGCTTACGATTACTGCATCAAGACCTCGCACATGTTCAATTTGCTCGATGCGCGAAGGGCGATCAGCGTCACCGAGCGGACCTCCTATATTGCCAGGGTACGGGCGCTCGCGCGTCGCTGCGCGGAATCGTATCTCGCCGATCGGGAGGCGATGGGCCATCCCCTGATCAAGCAACCGGCTCGGACTGGCAAGGCCGCCGCAATCCACTCACCGGCCACGACCAGGTAGATCGCAGGCAGTACCTCACGATGCCATCAAACAAGACCACCACAAAAACAGCGTCACGTTCCAAAGATTCGACCAGCACGGAGCTACTCCTCGAAATCGGGACCGAAGAACTGCCCTATCAGTTTGTCGCCCCGGCCTTGCGCGCCCTGCAACAAGCGGCAGAGACCATGCTGAAGGACCTCCGTCTCACCTATGGCTCCGTCCGTACGATGGGCACGCCGCGGCGGTTGGTGCTTCTAGTGGAACAGGTCGCGCGGCAGCAAGCTTCTGCCGTGAAAGAGGCGATGGGGCCATCGAAAGCCGTGGCCTTCGATCAAGCAGGCCAGCCCACCAAGGCGGCCATCGGGTTTGCCGCAAGCCAGGGCATTTCGGTCGACCAGCTGCAAGTGCGGCAGACTCCAAAGGGCGAATATCTCTTCGCGGTGAAGCAGGAGAAGGGGCAGCCAGTAACCACGGTGCTGACGCAGGCCCTGCCGCAGCTCCTCGCCAAACTGTCGTTTCCGAAGGCCATGCATTGGAACCAGACCGGCGTTCGCTTTGCCAGGCCCGTGCGCTGGCTGGTGGCGTTATGCGGCGGCAAGGTACTTCCGATTCAGTTCGCCACGATCAAGGCCGGCAATGCCAGTCAGGGCCATCGGGTACTGGGGGCGAAGGCTGCCGGCACGAAGGGTTTCGTGGCGAAGTCGATCGCGCAGTACCTCAAAGAGACTGAGCGCCATGGTGTGATGGTGGACCAGGGTCGGCGGCGCGCGATGATCCTCGAACAGCTCGCCGCTCTGGCCAAGTCTGCGCGAGGCCACCTGCATCAGGACGACGACCTGCTCGAACAGGCTGTGTACATGGTGGAGTATCCGCAGACGATCCTGGGTTCCTTCAAACCGCACTATCTGTCGCTCCCCAAAGAAATCTTGATGACGTCGATGAAGGAGCATCAGGGTTACTTCTCGTTGGTCGATCAGAAGGGTGCGCTGCTGCCGAATTTTCTAGCCGTCACCAACATGAAGTTGTCGAATATGCAGCTGATCCGCGAAGGCAACGAGCGGGTGCTCGCCGCACGTCTGGCCGACGCGAAGTTCTTCTTCGACGAGGATCGCAAAACCTCACTGGCCGATCGAGTGGTGAAGCAACAGGCAGTGACCTTTCATCAAAAGCTCGGCAGCCTTCACCAGAAAACACAGCGCGTGGTCGCAATGACGGCTCATGTGGCGGAGCAGTTCGGCGATGAGCAATTGATTCAGGATTGCCGGCGTGCTGCATTGCTCAGCAAGGCAGACCTGCTGACCGGCATTGTCGGAGAGTTTCCCACCCTGCAAGGCATCATGGGCGGGGAGTATGCCAAGCATGACGGCGAGTCACCGATTGTCAGCGCGGCGATCCGCGAACAGTACATGCCCCGTGCGATGGAAGGGGAGTTACCGGAATCGCTGGCCGGAAAAGTCCTGTCGCTGGCCGATCGGTTGGACAGCATCGCCGGATTTTTTCTCGTCGGCCTGGTCCCCAGCGGTTCCGAAGATCCCTTCGCCCTCCGCCGCCATGCGACGGCCGTCGTGCGAATCCTGATTGAAGGGAAGCTGAGGCTCAACCTCGCACAAGCGGTGCGGACAGCGCAGGAAGTGCTCAGCGATCAGAAAGTCATGGCTGCGCCACATACAGGCAAGGGCGGGCCGCCGGATGTCATTGGTTTTCTGTTTGAACGGGTACGATTCTACGGGAAGAGCGGGCAGCAGTGGCGGGACGACGTCATGGAGGCCGTGTTAAAGTCGGCGGATCGCCATGCCATCGACATCGTGGATCTCTTCGACAAGATGAAGTCGCTGCAGCAGATCACCGTGAGGGCGGAGTTTGATCCGTTGATCGTCGGGTTCAAACGCGCCCACCGGCTCACTGAGAAAGAACAGTGGGATCGCAAGCCGGTCGAGGCCAGTCTGTTCCAGGAGGCCGCCGAGTCTGCATTGCATCAGACGGTTCAGACGAGCCAGGAAGAGTATTCCGCCGCGATGGCCGGCGGGAACTATGGGCAAGCGCTCGACGTGCTGGTTCGGATGAAGGGGCCGATCGACGACTTTTTCAACGCCGTCATGGTCAATGCCGACGATCCGGCGGTGCGTGGGAACCGACTGTCTCTGCTGAAAGGGGTCGATGATTTGTTCATGTCGTTCGCTGATTTCTCTCAGATTGTGGTACAAGGGACTTAGCGAATGGTGAGCTTTTGGACTCCACTTCAGAGCGCCTCCCTGAGCAGCCCGAGGCGCATGCCGCGGCCGAGCTAAGGGCGAAAAAAGTCCGGCGGTTTGCGTCCGGCATCAGCGTCGTGATGATGGTGCTGTGCAACGCGGTGTTCCTCTTCGGCATCTGGGTGACCGGCGTCAACTTCGAACGGCTGGTGCGGACACCGGATATCTATGATTCCAAACAAGACATTTGCTTGCGGTTGGCCTACCAGCATATCCCAGGCGCGGACAATCCGGTGCAGTATTGTTCGGAGTGGCTCAACCTCTCCGATGAGACTGGAAAGACCCATACGTTTCAGAAAGACACCGAGATCAAGCAGGGTGCTGACGGGAAGTTCTATTTCGATTATGGACCGTTCGTGGACTATCGGCTTTTTGCGGTCGGCGCGTTCGTGGTGGGGATCATCGTGTGCGGCATTCGTGTCACCCGGCACGTCGTAAACCGCTATCGCATGCGATTGGAAGCCGCCGCCTGCCGTTCGGTCCCGACTCATTGACCTCATAGAAGAAGGAGAGCGTCGCGTGGCCAAGAAATACGTCTATTATTTTGGGGATGGCAAGGCGGAAGGCACCGGCAACATGAAGGAACTCCTCGGCGGCAAAGGCGCCGGCCTGGCCGAGATGACGAACCTGAAAGTGTCCGTTCCTCCAGGCTTTACGATCTCGACCGAAGCCTGCGTCGAATACTACAAACGCGGCAAGGCCTATCCGCCCGGCATGATGGACGAGGCTTTGCAGGCGCTCAAACGGGTCGAGCGGTCGATGAAGGCCGGCTTCGGCGATCCGGACAATCCCTTGTTGGTATCAGTCCGTTCGGGCGCACGTGCTTCCATGCCAGGCATGATGGACACGGTGCTGAACGTGGGGCTGACCACGAAGACCGTGCACGGACTGGCCCTCAAGACCAAGAATGAACGGTTTGCGCAGGACAGCTACCGTCGCTTCATCGGCATGTTCGGCAGCATCGTGATGGGAGTCAATCGCGAGCATTTTGAGGACATCCTCAAGCACAAGAAGCGGGATCTCGGGGTGACGGAGGACACGCATCTCGATGCCAAGGCACTCAAGGAACTTGTGGTCCGCTTCAAGGAGCTCGTGAAAGAGGAAACCAAGCGGGATTTTCCTGACGATCCGCTCGAACAGTTGCGCATGGCGATCAATGCCGTGTTTTCCTCTTGGTATGGCGCTCGAGCCGTGACCTATCGGCGACTCTACAACATCCCCGAAACTTGGGGAACGGCTGTGAACGTCGTGGCCATGGTGTTCGGCAACATGGGGGAAACCAGCGGTACCGGTGTGGCGTTTACGCGCGATCCGGCTACCGGCCAACGGAACTTCTTTGGTGAATGTTTGACGAACGCGCAGGGTGAGGACGTCGTGGCCGGCATCCGGACCCCGCTTCCAGTCCGTGAGCTCGAGAAGTACATGCCGCAGGCGTACAAGGATCTCGAAGCGACCTACAAAAAACTCGAACGCCATTACCGCGACATGCTCGACCTGGAATTCACCATCCAGGAAGGCAAACTCTACATGCTGCAAACCCGGGTCGGGAAACGCACCGGCGTGGCAGCCGTCCGGATTGCGGTGGATATGGTGAAAGAAGGCCTGATCTCCCGGAAGGAGGCGCTCCAGCGCATTGGACCTGACCAGCTCTCGCAATACCTCTATCCCATTTTTGACGCCAAGGAAGAGTCGCGCTGCACCGCGCTCGGAAAGGGCTTGCCGGCCGGTCCGGGGGCTGCCGCAGGTAAAATCGCGCTGACTGCGGATCGCGCAGTGGAGATGAAGGCCGCGGGGACCCGCGTGGTGCTCGTTCGGCAGGAGACCAGTCCCGATGATATTCACGGCATGAACGCCGCGTTGGGATTTTTGACCGCGCGTGGCGGCATGACCTCGCACGCGGCCGTGGTAGCGCGGCAGATGGGCAAAGTGTGCGTGGCCGGGTGCGACGCCATCGAGGTGCTGGACAACCAGACCGTGCGAATCGGAACCCAGACCTTTCGCGAAGGTGAGTATCTGTCGGTCAACGGCTCGACCGGCAATGTGTACGGTGGCGACATTCCCGTTGTGGAATCCGAAGTCATCCAGGTGCTGCAGGGAAAAATGGAAGCCTCGGCATCCGAAAAGTATGAATTGTTCGAGTCGGTCCTGAAGTGGGCCGACGGGGTGCGCCGGTTGAAAGTCCGGGCGAATGCGGACGTGCCGGATCAAGCCCGTATTGCGAGAAGTTTCGGCGCAGAAGGGATCGGACTCTGCCGGACGGAGCATATGTTCTTTGCGGAAGACCGCATTCAAATCATGCAGAAGATGATTCTGGCACGGAAACGAGAAGAGCGAGAAAAGTATCTCGACCAATTGTTGCCGCTGCAGAAGCAGGATTTCATCGGCCTCTATCGCGAGATGAAAGGGTATCCGGTCACGATCCGGCTGCTCGATCCGCCGTTGCACGAGTTCCTGCCGAAGCGCGAAGACCTCATGGTTGAAATTGCCCAGCTGGAACTCACCAGCGGTGCGCCAGCGGTGCTCGAAGAGAAGAAGCGGCTGCTCGCACGCGTGGAAGAGCTCCACGAATTCAATCCCATGCTAGGTCTGCGCGGTTGCCGCCTCGGCATTACGATGCCGGAAATCACCCGGATGCAGGCCCGCGCCATCATCGAAGCGGCCTGTGAACTGGCGAAAGAAGGCACGAAGATCGTCCCCGAGATCATGATTCCCCTGGTGGGGATGGTCTCGGAGATGAAGGCCCAGAAGGATCTGGTCCGCGAGGTCGCGACGGACACGATGAAACGGTACAACGTGAAACTCTCGTACCTAGTCGGCACCATGATCGAACTGCCGCGTGCCGCCGTGACCGCCGATCGGATTGCTGAGGAAGCGGAATTCTTCTCCTTCGGGACGAACGACCTGACGCAAACGACGTTCGGGTTCTCCCGCGACGATGCGGCGAAATTCATCGACTTCTATAAGGCCGCTAATATCCTCGATACCGATCCCTTTGCGGTGCTCGATCGGGAAGGGGTCGGGTCGCTCATGCGCACGGCCATCGTCGGCGGCCGCAAGACTCGTCCGACGATCAAGTTGGGCATCTGCGGCGAGCACGGCGGAGACCCTAGTTCCGTGGAGTTCTGTCATCAACTGGGGCTCGACTATGTAAGTTGCTCGCCCTACCGGGTTGGGATTGCGCGATTGGCCGCGGCACAGGCGGCGTTGGCCGAAGTCGAGGCGGAGAAAGCCAAGACGAAGAAAACTAAGCCTGCTAAAAAGTCCGTCACCCATGCGCCCGTGAAAAAGCGGCCCAGCAGCAAGCGAGTCACCGGCCGCCCTAAGCGTACGAAACGGTGAGGTCGTCCGCACGCGATCTGGAGTACATGACCCTGGCCCTCCGCCTCGCGGCGAAGGGCCGGGGCTTCACCAGTCCCAATCCCATGGTCGGTGCGTTGGTGGTGACCCGTGGTCGGATTGTCGGGCAGGGGTCCCATCGCAAGGCCGGTGGTCCGCATGCCGAGGTGATTGCCCTGAGCCAGGCCGGCTCGCGCGCCAAGGGCGGCACCCTCTATGTCACTCTCGAACCCTGTAGCCATCTGAAAAAACGCACCCCGCCCTGTGTGCCGCTCATCGTCAAATCAGGAGTTCGTCGCGTCGTCGTGGCGAGGGTCGATCCCAATCCGCAGGTGAAGGGCAGCGGGCTGGTGCAGCTGAGACGAGCGGGCCTGAAGGTCGAAGTCGGTTGCGGCGAGGCCGAGGCCACGCGGCTCAATGAAGCCTACGTACATTGGGTGCAGACCAACCGCCCCTTTACCATCCTGAAAGCCGGAATGACGCTGGATGGAAAGATTGCCACCGCCGGCGGTGAGTCCCAATGGATCACCGATGAGGCGGCCCGGGCGCAGGCCCATCAATTGCGCGCCGGCGTAGACGCGATCTTGGTCGGCATCGGCACCGTGTTGCGCGACAATCCCACGCTGACCGCCAGGCTCTCCGATGACCCACTCCGGCTTGCCCTGCGGCAGCCGCTACGCATCGTGGTGGACAGCCGATTGCGCATTCCCCTCAAGGCTGCGGTCCTTCAACATCAGCAAGCCGCGCATACGCTGGTCGCCACGACGACTGCAGCCTCGGCTCGCAAAATCGAGTTGCTGAGAGGGCGGGGTGTCGATGTGTTGGTCCTGCCCAAGGTCGGCAGTCACGTCAGCTTGACGACGTTGTGGACGAGGCTTGGACAATTAGGCGTGACCAGCTTGCTGGTCGAAGGCGGAAGCGAAATCAACTCGGCGGTCCTTCGGGCACAGCTCGCCCAACGGCTCATGTGTTACATCGCGCCGCTCCTCCTCGGTGGGCAAGAGACCAAGGGACTGTTCGGCGGACGGTCGCCGCGCCGCCTCCGGGATGCCGTGCCGCTCAAGAATCTCCGCGCGGAGTCGGTGGGGCGTGATATGCTGATCCAGGCGGACTTCTCGACTCGTTAGGAGCGTCGTGCGACTTCTCTCCTGGCTCTTGCCCCGACTTCATTACCGTGCTCCATTCCTGCTTATCCTCTCAAGCATCCTGTGTTTCTCGACTTCGACCATCCAAGCCGCGGAGGAAGCCTCTGCGCCGGACCTGGCCACGCAGGTGTGGCAGTACTTCACGACCGAGGATGGCGATCGCGCCCGCACATTGCTCGCGTCGATTCTGCAGCGCCCGGACCTGACAGTGCAGACCCTGCAAGATTTATTGCGAAAGGGTCGGCCTCACGGCCTTCAACCAGTGGGTCTGTTGCCGGATGAACAGGTCGTCGTGCGCGACCAGACCTATCGGTACAGTCTCTCCGTTCCTCAAAGTTATGAACCGATCAGGGACTATGCGCTCGTCGTGTGTCTTCACGGCGCGGGCTTCACCGGTGAAGCCTATTTAGATCGATGGAAGACACGGTTGGGCGAAGGGTACATTCTCGCCTGTCCGACCTATCCCTCAGGCGCCTGGTTTACCAGACGCGCCGAAGATCTCGTGTTGGCGACGGTGCAGGCCGTGCAGCAGCGCTATCGGGTCGATCCCAGCCGGATCTTTCTCACCGGCATGTCCAACGGCGGCATCGGCGCCTGGTTGATTGGGATGCATCACGCGCCGTTATTCGCCGGGCTCGCACCGATGGCGAGCGGTATTGACGACGTGCTGTTTCCCTTTCTTGAAAATCTCCGAGCGACGCCGGTCTACATCATTCACGGGTCGCAGGATCAAGTGATGCCGGTGGAACTGAGCCGCAAGCTCGCCGGTGAGCTCAAGAACCTCGGCTATCCGTTTGTCTATCGCGAGCATGATCGGACCCACGCGATGGCCGGCGGCCATTTTTTTCCGCGGGAGGAACTGCCGGACCTCGTGAAGTGGTTCGATACCCAGCGCCAGACACCTGCCCCGAAGGCGCTGACGGTGGTGCGCGATGCCAGCCATTTGCTGCCCTTTGGTTGGGTGCGGATCGATGCGACGGATCAGATTGCATCCTTTTCGGAAGATTTGATCGATAAGCGCGACGACAGCATCCGGCAGCGCAGTTATGCCAGGCTGACCGCCCAGGTCACCGGTCCCAATCGGATTGAGGTGCAGACCGACCGTGTCAGGCAATACACGCTGTTTCTGAATGAGGACCTTATTGATCTCTCAAAGCCAGTCGTCATCACCACCAACGGACAGCCGTCTTATGAAGGCGCCGTCACCCCACAGGTCGAAACGCTGTTGCGGCAGGCACGTCTCCGACAAGATCTCGGACAACTCTTTCCTGTTCATCTCACTCTTTCAGTGCCGCAGCAACCTTCATGAACAGGCCTCGGCTGGTTGTGCGACGTTCCGGCTCGGCCGCACTGGTCATGATCGTCGGATTGGCCGTACTGTTGCCGTCCGGACGAGCCCAATCCGCCGGCTGCGTTCTCCCTTCGTACCATGCCGGCGTCACGTTTCCGCTCGATCAGGTGGAGGCACCTTGGGCCTGCCGGCTCCAGCCGATCGTCAGTCACTACACGACGGCCAATAAAATCGGACCGAAGCGCACGCCGTTGCCGGAGCCGGTCTATCTGTATCTCTTGGATCATCCGGTGATGGCAGCCGCGCTGGTGAATCGCCTCGACTTCGGACTCTACAAGGCCGAGCAGCGAGGGCCAAACGAATTTTGGGTCACCGACGGTGAGGGTACGGAGGGTGTTGTTCACCCCGTTTATCAGGATCGCACGGCGCGGATTTATTATGTGGAGGGGAGCCATGACGGGAGACTGTTGCCGCGGGTGAGCGGCAAGGCCGTGGTGTTGCTTAGAATTCAACCCGTGAAGGACCACCACGGGAATGAATCGATCGACAGCACGCTGGTCGCCTATCTGCGGCTCGACAACCGGTTCTTGTCGGGCCTCCTGTCTCTGCTTCGCCCGCTGATCGCCAATGTCGTGAACCGTCAGGTCGTCAAAGCCTTCGATGCCGCCAGCCGCTTGGGTTATACGATGCGGGAACATCCTGAGCAAGTCCTGTTTGAGGCGACGGATCCACCGGCCTTGCCGGAGGAGGAGGTGGCCTTCTTGAAAGCAGCGCTCGTGAGCCTGCACAATCCCGCCCAGTCACCCCGACCCACACCCTAATGAGACGTTCATGACCACCGCTCGTAGCTTTTTCTACCTCTGCACCCTCGGGGTGTTTTGTTTCATCAGTTACAACCTCGTCCGCATGCCTGTGCTGTCCCTCTTCGCCGAATCGTTGGGTGCCGGTCCGGAACGAATCGGGCTGATCGTCTCGGTCTCCACGATCACCGGCGTGCTGTTGAAATTACCCTCGGGAGCCCTCTCCGATATTTACGGACGCAAGCTACTGCTGCGCATCGGCGTGGTGGCCTTCGGGCTCCCGCCATTTATCTATCCGTTCGTGTCAGACCTCAATGTCCTGACGGGACTGCGATTTGTGCACGGCCTGGCCACTGCCATCTTCGCGCCGAGCGCCCTGGCGACCGTGGCCGACCTCTATAAGGAACGGCGCGGAGCGGCGCTGGGAACCTATACGGCCTGCACCCAATCCGGTGCCCTGCTTGGTCCCTTTCTGGGCGGCTGGCTGGTGTATACGGCTGGATTTCCCACTGCATTTGTAACCGCCGGTGTGTTCGGCTGCATCGCTATCCTGATTTTTTTCAGCCTGCATCTGGATGAGCCGCCTCCGCGGGTGCGAGAGCAGGGCCTGGCACCGGTCCTCGCGGAAATGGGTCGAGGCTTCCTCGCCGTCGCACGCAACCGGCGGGTGTTGATCACCAGTTCCACGGATGCCGCGAAGATGATCGCCAACGGAGCCTTGATGGCATTCCTGCCGCTGTACGGCCTCTCCGTGGGACTCAACGCCGGTGAAGTCGGCTTGTTGTTCAGCGTGCAGGCCGTGACCTCATTTTTCTCCAAGCCGATCATGGGACGTGTGTCGGATCGGGTGGGGAGACAGCCGTTGATTGTGATCGGGCTGCTCATTTGCGCTGCGACCTTCATCAGCATGCCCCATGTCGGTTCGTTTGCCGTCCTGTTGTTGCTCTCGTCCGGATTCGGCTTCGGTGAGGCCGTGGTATCGTCGTCTTCCGCCGCGTTGGTGGCGGACAGTTCCGAGTTCAAACGGCTGGGGGCGGGGATGGGCATGCAAGGCACGGTGATGGACATCGGCCATGCCAGCGGCCCGCTATTGGCCGGTCTGCTGATCGCCCATGCCAGCTATCAGGGCGCCTTCGCCGTCATTGCCGGTATCCAGCTACTCGCCGCCATGGTGTTTTGGATCACGATGAGGACAAGCCCACGGTAGTGTTATAATGCCGCCGCATTTTGTCTGAGGGCTTACCAAATTTTTCAAAAGGAAACGTAGAACGATGGACACGGATTTTATCGAGATCCTTCAACGCGCGATCGCCGCAATCGGTGCCATCGGGTTACTGGGCTTTTGCCTCTATCTGTTGAACACTCGCAAGGGAGCGTAAGCCATGTTCAGCGGTATCGTAGAAGAAATGGGCGCGATCTCAATCCTGAACAAGGGGCTGGCCGGCACGCGTCTGACCATCATTGCCTCGACCATCATGGGCGATCTCGCTATCGGTGCCAGCGTGAGTGTGAACGGCACCTGTCTAACCGTGGTGGCGAGGACAGACCACGACTTCTCCGTCGATGTCTCCCCGGAAACGCTTCACGTCACGACGCTCGGCAGTCTCGCATCCGGTTCGCCTGTCAACTTGGAACGAGCCATGAAACTGAACGACCGGATCGGCGGCCACATGGTGTCCGGACATGTCGATGGAATCGGCGCCATCCGCAGCCGGCATCAGGACGGCAATGCACTGATCCTGGAGGTCGAGGCGCCCAAAGACATTCTGCGCTACTGCGTTGCAAAAGGGTCGATCACGGTGGATGGCATCAGCCTCACGATCAACGAAGTCACTGAACGCTCATTTGTCGTCTCGATCATTCCCCATACTGCCAAAGTCACTACTCTAGGACTGAAGCAGGTGGGCGATCAGGTCAACCTGGAATCAGACCTCATCGGAAAGTACGTGGAACGCCTGCTCCAAGAGCGCGGCATTCTCCCGTCCAAACCAGCCCCGGTCATCGATAAAGATTATCTGAAGAAACGGGGATTGATCTAAGAGGCCCGGCCTAGCTTCTGGACAGTTCTTCCTCCCCCACGTCACTCAAGGCCACCGATCACAACGACTGCCCGTCTCTGGGTAGGATGCTTGATCTATGACGCGAGGCGAAATAGACTGACGATCAATGATCCGTTCATTTCGCTCCAGAAAAACCGAGGCACTGTTTGCCGACGAGGATGTGCCAGGGCTCCGGAACATCGAGCGGATTGCCAGAAGAAAATTATTGGTTCTCCACCGGGCCAAGGCACTCCAAGATCTGCGGGTTCCTCCCGGAAACCGGCTGGAAGCTTTGAAAGGGAGTCGGAAGGGGCGATACAGTATTCGCATCAATGATCAGTGGCGAATATGCTTCGTCTGGACCGATGGCGATGCCTACGAAGTTGAGATCGTGGATTATCATTGAGGTACAGCATGGCACACAAAAAGTTGCTTGACCCAATCCACCCAGGAGAGATTCTTCTCGAAGAATTCATGCGACCCATGGCTGTGAGTATCAATCGGCTTGCGCGCAACATCGGGGTCCCACCTGGCCGGATCAGCGCCATCGTGAACGGAAAGCGCGCCATTACCGCTGACACGGCCCTTCGTTTGGCCAAATACTTCGGCACGTCTTCCGAACTCTGGCTGGGGCTTCAGATTGAGCACGATCTCAGAATCGCCAAACGCACGATCGGACCGGAAATCGAGAAACGTGTTCAGCAACACGTGGCCTGAAAGATGATCTCCCTCGGAAACCGTTGAGTTAAAGGGATTCCCAGTTCATCGGCGAGAAAACCCGAGGCGTGTTATACGGATAGGAAATCGAAGATCCGCCGCATATGCGGATATATCTAATCATTGTTATGCGGCTAATTCGACGATTGAAAACATTAGATGAGTAACATCTTTCTTAGCTACGCCGCAGAAGACCGTGAAAGAGTGCGACCGGTCGTGGCACGGCTCGAGGAGCGGAATTGGTCCGTTTGGTGGGATCGAAGGATTCTGCCTGGTCAGCACTGGCCGGAGGTGATAGAGGAGGCTTTAAGAGATTGCCGGGTGGTAGTTGTGATCTGGACGGACAGGTCCGTTAAGTCACGGTGGGTTCGCTTGGAGGCGAGCGCTGGAGTCCAGATCGACGGGCTCGTTCCGATTCGACTAGACGAAGCGGATGTACCATTCGAATTCAAACACATACATGCCGCAGACTTAACCCACTGGGACGGTGTGAGCGATCACCCAGAGCTGACTTCAGCTGCCCTCGCCGTCGACACGATCCTAACGGGTGGCGATGAGGGTGCCAATCGTAGGGCCGCGTCTTTTCCCACGCTCGGCTCGAACACGACGCTACATCTCAGCTTGTCCATGGGTGGCGATCTCGGGAGTACTGATCCACGTGATCTCATGTTTATCGACGGGCAAGTGCGGGGAGCCGGCCGGAAGGCGGTACCGGCTTTGTTGGCGGCACTGGAGTTTCCTGATGCGCCAAGGAGAGGTCATGCTGCGTACCTCCTCGGGCTGACAGGAGATCCGGATGTGGTCAGCGCGCTCGTCCCCCTGCTCTCTGACCGCGCTAAGGTGGGCATCATTGATTGGTTGCCGACTGTCCGAATCGCGGCTGCGCGCGCTCTAAAGAATATCGGCAGTCTCGAGGCTCTCCAGGCGCTGGCTGATGCGTTTGAATAGAGTGGGGCACGAGTTGCCCAACACGCGAATGGAGCCGACGCGCCCCTGAGTCGCGACGGAGCGCGGCTCATTCGCAACGTTAGAGAGGAGGGAAAGAGGGACATTCTGAATTTCGGCGGTGCCTGCAACTCATTCTAGGAGGGTGGTCAGTAGGTAAGGTAGGACGAAGGGATGCCATCAGGATAGTGCCAGGTGACATTGCGTGCGAGTGTCTTCTTACTGCTCCACACTCCATATGTTCCGGGCTGGTCTGCTGAAGCGGGCATGAGAGCTGTTTTGTGCTCCGACCGTTGCTGAGCCGAAGCGGCCCGACCAAGGCGGGTGGCGAGGACTGTTCGACGTTCGGTTCGAGCGCTGCTCGGAACGGAACGAGTTCCGCAGCCAAGCGGAGGCGAAGCGTACGGCGGACCAAACCGGCTCTGGCTTGTAGCGAAGCAGCCAGCCCGGACTACTTTACCAAGAACGGCTTCGAATCCTCGCCGGAGGCGGTGGAGATGGTCGGCGAGCCTGTGCACACTGACTTCACCGCTTTCTTAGCCCTTTCGGGGCCTGATTCTTCCGTCGATAATACTCGAGAAACTCGCGGGGAGAGAACACGAGCATGCCCTCTCGTCGGGAGGCCGGAAAGTGTTTGGTATTTCCCGTGATGACACAACGCGCATCGCCTGCGAGTGCTGTTTCGAGAAAGGCTTCGTCGGCAGCATCCGGAAACCTGTTGGTCAACGGACGGCCAGCCACACTCAATCCATCAGCCTTGATCTGATCGAGAAATATCTTAACCAACTCGGCGTCGAATTGAAATTTAGGTCGTTTGAGGACATCCGCGTATTCGGTGAGGATGCGGGCGTCGAAACATAGATAGAGGCTTCCTCCGGCGATCATTCTGACTATCTCACCGGGTGGACCGAATGGGGATAACAGTCCGGAGACCAGGACATTCGTGTCCACCACTACCTTCACCGGCGGCGGGCCTTTCGGGCTGTTCGAATCTCGGTATTGATCTCGTCGGGGGAAAGTTTGTCTGTCCCGGCCTTGACCGATTGCCGCTGCATCTGTTCGACCGCCGAAACTGATCGAGCTTGCCGCACGGCAGCAAGAGACTCCTCAAGCGTGTCTTCGGTAATGGCCGACAGGATGGCGATCGGTTTGCCGTTCGAAGTAAGGATGACCTCCCGCTCGCGCGCCAACTTGCTCCACACTTGTCCTGAGCGCTCACGCAAGTCTCTGACCGTGATGAACTTCATGATGCACCTCATTGAGTGACGATATGGTATGCGATCGTGATCCGAACGTCAAACGAAGCGCCGACATCCCGACACATTGCCTAACGAGAGAAGCAGTCGATACAGAGAAACTACGCTTGTCCTGGGGCCGAGGTCGCAAGCAAAGCCGGCACGGGCTATCCTACGAATGAGCGAAGCGGATTCACAGGGTGCTGAAAAAGTGCGCAGCGGCGTTCTCGCCGAGCTCAGGGGCTCCACGTACCCCATGGGAAAAGAGCCTGTCACGACAGGTTCGGGGTGGGCGGGCCGTGTCTTGAACGATCGATCAGGCCGTAGCCGTCCCTCGCTACTTTACCAAGAACGGCTTCGAATCCTCGCCGGAGGCGGTCGTGACCGTCATCATGGCCATGCCTTTGCGCCTGCCGATCGGTACGGTGGCTGTGATCTGATTGTCGCTTTCAAACTTGAACGTCGCCGGGTGCCCAGGACCGAAGGACAGCGATCGGAGGCACTCGGCAGGGCCGAAGTTCCTGCCTGAAATCGTCACCTTGTCACCGACTTTGCCTTCATCCGGCTTCACCGATTCGATCTTCGGCGCTTCGCCGAAACAGGCCTGGGCCTTGGCTGCCGTTTCCGCCGAAGAATATTTGGGCGCCGGGCCTTTAGGTGTGGTGGCGGCAGATTTTGCTTTTGGGCCTCCGCTCTTCGCGGCGGCTTTTTTCTCGGGAGCTTTCTTCGTCGCGGGTGCCTTGCCCCCTGCCGGTGGTGCGGCCTGTTCAGCCGGCTTCTTCACGTCTTCCGCCGCGATGGCGTACGAGATTCCGCCCAGTAATACGAGCCCGATCGCGGTCGCGACCATGACACCTTGTTGCTCTCTCAGCCTCTGCATGACCGGCCTCCATGCACACAGTAAAAGATTGCGCACCGACAGAACACGAATCGTCTCAGTCTTCAATGGTCGAAATATCGCCCACGTCCTGCCCCAACTCCTTGGCCTTGAGCACCCGCCGCATAATTTTTCCCGAGCGTGTCTTCGGCAACGACGACACGATGTCGATTTCCTGCGGGACGGCAATTTTCCCCAACTCCTTCAAGACCTGCTCTTTCAGCGATTGCACGAGTTCCTTCGAGTCCTGGTAGCCCTGCTTCAAAATGACAAAGGCCTTGATCGCTTCGCCGGCCGTGCGATGCGGTTTGCCGATGACCGCCGCTTCGGCCACGGCCTCGTGACTCACGAGCGCGCTTTCGACTTCCGCAGTCCCAATGCGATTGCCGGCCACTTTAATGACGTCGTCCGCGCGGCCCATGAACCACATGTAGCCGTCGTGATCTTTTCGGCAGACGTCTCCCGCTGTGTAGCAATTGGGAATGGTGTTCCAGTAGACCTTATAGCGATCGGGATCTTTGTAGATCGTCCGCATCATCGACGGCCAGGGCCTTTTGATGACGGCAAAGCCGCCGGCATTGCTCGGCAGACTCGTGCCTTCCCTATCCACCACGTCGGCCTCAATGCCGAGAAATGGTCGGGTGGCGGAACCTGGTTTGAGCGGCACAGAGGGCAGGGGAGTGATCAGAATGGAGCCTGTCTCGGTCTGCCACCAGGTGTCCATGATGGGTTTGTCGCTGCCGGTGACGCGATAGAACCATTCCCACGCTTCCGGGTTGATCGGTTCCCCAACGCTTCCGAGAATGCGCAATGTGGAGAGATCAGACTTCTTGGGCCAGTCCTCGCCGTATTTCATCAGCAATCGGATGGCCGTCGGCGTCGTGTAGAAAATCGAGACGCCGTACCGTTCGATGAGATCCCACCAGCGGCCGGGGTTAGGATAGTCGGGCTTGCCTTCGGCCATGAGGATCGTCGCGCCGTTCAGCAAGGGACCGTAGACGATGTAACTGTGCCCCGTCACCCAGCCGGGATCAGCCACGCAGAAATAGACATCCTCTTCCTTGAGATCGAATACATACTTCGTCGTGATATAGGTGCCGACCATATAGCCGCCGTGGACATGGACGACGCCTTTGGGTTTCCCGGTGGTTCCCGAGGTGTAGAGAATGTAGAGCGGGGTTTCCGAATCGAGCGGCTCTGCCGCGCAGAGGGTGGTCTGTCCCTTCAGCCACTCGACCCAATCGATTTCTTTAGGCGCCGTGAGGGCGATCCCCAGGGTTTCGCGCCGCACCACCACGACTTTTTCTACGGAGGGACAGGATCGCACGGCATCATCGACGACGCCCTTGAGGTTGATCGTTTTCCCGCGATCGTACCCGACATCGGCCGTGATGACGACACGCGCCTCGGCGTCTTGAATGCGGCTCGCGAGGGCCGGGGCGCTGAAGCCGGAGTACACCACGCTGTGAATGACCCCGATGCGGGCACAGGCCAGCATGGCGACGACCTGTTCGGGAATTTTCGGCAGGTAGATAGTGACGCGGTCGCCTTTCTGTAGCCCAAGTGCCTTGAGCGCGTTGGCGCAGCGATTGACCTGACGCAACAGTTCCCCATAGGTGAAGATGCGTTCCTCGCCGTTCTCCCCGACCCAAATCACCGCGACTTTGTTGCGACGCCAGGTGTTCGCGTGGCGATCCAGGCAGTTATAGGCGATATTGCAGGTCGCGCCTACGAACCATTTCGCCCAGGGATAGTTCCACTCGAGTACCCGGTTCCAGGGTGAGAACCACTCCAATTCCTTGGCCACGCCGCTCCAGAACCCTTCCGGGTCGGCGATGGAAGCCTTGTAGGCCTGGTCGTAATCCTGAATATGCGCCGCCGCCTTCGTTCGGGCGGTCGGCTGAATGACGCGGCCTTCCTTCACCAGGGTATCGATCTTGTCGTCCATAGGTGCATGCCTCCACAAAGCGCGGGCCTCTCCCACGCGCGGTTCACTTGTGGAAGGCATTATGCGGATGGGGAGGAGGAACTGCAACCCTTCGCGCTGTGGCGGAGCCTTGTCGAAAAGCGGCGAAGACCGCATGGCGCAAGGTCAGGAGCGGCCCCGGCTTTCTTGACAGTCGGGAGGAGACGAGGGTAGGCTGAATTGATCGCACTTCACCGGACTCACAGCTCGATGCGCTCGCATTCATCATGCCGTTTGTGTCGAACCTTCGCATTCCTCTTCGTTCTGTGTGCTGCGGCAAGTTTCGGAGGGTTGTCCGCTGTCCAGGCACAGTTGGGAAAGCCTGAGGGGCTCTATTACAAGTCGTGGGCCGTGGTCGTCGGTATCGAGAACTATCTCGTGGCGCCGAAAGTTCCGGGCGCATTGGAGAGTGCGCATGCCGTGGCGGCGGCCTTGCGAGGACTCGGTTTCGACGAAGTGATCGAGCTCCAGGATAAAGACGCGAGCTTCAAGCGTCTGATGCAAATTCTCAACGACTACTTACCGCGCAAAGTAGGGCGGCAAGATCGTGTCGTGATTTTCTTTGCGGGGCACGCCGGGATTACGCAGGACTTCCAATCCAAAGAACTGGGCTATTTAGTTCCATGGGATGCCCAGCTTACCAATACAAACAAAACCATCACCTTCGATCACCTCAAAGAGTTCAGCCGGCGGTCCGCCTCCAAGCACATGCTGCTGCTGTTTGACGCCAACATTCGAGGGTGGGAGGTGACCGCACCGCAGCCACTATCCTTGGAGGGCCGGTTGTCGCCGGAAGATGACACGGAAAAGCGCGCGGTCCAAGTCCTGACGGCTGCCGAGAAAGATGAGACGGTGGGGCACGCTCCCGGAGAGAGCCCATTTGCGACGGCGTTGGTCGCCGGCTTGAAAGGTGCTGCTGACCTCAACAAGAATGGGTGGGTCATGGCCAGCGAACTTGCAGCGCATGTGAAGCAGGAGGTGGGGGCCGGCACCAAGGGGGCGCAACATCCGCAGTTCGTTCAATTAGAGGGAGACGGAGACGTCGTGTTAGTTGAAGGAAAGAAAGGCTTGTTTCTGCTCGGGAGCGAACCGACGAATGAGGCAGACCGCGCCAAGGCAGCGCGCACTCAATATGAACAGGCCTTTGCACTGCTGCAGCAACAGAAGTCGGCAGAAGAGGCCTTGGAACGTCTCAACCGGGCAATTGCGTATGACCCGTCATTCGGAGATGCGTATGTTCTAAAGAGTTACGTCCGGCTGGAAGTGTTGCCGAACCTGGAGGAGTCGCTGGCGGCGGCGCGCGCGGCCGTGCAGCATGCGCCACAGAACCCGGATTCGCACTACGCGCTCGCGCTCGTCCTGGAGAAGCAATCACAGTACCACGATGCCGAACAGGCTATGCAGCAGGCGTTGGCTGTCAATCCGGCCTATGCGGATGTTTATTTCTCCTTGGGCGCCCTGTATGCCGACCACTTGAACGAGCCGCGGAAGTCGGTTGACGCCTTTCGGCGGTATCTCGAATTGGGCGGGCAGAGTGAGCGTGCGACGCGCGCTGTGCAAGGCAGTCTTCCAGCCGAGAAACCGGCTCCCTAGCTCGTATTATTCATGACGGTTCGTCGAGAAATCACGCAGTCGCATGCGAGACGGGCATGCGGAGCCGTGAGGCGTAGTTGAACACGTCGAGAGAGCGAGTGGCGAGCCTGCCCGCCGAAGGCCCATCGTAGCCGCGAATCCGCGCTTGCACCAGAAGCGTGCATGAAGAGTGCGGGTTATTCTTTGCCCCCGCCTTTCAGATACCCCAGCCCGATCTTCATCGCCCGGCGCGTAATTTCTGCCCAACGTACCTGGGGGTACTCGGCCAGCACCGCCGCCGCTTTCGGATCCTGGATATCGAGTTGCACGACGCGAATAATGCCGTCTTCAATTTGAACATCAGCCATGTGCATGTCTCCTTGCTTGGAAGCCCGTTCCTGTTCCATCGGTCATGCCGTCAACCGGATAACCTGTTGTGCGTTGACTCTCCTAAGGGTGCATGTTAGCATAAAATCCTGAATTTTCGCGCAATTGTGTCTCTCTCACAATTGAACCTCACACGTCTGAGACCATCATCTTGCCGCGCGCAACTGAGCCGTCAGCTCTCACATGCGTCACACCAAGGAGGAATCGTATGAGTGGAGTAGAGGGGGCTTTCTCGAAGTTTACCGGGAGCGCGCTGGCGCTCGCACTGTTGATCGGGCTGGCTGCTTGCGGTGGTCCCCCAAACTGGGTCAAAAAAGGATCGGGCGCGTTCAACGAAAAAAGTGACAAGTCTTTCTATGGCGTCGGATCCGTGGTGGGTGTGCGGAATGAGCCGTTAGCCTGGGACACGGCCGAGAACCGCAGCCGCGCGGAAATTGCCAAGACCTTCGAAACCTACACCGCCTACCTGATGCGCGACTATGCAGCATCGACGACCGCCGGAGATTTTTCCCGCAACAGCGAAGAGCAGAACATCGAACGAGCCGTGAAGACCTTCTCTGCCGTCACGCTGAACGGTGTGAAGTCGATCGATCACTACAAGGATGAGAAGTCTGGAACCTACTATGTCCTCACCAAGCTCAGCCTCGAAGACATGAAGAACAACCTGGAGCAGGCGAAGGAGTTGAATGGCCAGGTCCGCGATTTTGTGCGGAAGAATGCCGACCGGCTGTTCGATCGTCTCGAAAAGGAAGAGGATAAGCGGGCGACAAAGTAATCCGGCGCGGTTCAACGTGTCTGGCCGGGAGGAGGTGGCATGATTGAGTGGTGGGGACGTTCAAGGGGCCGGGCAGTCGCAACCGTGGTGCTCGTTGGTGCCGCCGCCTCTCTGAGCGGCTGCGGGCACGAAACAAAAGTCACCCGTGTCGAGACCGGCATCGTGACAGACCTGAGCGGACGTTGGAACGATACGGACTCCCAAATGGTGGCCGAGGCGATGGTCAAAGAGGCACTGGCTAATCCGTGGCTCGGCAATTTTACCAAAGGAAAGAATCGCGAGCCGGTCGTCATTGTCGGCACGGTTCTCAACAAAAGCCATGAACATATCAATGTTCAGACATTCGTGAGCGATCTGGAACGGGAATTGACGAACTCGCAGAAAGTCACCTTCGTCGCCGGTAAAGGCGAACGCGAAGAAGTGCGCGACGAGCGGCGTGAACAAGCCGTTCATGCTCGCGAGGACACGCAGAAGGCCCCGGGCAAGGAACTGGGCGCCGACTACATGATGCGCGGGAGCATTTCCACGATTTTGGACGAGCAGGACGGAGCCAAGGCGGTGTTCTACCAGGTCGATCTCGAAATGGTGGATATGGAGAACAATGTGAAGGCGTGGTTCGGGCAGAAGAAAATCAAGAAAGTCATCGAGAGAAAACGAACGATTTTTTAGCCCTGCGTACTCTGTTGAGACGGCACCTCCCATCGACCACGGCCTCCTTACAGGGAGGCCGTTTCATTTCTTTCCCCCGCCTGTCCCTATTCCTGTGGAGCCTGTTATGGGCGCTCTCAGGCTGCGGCCTCTCCACGAACCATTACCTTCTCATTGATCAGAGTCTTCTGGCGAACGACCCTCGTCGCGCCGATGCCATCATGGCGCAGGCCGAGTCCGAGTATGGGTCTCGTAATCGCCTGCTGTACAGCATGGACCGGGGCATGACGCTCCATCTCGCGGGCGACTATGTTCAGAGCAATAGCCAACTCGAAAACGCGGCTCAGGAAGTCGAGCAGTTGTATACCAGAACCATTCGGACCGAAACCGCCGCGTTCCTCACGAATGACAACATGCTGCCCTACGAAGGCGACGCCTATGAACATGTGATGATCAATGTCATCAAAGCGTTGAACTATGCCGCCATGGGACAACTGATGGAGGCCGTCGTCGAGGCGCGGCAGATCGACCATCGACTGAACGTGCTGGCGGACAGGGTCAAAGAAACGGACGGATACCGTGAAGATGCCTTTGCCCGGTACCTGACAGGCGTGCTGTACGAAGCGACAGGCGACCTCAACAATGCCTTTATCGCATACCGCAAGGCGTACGACATCTATGAAGCCACGCGCGGCTGGGCTCGCACCCCCATACCGTCGATGCTCCATGCGGATCTTCTCCGGACTACCGACGCGCTTCACATGACTGCCGAGTTCGACGAGTATCATCGCCAGTTCCCCGAGACGCGCTGGGTCTCCACACTGGAACATCCCGACCTCGCTCAGGTGGTGGTGATCAGTTATAATGGCCGCGCGCCGCGCAAAGAGGATAATTATCTCGACCTTCCGGTCAGCCTGAGCGCACTCCAATTGGTGCTGTTGAATCGGGGAGTCATCCACGCCTCCAATCGGCAGGAACGCCGGGCGGCGGACAGCATTTTGTATGGCCTGAACGGACGCGTCGTCAGAGTGGCATTGCCTCGACTCATCCCGCAAAAAACACAGGTGCTGTACGAAGACGTGACGTTGATACCTCGAGACGGGGAAGCGATCTCTGGAAAATCCGAGCTGGTGTACAACGGCACGGCGCTGGCGGAGAAGTCGCTGTCGGATCGGATGCCGGGGATTACGACGAAGGCGCTCGCTCGCGCGGTGATAAAATTTGCGGCTGCCGAGGGGGCGACACGTGGAGCCCAACATGCAGTCAATAAGGGTGATGCGCAGTGGGTTGGACTAGTGGTAGGACTGCTTGCCCATGGATTGGCAGTCGCGTCAGAAGAGGCCGACAAGCGGAGCTGGCGGACATTGCCTGATGAAATTCAGATTTCCCGTCTATGGGTGCCGGCCGGCGAATATGAGAGCCGGATTCAGACCGTGACTCGGGCCGGCGGAGCGCCCCGTACAGGGGCGACTCGTCCATTGGTCCTTCGCGCCGGACAGACAGTGTTCTTGATCGAACGGGTGGTCTTATGAGGTCGGTCGTTTCGGTCGCCAGAAGTCGCGTGAAACAAGCGAGCGCCGCGGCACTTATGGTGCTGATGCTTGCCGGCTGCGGATGGTTCACAGGCTCCTCTCGCCCGCTGTGGATCGACGGCGGAAGCGTCCAGTTTCCTCCCGCTCAGTACCTATTGGGCGTGGGCCAGGCCGATTCACGTCCGCAAGCCACGGAGCAGGCCTATGCCGCAGTGTCGAAGATTTTCAAAGCGGAGATTACGGCTCAGGCCAAGGATTGGGAGTCGTACCTGGTGGTGGAGACCCGCGGCCGCACGAGCACCGAACATCGATTGACCCTGGACAATGTGACTCGTGTGACCACGGACAAGGTACTGGAAAACGTGCAGATCCTGGACACCTGGTTTGACCGCAAGACGCGACAGTACTATGCTCTGGCAGGCATGAACCGGGCACAGGCAGAATCGGCGATGGTTGAACGCCTCGGTGATCTTGATCGTACGATCCAGACTGAAGTGACTGAAGCGCATCAGGCCGCGGACAAGCTGACCCACGTGCGCAATCTCAAACGGGCGGCTAAAAATCTTGTGCTCCGCGAGGCCTACAATACCGACCTTCGCATCATTCGGTCGAGCGGCCAGGGCAATCCGGCTGCTTACCGCGTTGCTGAATTAACCGCGGAATTGGAGCAGTTTCTTGCCACGAATTTCGGCATGGCTGTGGAAATGTCCGGAGATCAGGCCGATCCGGTCGAGCGTGCGCTCATAGACGGGCTCACCAGGGAAGGTTTCTCCGTGGTGGGTCGCGGTCCAGGCTCAGGCGCCATCCCGGTGGAATTGCTGATCAAGGGGACGGTGAGGCTGTGGCCGATCGAGGTGCACGATCCGCAGTTCCGGTACGTCCGATGGTGTACGGACGCCGTGATGGAAGAGGTGTCCACCCATCGTGTGATCGGCGCCGTCTCGAAGGGCGGGAAAGAAGGCCATGTGACGGAGCGTGAGGCGGCTGCGAAAGCGGTTCGGGTGATGCAGCAGGAGTTTGCGTCCGACCTCGCCCGCTCTGTGGCCGCGCATGTCTATGGCGAGATAGACCTGCCGGTCTCGGACTCTGTGCCGTCCGGGTGCCCGAGGGAGGTGGCTCAGCCGCAATCGAATCATTAATGGTCGGTCATCAATCACAGGAGAGAGGAGAGGGGATGCATAAAACAGGGACCGGGAAGGTTGCCGATCAAGGCAGCGGCGGACGCCGCTTATCCAGCCAAGCGATGAAAAAACGTCTGCGCGAGCGTCTGGCTGCAGATACACAGCAGGTGCTCCACAGCGACATTGTGAGCATCTTTCGCAAGCAGGGCTACTATGAGGAGTTACCGCTGGATGAGCTGCAGGACCGCCTGTCCAAACTCCAATCGCCGTTGGCCGACAGCCTCTTGAAGGGAAGGGTGTAGGATGCCGTATTACTATTTCGATTCGACTGCGCTGGTGAAGCGGTACAGCATGGAGCGCGGGACGCGGGTGGTGAACAAGCTCATGGTGAAGCGGGGCAAGGTGGCGATTGTGCCCATGTGGAGCGTCACCGACTTTTATTCGGCTTTATCTATTCGCGCACAGCAGGGAGAAATCACTCGAGACGACTGCTATTCGGTGCTGTACAAGTTTGAGATGGAAGCCTCGCAAGGGCTCTTTCAATTTATCTCTCCGACGACGGACACCTTCTTGGCTTCAAAGGAGCTGATTCTGGATTATCCGGCGCTACGCTCGGCGCAGTTACAGCACCTGGCCTTGGCCTTAGAGCTCAAGCCGCTCCGGCTGACGGTGGTCAGTGCCGATAAACAATTGCTGGCTGCCTGTCGTCCGGCCGGACTTCACATCATTAATCCGGAAGACGACTAGCTGGGATTAGACGGCCACGTCATCCCATCAAGAGGTTGTTCAAAAAGACCGTCCGGCGCGGCCGCAGCGAGGTCCACGGCGCGAAGAATAATGAGCGTCACGTCTGTGAACGCCGCCAAGATAGTGAGGCGGCAGTGTCTCGCGAGAACAAAGCTGGAGGCCTTTTTCAACATCCGGCTAAGCCGGGCAGTGGAACTCAGCCCGCATCGAGCTGAGCACGATCGCCCAATCCTCCGTGGTCTGCTGGACAGGCTTCACTCGCGGGTGAGAGGCGTCTTTCGGGACCGCATGATCCGGCTGCTCGAGGACTGCTTGCGCATGGTTCAGTTCGAGCTGCGCAAGCTGAAGACTGCCGCAGACTCCGGCCGAAGCGGGTAGTTCTCCGCCGGCTCGTCGAAACAACGCGACGGCCCGATAGCCATGTTCCTGCGACCGGTAGAGATGTTCGGCCGCCTTGAATACCTGTCTTGGGGCCGGATCCGTTTGTCGCTTCGCCAGCTGCGCCGCCATCAAGGCCGCGCGTCCCATGCTCATCGCCGCACCTTCCGCATCGTCATTGCCCATGGCCTCTTCCGCTTTCGTCCTGAGCCGGTCGAGTTCCGCTTCCTCGCCGATGACCTGGGCCTGACCCGGAATGGCAAAACAGGCGAGGAGGGCCATCGCACAGAGCTGTGACGCGACGAGGGTCCGGCGGATGCTCGATCCACAACAGATGACGGTGAGGGGAGCGCCTGCTACTCCACGTGTTCCCAGGTGTCGATTTGCTTGATGCTCCAATTGACTGCTTCCTTCAATTTGACGAGGTTTGGATCGGCATCGTTCTGGTGGGCGTGGTAGAGGGACTTCTGAATGGTGACCAGCGGTTCGTGGGCTCGCTTATCCGGCAATTTCCCAAGCGCCCAAGCCACTTCGGTTTTCACCGCCACATCGTCGGTGGTCAGGGTTTCGAGCAACGGGTCGACTATGGTGAAATCGCCGTGTAACGCTCCGACGATTCCCAAGGCCTTCGCTGCCGTCGCGCGCAACTCCGGCGCTCCGGTTTTCATCGTCTTGATTAGGGTGGGGATTGTGTCTTTCTGGCCGATATTCCCCAGGGCGAGGGCCGAGGCTTTGGCAATGTCGCGGTCGGTTCCGTTCAGCCCGGCCAGGAGACGCGGGACTGCCTTCGCGGAGAAGAGTTCTCCGAACAACGACACCAACTTCACCTTGCGCGCCACCGGCGTCTTTGGATCGTCATAGAGACGAAACAGTCGTTCTTCCTGTCCCCATTCAGCTGTGATGAGGGCAGGAAAATCGTAGTCTTCGAGGCGGGCTTTCAACTTGGCCATCGTATAGGCCGCCGGATCGCCGGCCTTGGCGAGGACGGCAGCCGCCTGTGGGTCGTCAAACTCCGTCCGAACCTCTTTGCGCCAGGCCATCTTTTTTCCGTTCAGGACATAGGCAAGCTGACAGGCCGGTCCTTTCCACACCCGTGAAGGAGAGTCGGGGAGATCGGCATCGCTTCCCATCGTGGTGCTGCCTTCCCAGGTCTTGCGCTGCTCGCACTTGATCTTCAGTTCCACGTCGTGCGGCTGTGCCGGATCGGTGACCGGCGTATAGTCGAATTCTTTCATGCGCCTGGTCACCACCTCGACCAGTGGCCCGGTATCGACCGGTCCCTTGTCCGACAGGGCGAGCACATCGATCAAGACCCGATCGATCCGTTCCATTTGATTCTTCTGCTCAGCGGTCAAGGCGTCGCGGCGTGCCCAACTCGCGTCACCCAGGAAGAAAAGTGCTCCCACGGTCATCAGCGTGACGATGCGTCGCATGTCTGCTCCGTTCTGCTGAAAAGGCGATAATCAAGCTACATACGATCCACTCTATACAACCGCTTCCGGCGGTTGCAAGTTGCACCGGCTGAAAGGCCGTCAGTATAATCGCGCCATGCTGACGGCAAAACGGATCGCCTTCATCGGCGGCGGCAACATGTCCGAATCGCTGCTCGCAGGCCTGTTGCTAAATGGTCTGGCCACTCCGGAGCGCATTATCGTCAGCGACCCCCAACGGTCTCGTCGGGAGATGCTCGCCGCACGGTTCGGTGTGGCGGTCAGCGCCGACAATCACACGGCGGCAAGAGGGGCGGATATTCTCTTGCTCGGCGTCGAACCGCAGGTACTCGATGAGGTTCTAACCGAACTGGCGTCGATCATTCAGGGGCAACCACTGGTGATTTCCGTCGCCGCCGGCTATCCCATTTCTCGCATACAGGACCATCTCAAGAGAGCGACCAGAGTGGTTCGCGCCATGCCCAACACGCCTTCATCGATCGGTGAAGGTGTGACGGCGTTGAGCGTGGTGTCCGGCCTCTCGTCTGATGACCATGCGCTGGCCCGGAGCCTGTTCGAATCGGTCGGCAAAGCAGTCGTCGTGGAAGAACGGTTGCTGGATGCCGTAACCGGCCTGAGCGGAAGCGGACCCGCCTATGTGTTCGCCATGATCGAGGCCTTGGCAGATGGTGGGGTACTGATGGGGCTGCCTCGGTCGACGTCGCAACTCCTGGCTGCGCAAACCGTGGCCGGAGCGGCTCGCATGGTACTTGAACAGGGCGAACATCCGGGCCTGCTGAAAGATCGCGTCGCCTCGCCGGGAGGCACCACAATTGCCGGTCTTCGTCGTCTGGAGGATGGACGGTTGCGCGCGACCTTGATGTCAGCGGTGGAAGCCGCGACGAAACGATCATACGAGTTGGGCAAGACGGGGTAGTGTCATCTTTAACAAGGAGCGCGTCCCGTGCAATATTGGGTCAAAGTCGTGTTTGCCGACAATCAAGAACTGCTGGTGAAGGATGCCATTCGTCATACGATCAGTGAGGACATGGAAGTCTTGGAAGTGGACTCGGCGAAGGAGGTCCTCATTATTCCCATGAAGCAGATCAAGTACATCGCGTGTGATGCGACCGTGTTTGCTCAGAAAGCAAAGACTTAGAATTCTTTGGTCGAGCTACTCCCGGTTGGTTGGACGCCTGGATGCAGCGGTCACGAAAAGGTGATCGAGACATGCTGCCGAGTAGGCCGGAGGCAGGAGGGGATAGAGGGGCGAGCAACCGAGAATTGTTTGAGGGAGGCGAGGCCGAGAGCTTTGCCTTAGACCCCTTGGGGCAGTCGTCGCTTATCTCCTATCGCAGCAAGCCAGCTCGCCTCAGCGCGCTCCTTACAATTGCTGCAGATTTCTCGCATGGAAGCGAGAGGCCCCTCTTCATATCCTTTCAAAGAGCAAATTGCTCTGCATTTTGAGCAGATCCAGGATCCGTCCGTAAGGCGCATCGAGACCTCCTTTGATACTCAGTATTAGGCAGTGGTCTGTCACTATACGCACAAATCAAGAAGAGGCCAAGCCGTGGAGGATCGTGTGGGAGATCTTCACCGAATCACCAGCGGATCACTCGCTACACGCGGTCTCCGATGGGATTCCACTCGTGGTCGCGTTCGACCGCATCGATCAACCGCTCAAAAATATCGGGGATCGCACCGGTGACTCGGCTCCAATTCGAGATCATCGGCACCCCGAGCGGGTCTTCCAAAAACGTCTCCGTCGCGATCTTCATTCCCTTGAGAAATACCTCGACGGCCATCCGTTCTTCATGTCGGTCGAACTGTAGGCTGTTGATGGCGGCATCATTCTGATAGCGGGTGATCGCCTCCTGGGCTGCCTGCAGGTAGGTCGCCCGTAAGGCCTTCAGGACTGCTTCCGATAACACCACCCCTTCGCTCGCGAGATTTCGGAAGAGCGACTTGGTGATATCCACACACATTTTCTGTAACCCTTGATCGGCATTGTCCGCCGATAGGACTTGGTGCTTGTGCTCGTACGCATCGGCGATATCGGCTTGGCAAATTCTCCTGAGCGCACAGTTGCGATAGATCTCGGCGAGGACTCCCACCTCCAGTCCCCAGTCGCCGGGAATCCGGTTGATCCAGGCCAAATCCCGCACCATGGCAAATTCACCCGCCAGGGGATAGCGGAAACTATCCAGGAATGTCAGCAACGGATGGGATCCCACCACCTGCTGGAGACTCCGGATCAGCGGCGTGAGATACAGTCGCGTCACCCGGCCATGGAGGCGATTCGTGACCCGGCTGTAGTACCCCTTGCAGAATTCATAGCCCAGATTGGTGTTGACGATCGGATAGCAGAGCCTGGCGAGATATTCCCGGTTGTAACTGAGAATGTCACAGTCGTGGAGCGCAATGACGTTACTCTGGCCGCGCGCCAAGACGTATCCGAAGGCCATCCAGCAGCCGCGGCCCTTGCCCTGGAGACCCGTATCGATTTCGGCGTGGGCCAGCAGCTTGAGGATGTCCTGAATGCCTGTCCCATCGTTCCAGACGATCCGGACCCGCTGGGGCAGCACCGCAAAGAACTGTTTGGCCAGACGAAACTCCAGCGCCGAGGCTCGATCCAGCGAGATCACGATCTCGTTGACATAGCGGATGTCTTTCAAGACCTGCACGATGTGCTTGAGCGCCGGGTTTTCGAGTTCCGAATACAGCGAGGGGAGAACCAGGGCGATCGGATTCGCCGCCGCATGCCGTTCCAATTCTTTTTCCAGCTGATCGAGATTGGAGGCGCCCAGACGGTGCAGCACCGTCACGAGTCCGTTCTGATGAAAATCCGACATACTCCCTCCAGTGCAGGGTTTGGAGCGGATGGTGAATGGCGATCGAAGACCGGCGGTACCTGGAGATCTCAAAGCGAGACGCGGAGATGCCTTGCGCCGAACGCTGAATCTGCTGAGGGGGGACCGCTTCTACTGAGCCGGAGGCATAGCCTTGCTGGTCACGACCGACTTGACGATCTTGGCTCGTTTGACGGATTCCAGGAAGCGGTCCGGAGGTTCCGGTTTTGGCAAGTTGACTTCGACGGAGTACCAGCCCGACTTCATCGGCCCTTTTTTAATACCGTTAAGTTCCTGAACCAAATCCTCGATACTCTTCTCAGTGGTGCCATCCTGGAATGCGACCCAAAACATGAAGGCCTGACGGTCTGTTTCGCGGAGCCCATCTGCAACCGGGGTCGACACGGCTGCGTCTTTGGCGGTGTCATTCTTGGCCAGCACCGTGGACTTGGGCGCAGCATTGGCTTTCGCCACTTCCAGAGAGGTGAGTGCCAAACGGGCATGCAACTCTCGATTGCGGCTTTCCAGGAGCGCGACTTGCTTGATCAAGGTTTCGTTGACCGACTTGATCGACTGGAGATCCTGGCGCACCAATTCTCGCTCGGCTTCGACCGTGCTGACCGCGACGCGAATGCCGTTCTGAACTTCCTGTGCGACGCCGGTCTTCACCGTCTGGAGATCTTCCTGGACGGTGACGACTTGTGTGTTCAATTTCTGCTGGGCAAGGGTGACCGTATCAACGAGATTATTCAACTGCGCGATCCGTTCCTGCTCGGATCGAGAAATCGCCACTGCCGCCGCCTGTGCCTCAACCAACTGTGCCAGCTGTTGGTGCACGCGATCAACCTGCTCTTGTGTCGATTGCCGGGCTGCCAGTTCTTCTTCGAGCTGATGCGCCCGGTCGTCCGATCCCATCCAACTCGGCACCCGTTCAGCCAGCAACGCGACAACGCCCACGGCAAGCACGATCTGTGCGAACGCGGTCGTCATGGTCCAGATGGGAGTCGCGCTCGCCGCTGGTTTGGACGTTTCCGAGGGCAACCCCATTGCGGCAGCCAAGTGAGCCCACCAACGAGGAGCCGTCTCGTACTGCACCTGGAGCGAACCGCCGTCGAAATGGTTCTCGACGTGAATGGTCGCGGCACCCTTGCCAACGGGGATACGCACATCTTTGTGGCCGGCTTCGGGCGCGACACAGCCTCCAATCAACACGCCGGACTCGCTCCTGATTTCTAAATGTTGAATGCTCCGCTCGCGGGCCGTGAAGGCGAAGGAGGGATCGGTGTGCGCACAATCCAGCATCCCGACGCGCTCGTGGTTGACGAGCACCTGGAGAAGACCCGGGCGTTCTTCAGTCGCGCGTCGCGGCTGGTCATCCAGGGCGTCAAGCAGATGTTCGCGATAGTCGTTGAGCTCTGGTGCTTCCATGGTGCCGTCCTCCTCGATCCCCTCCAAAGAGAGCCAAGACGCCTCCCTTTTTCAGCGGATGGATATGGAGATTGACCTGCGGCTTCAACCCGTTGCTGGCCTCGGTTTGCCGGCGATCTGCCACTTCCATGAAGCAGTCGCGGCAAAAGGCCAAATGCCAGACGCGGTAGTCGTGGCCGTAGTCATCGTGAAATAGTTGACCCCACTTCTGTTCAGAGAGGCAGGGATAATGTTCCGGTTCACTCTTTCGATAATGTGACTGCAAGACCGGCATCAATCGGTCGACTTCGTGATTCAGGTGGTCGGGCCTAGTCAGTAACTCCTGTTCCAGCACTTCTATTTCCGACCCACTTAACCCTGTTTCATTCATCGTGCGTTGCCACCCCGATTGGCGCCAACGCTCGAAGTTTTTATAGACCCGCTGGCTTTCAGCCTGGCCGAAGCCCAGCAACTTCACCACATGGGCCTGACTGAATCCATAGAAGTGATAAAACAGCGTGATCAAGGCGTCGCGGCTGACGACGGCACGCGAGGCCAGTCCGTCTAGAAATCGCCCCACCGGCGTCAGCAGCTCCTTGTGATAACAGAGGGGGTCAGGCTGGCTGAACGATTTAGCAATCAGACTATCCAAGAGGAAGAACGGCCGGCAGGGAACTTCGGCACGACCGAAGACCACAAAACGTTCTACCAACTCGTACCCCCACCGGAGCGCCAGCTTCTCATGCGTGATATCGTCGCCCCATTGATTCGTTTCACGAAGAAACCGCTTGGTTTGACCCGTCGCCCGGTCCAACAATTCCGGCAAAGACTTCGTGACCAGCTCGTCGAACTCTCGTTCGGTGGTCACGACATTGTTGAGTCGTGCAGAGAAAATCTGACCGTCTCGCATAGTCTTTCCATCCGGCAATTTCGACGACATAATGGCCAGGTTCTCGTGAAATTACAATTCGACAAGTCCCCCTATAAGAAGACCACATTTGTCTACGGATGGTCAATGGGGGGGAAAGTGCGGAAACGCAACACTGTATCAGGGTGAAACAGGCGTTCCCGCCTGCCTTGCAGGAGCGGCGAACTCGGATGAGCAAGGGGCCGAACCGTGGAGGATGGGAGCAGGTTACGGTCGGTCGGTGGAGAGGCGTTTCGCCAACCTTCGCGCCAGGCGTATCATGGCCGGAGAGCGGTCGGCCGGATCGAGCAAGACATTGATCACATAGGGTTGGCTTGAATCCCCCAAGGCCTTGGCCAGGGCCTGAACGAATTCTCCGTGGGTTGCCACCCGGGATCCCTGTCCGCCGCCGATCAGTTCGCAGATTCGTTCATAGTGCCACTCGTGGATATCATTAAAAGGGCCTTCCAGAATCTCGCGCTCGGTCGAATACCCACGGTTGTTGAGGACAATCACCACCGGAGCCTGTCGGTAGCGAACCGCCGTGGACAACTCCGACCCGGTCATCTGGAAGGCGCCGTCTCCCACGAGGACGATCGGCCGCAGGGACGGATCGGCAAAGCCCGCTCCGATGGCTGCGGGAACGGCAAATCCCATCGACGTGTAGTAGGCAGGCGACAGAAACTCAAAGCGGCGGTGGACGTGGAGATCGACCGAGGCGAACAGGGATTCTCCCACATCGGCGATGACCAGTGTCTTCTCATCCAGCACCGTATCGAGGTGACGGAATACCCCCTGGAGGGTGACGGAGGCATGCGCCGGCGGCAGTGCCTCATCAAATTTTTGCACCGGCGGCAGCCGTGGTGTAACAAACGAGGGGAGGTGGGTGCCGGCCAGCCCCTTCACGAAATCTTCAAACCGGATGGAGTCATACCGGTGGTGTTTGATGGCCACGCGATCTGCCGTGGCATGGATGGTATGACCATCAGAGAACAGGGCGCTACGGGCATCCAAGTCTTCCACGTCGGAGAGAATCGAGCCGAGGATGAGCAGGCAATCGGTTTGGTTCACAAACTCCTTCACTTCGTCGCGGGCCACCAGCCCGCTGTAAACGCCGACGTAGAGGGGATGGTCTTCACGAATGATCGACTTTCCCAGGAGCGTCGAGGCGATGGGGACATTGAGGCGCTCCACGAGGTGGGTCAACTCGTCGTGGAGCCCGAAGCGTCCCACTTCGGCGCCGGCCAGAATTACCGGACGCTTCGCCGATTCCAACATCGTCCGCACTTCGGCCAGGGCTTCCGCCAAGGCGGCATGGTCTGTCTGTTCATCCTGGCTGCCGTTCGAGTGCGAGGGCCCGGCGAGCGGAACATGCACCATGTCTCGCGGGATCTCAAGATAGATCGGGCGTCGATAGCGCAACAAGGCCGCGAAGGCGCGATCCATCTCACGCTGAGCCGTGACGGGGTCTTCCAAGCTGACCGCCGCCACCGTCATTTTCTCGAATACTTCCCGTTGCGTCGAAAACTCCCGCACCATGTGGTGGAGGTAGGGATTGCGCGCACGCTCCGACAGCCCGGGTGAGCCGGTCAGCAAGACGACGGGCGATCGCTCCGCATAGGCGCAGGCAATGGCATTGACCGTATTGAGTCCGCCGACACAATAGGTGACGCAGAGGGCGCCGATGCCGTTGATGCGTGCATAGGCGTCGGCGGCAAAGCCTGCACAGTCCTCCCGGGTGGTGCCCACGTGTTGAATGGGAGAGGACTCCATCAATTTATACAAGCCAAGCACGTAGTCGCCGGGGATGCCGAAGATGTGACGAACGCCAAGTTGGTGGAGTCGATCCAATACTGCGGTCCCGATGGTCTGAATGGTCATTGTGCCTCGGCTGTCGAGTGATAGGTCGTCGGGTGGCGTGCGGTCCACCTGTCTTCCTGCAGCAAACCATAGGTGCTAGGGAAGGTCAAGCGCGCGAACAATCGTCGCATGTGCATCGTGCCTGGTTGCTTCGTGGCGTGATTTCAGGCACCCTCGTGGGCCATCTGCACAGCCGCCTTACGGGATCGAACCAAACATCTCTACACCGAACTCACGACAACTATGACACAGCCCGTCACCGTTCCCACTGCCAGGATCCGTCTCACAGCCGAACGCGAAACGCCGCGTTACTATGGTCACCTCTGGATTTTTGACGGCCACATTGCTGAGGTGCTGGGCACTCCCGGCGCCGGAGACCTCGTCGATGTGTATACGCATCAGAAACGGTTTTTCGGCCGCGGCTTCTACAATCCCCATTCCAAGATCCGCGTTCGTGTGCTGACCTTTCAAGAGGAGCCGATCGACAACGCCTTTTTTGCCGCGCGTCTCCGTGCCGCGGCCGCCTTTCGACAGATCGTGGCTTCCCACACCAATGCCTGTCGTCTCGTCCATGGAGAAAGCGATCTCCTGCCGGGCCTGGTCGTCGACCGGTTTGCCGATGTCGCGGTGATGCAGACGCTGAGCTACGGTATGGATGTACGAAAAGAATTGTTGGGCGAGTTGCTGGTCCAGGAAACCGGTGTGCGGAGCGTCTACCTTCGGAATGATGCCAAGAGCCGGACATTGGAAGGCCTGCCGCTGTCGAAAGGATTTCTGCGGGGAGACAGCGAGACGACGGTGAACATTCATGAGGGACACGCCCGGTTCATTGTGGATATCGTCGAGGGGCAGAAAACCGGGTGGTTTTGCGATCAGCGTGAGAATCGGTTGGCTGCGGCCGTCTTCGCCAAGGGCAAAACGGTGTTAGAAGCCTTTTGCCACACCGGTGCCTTCGGCATGCAGGCGGCACTCGCCGGAGCGCAGTCCGTCGACGGCTTGGATGTCAGTGCGGCGGCCGTGACCTTGGCCCAGGCGCATGCGGCGCGTAACGAGGTTGCAGCACGCTGTCACTATCGTCAGGCCGATGCCTTTGAGGAATTGCGTGTGCTTGAGCGGAGCAACCAACGGTATGACCTGGTCATTCTGGATCCGCCGGCGTTTGCGCGCAGCAAGAAGGCGGTGCCCCATGCCTTAGCCGGATACAAAGAAGTCAATCTACGCGGCCTTCGTCTGTTGCATCCGGGCGGAGTGTTGGTCACCTGTTCTTGTTCGCAGCCGATCAGTGATCACGATTTTTGGATGATGCTGCAGGCTGCAGCGCGGGATGCACGCCGGCAGATTCGCCTCCTTGAACAGCGAGGGCAAGGACCGGACCATCCGGTGCTCGCCGGCATGCCGGAAACACGTTATTTGAAATGTTTTATCGTCCAGGTGTTCTGAAGGCATGATGCGCGATCACGATGCTCTTCCGGAGACTGTCGACGCGCCTCTCATTCCCGCCTCCGTCACGCTCCCGGAAATCACCCCCAAAGCCGTCGTGCTTTCGATCGTCCTCGCTGCAGTGCTCGCCGGGGCCAACGCCTACCTAGGGCTGTTTGCCGGCATGACGGTCTCCGCATCGATTCCAGCTGCCGTCGTGTCCATGGCGGTGCTGCGCCTGTTTCGTCACTCGAACATTCTGGAGAACAACATCGTCCAAACCGCCGCCTCGTCAGGCGAAGCCCTCGCGGCCGGCGTGATTTTTACCATCCCAGGATTGCTTCTGCTCGGATATTGGGCTTCGTTCGACTATTGGCAAACCTTCACCGTGGCGCTTGTCGGCGGGGTACTCGGCGTGCTGTTTACCATTCCACTTCGCCGGGCCTTGATTATCCATGCCCGGCTGCGCTTTCCCGAAGGCGTTGCCACTGCGGAAGTCTTGAAGGTAGGAGCCTCGGCGGATGCCGACGCAGGCGGCAGGTTTCATGTGTTGTTGGGGGCTGCCGCACTGGGCGGCTGTTTCAAGTTTGCCGAGGGAGGACTGAAAGTTTGGAGTGAGTCGTTGGAAGGGGCTGTCCAGCTTGGACGCTCGACGTTCTACGGAGGACTCAACCTGTCACCGGCCCTGCTGGCCGTCGGATATATCATCGGTCTCAATACAGCCGTCGTCGTATTTCTCGGTGGCGCGATCGGATGGCTGGTCTTACTGCCGCTCTATCAAGCGATCGCCGACCAGCCGGACGCGCTGACCGGCATGGTGGCGGCCAAGACGACATGGAGTGGGCAGATTCGTTACATCGGCATCGGCGCCATGTTGGTGGGAGGGGTGTGGACCCTGTTTCAGGTTCGGGGGCCCATCCTACAAAGCCTGCGCCAACTCATCGCGCTCTACCGAGTCCATCAGCGGCATTGCCCGCGATCGGTTCTCCCGCGCACCGAGCGTGACGCGGGTGTCGCCTGGTTGATCGGCCTTACAGTGGTGTCATTGGTTCCCATGGTGGTGCTGTATCAGAGCCTGTTGGGCCACAATCTCTGGGGCGGCATCGGGTTGACCTTCTTGATGGTGGTCACGGCGTTCCTCTTTTCTTCGGTGGCCGGATATATGGCCGGGCTCGTCGGTAGTTCGAGCAACCCGGTCTCGGGCGTCACGATTGCCACCATCATGCTCGCTTCGCTGCTCTTGTTGGGAATCTTGGGGCGAGAGAATCCTGTCGGTCCGGCGGCGGCCTTGCTGGTGGGTGCCGTGGTGTGTTGCGCCGCCGCGATGGGAGGCGACAACCTGCAGGATTTGAAAACCGGGCATTTGGTCGGGGCCACACCTTGGAAACAGCAGGCCATGCAGATCATCGGTGTGGCGACCGGTGCCGTCGTCATCGTGCCGGTTCTCTCCCTGCTGCAGGCGAAGTATGGAATCGGCGACGTGACGGATACCCATCCCCATCCGCTCAGCGCTCCTCAGGCCACACTCATGGCGAATCTCGCCAGAGGTGTGTTCGGTGGATCTTTGCCCTGGCACCTTGTCGGTGTGGGAATGGCACTGGGCGTCTTGGTGATCGGCCTCGACCTGCGACAGTCGCGACGGAAGGCTGCCTTTCGCCTGCCTGTCTTGGCGGTGGCGCTCGGCATGTATCTGCCGCTCAAGCTGTCGGCGACCATCATGTTCGGTGGCCTGCTTGCAGAGTATGTGCGAACCGGCAGGGGGGCTCCTGGCTCTCCAACCGACGATCGGGGCCTGCTGTTCGCTGCCGGACTGGTGACAGGTGAGGCGCTGATCGGAATTCTGTTAGCCCTTCCGATTGCGTTCAGTTCTGTCTGGTCGTCGCTGTCCGGGGATCCCTTTCAGTTGTTTGCCGATCCACCGTTAGGAGGCTGGCCAGGACTCGGAGCGCTGGTCCTTGTGGGACTGTTTCTTGTGCGCGCTGCTCAAACGACAGCGTCTTCCAAATAGGGGGGATCGCCAGCTCGGAGATCGAAGGTGTTAAATTGTGGTGACGTGGAGGTGCGTCGAGGTGGCGTTAATCACTCGGCGGTTCAAAATGTCCCGGCGGGCGAGATTGCCAGGGCACCGTCGCTTGTTTGGACTGCTTCACGAGACTCCGTAAGTTCACTTCTGCGGCTCGCAGTAGCTTGGGGTCTCCGCTATGCACGAGTGCTGTCAGCAGCACATAGAGTGATCGGTCGTGCCCGGTTGCCAGCAGAATTCTCTCTAAGACCGGATCGGCTCCTGTTAAGTTGGAGAGAGCCAGTGGCTCCTCATCATCGTCCTTGCACAGGAGATCGAAATCGGAAGGGTGGATGAACAGCCAGGGAAGGGGAATCTTGAGGGCGTCGGCCAGTGCTTCCAAGGTTGAAACGCCTGGGTCGGCTTGCTCTGATTCGAGATCTTGCAGAAGGGAGGCCGCGATTCCGGCTCGTTCAGCGAGCGCATTCTCGGAATACTTTTGCGATACCCGCCATGCGCGAACAAATGTTCCGACGTGTGACATACCCGATATTACTGTATCCGTTCCAGGGTCTGCAACGTGGGCATCAACAGCGTATGACACTAGTTGCCTGTAACATCAACATCTTATGCGCCATTCTCCTAGGTAGAACATAGCTGCCGAAATCGGGTACAATGAGGTGCTCTAGTTGATGTACTTGAGGCGAGGAGGATCAGCCGATGTTAGGAACCGACATTCGCGGCATTATGGCCGAAGAGGAAGAAGTCCAGCGGCGGCAGGAAGCCTTGCAGTCACTGATGTCGACACGCGAGAGGTTGTTGCGTGAATCGCTGGAGGCGCGGATCAAGCGGGCACGAGGAACGGGAGACTGGACGAATTTGTCGCCTGCGGAATGTGCCAACATTTACAAAGAGGAACGCGTCCACCTTCGGGCTCAACTGGAACGATTGAAAGCCGAGCGCGATCGCACCCGCGGGAAGCTGTCGGCTCTCAAGCGGGCCAAGCTTCGCGCACAGCGTATCCGGGCTGCGGAAGCCGCTGCCGGTAAGAAACGCAAATAAGCACGTTCCTGAGGGGGCTTTCGCTAAACAAGCAAGGCCCCCTCGCAGTGCTGCCTACCCTCTGGATCACTGTTGACCGCCTCACCCCGCACGATTTCCCGCAACCAGCTCTCGTACATCCGGGATGTCATCAAGACCAAACGTGCCCGTGACCGCGAACGGGTTTTTGTTCTCGAAGGGACGAGACCAATTCTAGAGTTGTTGCATTCGGCTCCCCACCAGTTGGTCAACGTGGTGGTGGCGCCGAGTTTTCTCGATCGACAACCTCCAGGGATCCGGCAGCAACTTCTGAGCAGTGGCTGTGCAGTCTATACCTGTTCGGAAGAACGGCTTGCGCAGCTGTCTGATGTGGAATCGTCCAGCGGTGCCCTGGCCGTTGTCCGCCAACCAACCTGGGACCAATCAGCCGTGCTGGCTCAACCGAGAGTTTTGGGCCTGTATGGCGACATGCTCCAGGACCCCACAAACATCGGGGCGATCATTCGAACGGCGGCTGGGTTGAATGTGAGTGGGTTGTGGCTGGCGCCCAATTCAGTCGATGTCTTCAATCCGAAAGTCGTGCGGGCGACCGCCGGCACACTCTTTCAGCTTCCCATTTTTACTCACATCGGACCCGAAGAACTCCTTGCCATGGATTGTATGATACTCGCCGCCGACGCTGGGGATGGCGGCGGCAGCGTTCCCATTCGGTCGATTCAGACTATTCCCGCCCGAACCATCGTCGCCATTGGCAGCGAGAGTCGAGGACTTTCGGAGGCAACCCTCAAGGCGGCGAAGCTCCGCTTTACGATTCCCCTGAACCAAGGGGTCGAGTCCCTCAATGCCGCTGCGGCGGCTGCCATCGCACTATTTCACCTATTGGGACTGCCAATAACACGTAGTGTTGTCTAGTGGGTGATGGAACAGGGGGCTCCCATGATTCTGCCGACCTGACCTCACCCGCTATTCCTTTGTCTTGTCGCACGGCACCTTCACACCAGTCTTGTAGACACTGTCCCACTGCTGAGCCCATGGCAGCCGGAGCGAGGTAGTGATTATGCCTGTGCAGCTTTCAAGGCTTCCGAAGGCCTATCGTTGCCGTCGCCTTTGATTCTTTTGAAATCTCCCCGCAGGGCTTTCAAGGCATATCGTTCATGATCGATTTCTGTCTGTGTTCGGATACCCAACCGGCGAAAGATGCGGTGCCCCGCCTCCTTCCTTTTTCTCTCCCATTTCCTTTACGATGCGCGTGGATAGGTTACTGTTGTGATGCGAGGCGAGGACGGATGAAGGCCAAGACCATTTTTCATTGCCAAGCGTGCGGCCACCAGGCACCACGATGGCTCGGACGTTGCCCCGACTGCGGAGGCTGGAACACCCTGAAGGAAGAGCGCCTGCCCGCGGCTCCCAAAGGACGCCAAGCCCTGCTGAAAATGGCCATGGCCGTTGCGACGCCGATCTCTGACATCGAAATCGTGGGTGAGCCCAGGCACAGTACGGGGATGGGCGAGTTCGACCGCGTATTGGGCGGCGGGGTGGTGCCCGGTTCCGTCATGCTGATCGGCGGCGACCCCGGCATCGGCAAGACCACGCTGTTGTTGCAAGCATTACCCCTCCTCGCGGCGCCAGGCGAGCAGGTGCTCTATGTCTCGGGAGAGGAGTCTCCTCGGCAGATCAAAATGCGGGGCCAGCGGCTTGGCATCGATGGCAAGCACCTGCTGATTCTCGGGGAAACGTCGCTCGAGCAAATTCTGAAGTCCATCCAAGAGGTGCAGCCGTCGGCCGTGGTCGTGGATTCGATTCAGACGGTCTATACCGAGCAGCTGACCTCGGCGCCGGGCAGTATCAGCCAGGTGCAGGAAGTGGCGGGGCAGCTGATGTGGTTTGCCAAGCGCAGCAACGTGCCGGTGTTTATCATTGGGCACGTCACCAAAGAAGGCGCCATCGCCGGTCCACGTCTGCTGGAACATATCGTCGATACGGTATTGTATTTCGAAGGGGACAAGAGCCACAGCTATCGCATTCTGCGGGCGGTCAAAAACCGGTTCGGTTCAACGAACGAGATCGGGGTGTTCGAGATGAAGGATGGTGGGCTGGAGGAAGTCAGCAACCCGTCCGAATTGTTTTTAGCCGAGCGGCCGTTGCATAGCACCGGTTCCGTGGTGGTATCCAGCCTGGAGGGGACGCGACCGATTCTGGTCGAGTTGCAGGCGTTGGTATCGGGGACCAATTATGCGATGCCCAAGCGGATGGCCAATGGCGTGGAACCCAACCGCCTGTCCCTGCTGCTAGCCGTGATGGAAAAGCGGTTGGGCATGCATCTCTCGGGACAGGATGTCTACGTGAACGTGGTCGGCGGCATCCACATCGATGAGCCGGCCATCGATTTGGGTATTGTCGCTGCAGTTACGTCAAGTCTACGCGAGAGCCCGATCGATTTTACGACGCTCGTGATGGGAGAAGTCGGGCTGGGCGGTGAGGTCAGGGCGATCAGCCAGGCTGAGTTGCGGATTCGCGAGGCGGCGAAGATGGGATTCAAGCGTTGTCTGTTGCCGGAGCGGAATGTAGCAAAACTGGAACCGATCGAGGGTATTGAATTGATCGGCATTCATGAAGTCGGAGATGCGTTGGATGCAGTGCTGGCTTAAAGCCAACAATCTCATCGGCGCCTTGCTCCTGTGTGCCGTTGCTTTCGGGGCCTTACCTGGCTGTGCGCTATTCGGTCCGACTGATACCACCCCGCTCAAGCAGGCGACGGCTGAGCAGCTGATCGCACTCTTGCAGGAGCAGGCGGAAGAGGTTCGAACGATCAAGGGGCTGTTCAGCGCAAAGATGACGGGCGGTTTCCTGCCGATCGGCCAACGAGTTCAGGGCACCGTCTTCTTTCAGCGTCCCGATGCCATCCGGTTGCGAGGCTTCACAGCGGTGGGCAGCGAGCTGTTCGAGTTCGTGCAGATCGACGACCAGTTCAAACTCCGGCTGCCGACCATGGGGCGTGAGGTGGTTGGTCGTCCCTCTGAGGCGGATCGCCTTGGCCAGCTCACCCGCCCCTTTCAGTTGAGCGTCTGGGCGATGAGCGGGATCATCGGGACGCAGGCCGTGGGGCCGCAGGAGCAGGTGCGGTTGACGGAAGACGGCGACCGCTACCGGCTGGAGGTGCTGACCGGCGCGGGGGAAAATGGAACTGCGCCGGTGGTGACGAGACGGATTTGGTTTGACCGGCGCAATCTGTTGGTTGTGCAAGAAGAGCGCGTCTCTCCGGCTGGGGAGGTCGAGGCGACGATGCAGTTCGACGACTATCGCGCGGTCGGCGCTTCTGATGCGACCCAGGCGTCGAACACTCAAGAGCCTGCAACGGACAAGCGCATTATGCGACCCTTTGCCATCCGTATGACCGACGGGCAAGGCGCGGGCACTCTGCAGGTGACGTTTCACGAATTGATTCCAAATGAACCCATCAAGCCGGGCGAGTTGGGGCGGGTATGAAGGCGCCATCAGCCCAGCATCTTCTGGCGATCGAGACAGCAACGGCCTGGCAAAGCGTGGCTCTCCTGCAAGACGAGCGGGTGCTGGCGCTCGCCGAGCAGGATGCCGAGGGCTCGCACGCACGCTCGCTGATGGGCGCCATCGATCGAGTCTTGCGGGAGGCCGGTCTCTCTTTGAAGGGTCTGCAGGGCTTGGCGTTGTCGATTGGGCCGGGGTCGTTCACCGGCTTACGTGTGGGGCTCGCCACGATGCTGGGCTTTCGCGCAGTCCTGGGAACTCCCATAGCGCCGGTGCCGACCCTAGAGGCCATGGCGTGGAACCTGCGCGGGGTGCAGGGGCTGCTGGTGCCGGTGCTCAAGAGTCGGCACAATGAAGTGTATTGGGCCGCCTACGAGTGGCTGCCGGGACCTGTCCTACATCGGCTGATCGCTGAGCAGGTGGGGCCTCCGTCATCCGTCGCCCAGGCACTGCAAGGGGCCGGAGCTGGTACGCTGTTCGGGGACGGGTGGAAGGCTTATGGGCAGGAGATCCGGCAGGCCATTGAGTCAATCGGGAGAAAAGTCCGGGAAGTGGCGCTGGAACAGCAGCGTCCCTCGGCCGTCAGCGTGGCCCTTGCGGCGCGGTTGCGCGTTGAGAGCGGGCAGGTAGCCGGAGCGAATGTCGTCCCGCTGTATGTGCAGCGCACCGAGGCCGAAGTAAAGTTCGATGAACAGCAGGGCCGGTCCGCGCTTGAGCGGCGGCGGCAACGGGTGGCGAGCAAGATGACGCAGGGGCGGCGGCGAGTCAGACGAGAAGGTGCCGATCCGCGTGCAAGGAAGTAGAATTGCGGCCTTGTAAGCCGAAAGGTAACGACGGGATGGCTCCGGACAGCGTGATGATCGAGTCGGCGACCGCTGATGCCCTCGACGAGGTGTGGGCCATCGAACAGGCTTGCTTCTCTGCCCCCTGGACGCGCAAAATGTTGGCAGCTGAACTGTCCGGCAATCCATTTGCGCATTTCCTGCTGGCGAAGTGTCCCGATCCGCTGTCGGGATCCTTCGTGATTGTAGGCTATTTTTGTTTTTGGATCGTCTTCGAGGAAGTGCGGTTGATGAATCTGGCCGTGCTCGTTCCGTTCCGCCGGCAGGGTGTGGCGACGCGGCTGGTCTGTTGGGCCTTGCGAACCGGGTTGGAGCGAGGTGCGAATCGGGCGATGTTGGAGGTTCGGGCGTCGAACCAGGAGGCGCTGACGCTGTATGACCGGCTCGGATTTCTTCGGACGGCGACACGGACTCGCTACTATACAAACCCTGACGAAGATGCGGTGCTGATGGAGATGACACCGCTCCAATTAGGGACTCTTTGTGAGCCGCCGCCGGGAGAGCTGCAGGAGCCTGGTAGCAGGACGACTGTTCATGGACGTGTATAGTCAACCAGGAGGTGCGATATGCAGGCTGAGACTGCGATCACTGATCGGTTACGGCAATCCAACACAGAATTCCGAGCCCTTGAAGAGTCTCACCATCGCCTCGATGCGGAGTTGGCGGATTTACAGCGGCGACATGTCCTGACCCCTGCCGAAGAAGTGCTGAAGAAGCAGTTGCAAAAAGAAAAACTGGCCACCAAAGACAGAATGGCCGAACTCATTCGCACCTCTCGTTAGCGAGAGTCGAGGAGTCCTCCGGACCGGCCTCGCGATCGAGGGGACAGAGAGCGGAGTCGTTGTTTCGGATAGACGATGCTCGCACCACTGGCCGCCCATATTCAGTCGCTCAAGAAGCGGCTGCTGATCATCGCGGTGACCTTGGGCGTCGCGTTTGCGACGGCGTTCGCCTACTCGTCCGAGATGGTCGCCTGGCTCAACCGCCCGTTTCCCAATCAGTTAGTGTTCTACGGGCCCACCGAAGCGCTGTTCGCTTCCATCAAAGTCTCGTTCCTGGCGGGCATCATCTTGAGCCTGCCGATCATTTTTTACCAATGTTGGAAGTTCATCGCCCCGGCGTTGCTGCCCAAGGAACAGCGTTGGGCGATTCCCCTGTTCCTGCTGGCCGCCCTCCTGTTTGCGCTGGGGCTGGTCTTTTGTAACCTCGTCATTCTGCCGCTTGTCATCGATTTCTTCGTCAGTTTCGGGATGGATCGCGACATCACCCCCGCCCTGGGCGTGGGCACCTATATTGACTTCAACGTCAAATTCCTCCTGATCTTCGGCTGCGCCTTCGAGTTGCCGTTGGTGCTGACGTTATTGTCGCGAGCGGGGGTAGTCTCGGCGACGGCGCTGGCGCACTATCGCAAACATGCCATCATGGCGGCGCTGATCATCTCGGCCATCGTGACGCCGGATGCCACGTTGTTCACGATGCTGTTGATGGCGGTGCCGCTCATGGTGCTGTATGAGATCGGCATTCTGGGCGCCAAGATATTCGGGCGGGCCGGGGGGCCGACTCCCGGCGTGAATTTGCCGCTGGATCCTGATATACCGATAGGCACCGCCGGCCATCGAGTCCGTTGACCTGGTGCACACAATCTTTGGAAGGACGGTCTTGCCATGATACGTCACATGCTGGTGTTGACGGCACTGACCCTTGGTTGTCTGCACGGGATCGCCCACGCGGTGTCTGCTCCGAACGGGAGCGCGAGCAGCGGACCGCCGGCGTTGGAACAGGCTCATCCCGGCACAGACCCCGCTGGGTCAGCCGATATCGGCAATACGAGCATTCAGGCCTTGGCGGCGGGAGCTGGGGGGGTGGTCTACGCCGGTTCGTTCGGGATGGGCATTTTTCGAAGCAGCGATCGTGGGGATACCTGGGCGTCGGTCAACGATGGATTGACTGATCCCTTCGTGCTTTGTCTCACCACGGCGAAAGACGGCGCCATTTATGCGGGCACGTTTCGCGGCGGGGTGTTCCGTTCGCGTGACGCGGGAAAGAGCTGGCAGCCGGTCAACAAAGGGCTCAAGCGTCTCGAGATCAAGGCCCTGATGATGGATGCAAAGGGGCTCTATGCCGGCACCGGCGATGGGGTGTATCTGTTGAACGCCGCACAGGACCAATGGAAGGTCGTGACCACCGGCCTGGATGAAATTCTGGTGCATGCGCTGGCCAGGACCAATGACGGCACCCTGTACGCCGGCACCTCCGGCAAGGGCATCCATAGTTACAAGGAGCGGTCTGGAGGATGGACGCGCCTCCGGCAGGGATTACGCGATCACGAAGGACTGGTGGAGAATTTTATCCGTGTGTTGGCCGTGGACAAGGAGCAAGGCGTCTATGCCGGGACGTTCGACGGCGGCGTCTTTCGCAGCGGCGACGGCGGAAAGACCTGGGTGCCGATCAGTCGGGCCTTGCCGAACGATTCAATTCGCGGGCTGATCAGCAACGACCGTGGGGTCTATGTGGCCACAGGCCGAGGGATTTTTAAATCCGTCGACAAGGGCCGGCAGTGGGTGCCCTTGAACAAGGGGCTCAGCAACCTGTCCATTCAAGTGTTGATCGAAGGCGAGAAGGGGGGCTTCTACGCCGGAACCAGTTCGGGGGTCTTTCGAAGCGATGACGATGGTCTCAACTGGACGGCGGTGAGCCAAGGATTGGAAGGGGAGAGCGTAGCGCCCTTCCGGTTTAACTGAGCAGGAAAGGATACGAGATGACGGCACAAGCGGGTTCAACACAAGCGACCATCACCATTACATCCAAAAACGAGCCATGGGGCCAGATCGTGCTGCGCTTGTTTCCGGACGTGGCGCCCAACCATGTGAAGAACTTTGTGGATCTGGCGAAGCAGGGGTTCTACGACGGCACGACGTTCCACCGGGTGATTCCCGGGTTCATGATTCAGGGTGGTGATCCGAACAGCAAGAACCCCGACCGGGCATCGCACGGGATGGGTGGGCCAGGGCACAAGGTGAAGGCGGAGTTCAGCAGCAAGCCGCATAAGCGGGGCACGTTGTCCATGGCGCGCGCGAACGATCCGGACAGTGCGGGGTCCCAATTTTTTATCTGCGTCAACGACGCCAACTTTTTGGATTGGCAATATACGGTGTTCGGTGAAGTGCAGAGCGGACTGGATGTGGTCGACAAGGTGGTGGGCGTCAAGCGCGACGGGCGGGATAATCCGTTGGAGCGCGTCGAAATGACGGTGACCATCACAGGGTGACGTGAGGAGTAAGGGGCAAGGCGTGAGGGGGGTGAGGAGAGAGCGATCAATTGATTGGCGGCCGGCTGTTCAGACCTTTGTTACCACGGCCTCACGCTTCACGCCTTATGCCTTACGTGGCATTGTTCTCGCGTTTCTTGCCGGCTGCGCCATCCCTCAAGTTCCGTCGCGCACCGTCTACGAAGACCCCGTCAACTTTGTCCGGCTCGAGTTGGATGCCAATGTGCTGCCCGAATGGCCGCCCGGTCATTTTAGCCATCCGGCCCAGTTCTCCCACGAGCAGGTGCGGAGAGTGCTCATGGGGCTCACGGTGCAGGAGCATCGGGCGTCGGTGCAACGCTGGTTGGCAGGCGACTCGCGGCGGTTGCCCATGTTTCACGATGCGGAGATCACGACTCTGGTGCCGCAGTTGGTGGAAGCGTTGCGCATGGCCCGTGAGAACGAGCGGGTGACCTATTACATGAGCCAGCCGCAAACGTCGGTGAAACGCATCATCACGTCAGGCGGGCTCTATGTCAGAGGCACCGAGCTGCACTTCATTTTAGGGAATTGGCAGACCGTGTATGGGATTCCGGCCTACGGCATGATCTACGATCGGCGTTACCCGATGAATCCCATCGTCTCCAAAGGGTTCGATTTGTTTTTCGATCTCGACCAGGCGATGGTTCGTCAGGACACCAGCCTGTGGGATTGGCTGCTGGCCAATACCAAAGACGAACTTGTCATCGACCTCGCGAAAGTCTTTCCCGGCCAGACCGTGTGATTTCCTTACCGTCTTCCATCAATACTGCTTCTCCTGAAACAGATCATGCCTCTCAGAGGAACCGATGGTGGGCAGGATCGGACCCTGTCCGTTGGAATAATCCTGTGCATTGTAAGTCGTACGCCCTGCAGCGTATGCCAGGGTGACCTCGGAAATTGTGTAGTCGTACTGAGCTTCCGCCAGTCTTGTTTCGGCCGAGGTGAGTGCGACCTCCGATTGCGTCACTTCGATCACCGATCCCAATCCGAGTTTGTAGCGTTGCTTCGCGAGTTGCAGCGCCTCCTTCGCCGTTTTTACCTGTTCCTCCGTCAACGAAATCTGTTGGGCAAAGGTGACCGTATCGAGGTAGGCATTCGTCACCTGCTGGGTCAATGCCTGTTCGATGTTCACACTCACTGCCTGCGCCGCGACTTGCTGGGCGCTGGCTTCGCGCACCTGATTCTCGATCAAAAAGCCTGTGAAGATCGGCATGGAGACGAGCGCGCCAGCGGCCCACCAGCCGCCGGTCGTTACATTGCGGTTGGGGTCGAAGGTATCGAACGAACCCGCGCTGGCGATGCCGGATACGGTCGGCAGGTACTGCCGCTTCGTCGCGCGGAGCTTGGCCTCAGCCGACGCCATCTGTTCCTTGGCCCGTTTGAGTTCCGGATGGGTGAGGCTTTGGTTGATCAGCGATTCCAGCGTGGCAGGAGGACGAACCTCGACGGAAATATCCTCCAACACATAATCCTCGGCACCGGTGATACCCATCGCCCGATTGAGGTCGGCAAAGCTGCTTTTCAGGTCATTGCGACTCTTGATGAGCAACGATTGCGCGTTCACGAGTTCGACATGGGCCAGGCTGAAATCAAGCTTGGATTTCAGTTGCTGGCGATATAACGTTTCAATCTGTCCAGCGATGAGGCCGCGTTCGCGGACGGTTTCCTCTGCGATCTGCACGATACGTTTCCGTTTGAGACTGTTCAGGTAGGCCCGCTGGACCTGCAGGACGATGACAGCGCGCCGAGCGGTGACATCCTGTTCGCTGGCGCGCTGCGAGAGTTGAAACGATTCCACTAGGTTTTGGGTGAAGCCGAAGTCGTAGATGCGTTGACTGGCCAGTACGCCCACCGTGTACTGACTGAGATTCGGTTGCAGCAGTCCGCCCGCCGGCGTTACGAACCGCGGATTGATCCGCGCCGCCCCAGCCGCTGCATCCGCATTGGCGAAAACCTGGGGATAGTAGAGCGACCGGGTCTGTTCTGTCCGCGCCTCGGAGGCTTTGAGGTTCGCCGTTCCCTCTTGCACGACCGGATGATTCTTCAGGGCCGCGGCGAGCGCCTGTTGCAATGCCAGAAAACTTCCGTGCGGCAAGATGGTGGGCTTGTCGGCACCGGATTCCGCCCGTGAAGTGGTCATGGTTGCCCAACTCAGTGCAACCGCGAACATAGTTAGGAAGGTCATGTGCATCAATGAGCGTGTCATCTCGGTCCTCCCTGTTCGGTCGGTGTTGGTTCGAGTGGCGCAGAAGTGGCCGGTGCCGGATGATGGTTTCCCGGCGACCGCCGTTCGAATTTCTGTTGCGACGGTTTTGCGTCAGGGAGATTGAACGACGATGCCTGCACCGTCACGCCGTCCAGCAGCTTCCGTTTCCCCACCACCACCACGTCCTCATCACCGGTGAGTCCCCCCGTCACTTCAATCCAACGGCCATCGCCGATCCCCGTCTGGATGGCGACCGATTTGGCCTTCCCTTGCTCGACGATGAAGAGCGATTTGCCTTTGGGGCCGCTGATCACCGCCTGCGGCGGCAAAACAAGGGCCTGCGGAATTTCGCGCAATCCGAGCGACACTTCCGCGAAAGTGCCGGGCCTGAGCGCGTGGTCTTCATTGGGCAGATCAATCTCGACCAACAGGCTGCGGGTCGCGGGATCGAGCGCGAGGGTCGAGCGGGTCACGGTTCCGGTAAACGACCGGCCCGGCAGTTCCGTGACCGTGATGCTTGCTTTGGTCTTGCCGGGGACGATCCAGGGGCTGTCGTCCTGCGGTACGTTGGCGTAGATGCGGACGGTGTCGAGGTCCATGATCGTAAACAGGGGAATCGCGGTGGTGGCCGACGACGTGGCGATTTGAATCAGCGCGCCGGGATCGGCGAAGCGTGCGGTGATGGTCCCATCGTATGGCGCGCGGACTTTGGTGTAGTCGCGCATGACGACGCGCTGTTCCATGAGGTGCCTGGCCCCTTGATAGGTGGCCTCGGCCACGTCCACGTCCTGCTTGGCAATCACGTCCGGCGATTCCTTCCACACCTTGGCGAGCCGCTCGTAGGTCAGCTTCTTAATTTTGAAGTTCGACCGCGCCTGCTGATACTGCTCTTCGACTTCCGGGGCATCGATGATGGCAACGACCTGGTCCCTTTTCACGTGATCGCCTTTGTCCGGCCCGATCCATTTTAGGTAGCCGGAGACCTTGGCATAGAGCGTGGTCTGATAGAGCGGCGAGACATTGGCCGGCAACTTGACCGTATAGACGAGGTCGCGCCTGGTCGGTTTGGCCACCTGGACATCGACCGGCGTGGAATCGAGCATCGCGGGAGTCTGGCCGACAGCCTGTTCCGTCGTGGAAGCGGCGGGGGCGTCGGCGGGAGCCGGTTGTGCGGTTCCCTCGCTGTCGTGCCAATACAGATATCCGCCGACAGCCAACAGGAGCAGAATCGCAGTCCCAAGCCAGAGCGGCATGCGGCTGGTCGGCATCGTCAGAGGGGGCGGGGCTTTCTGTTCGTCCATCAAATTTCCTCCGGGGTCGCGCCAGGTGTCGAGGACAGCGGAATGCGTTCCCGGCGATAGAGTACGAGACAGTGCATGACAGGGACGACCAACAGCGTCATGATCGTGCTGACTGCCAACCCGCCGACCACCGCGCGGGCCAATGGAACCATGGTTTCGTTGCCTTCACCGAAGCCGAGGGCCAGCGGCAAGAGGCCCAGGATCGTGGCGAGCGCCGTCATGAGAATCGGCCTGATGCGCCGCCGCCCGGCTTCCAATACTGCATGCTCGGCTGTCGATCCGTGGCGCACCATGCGATTGGCGAAATCGACGAGCAGAATGCTGTTCGACACCACGATGCCCATCATCATCAGCGTACCGATCATCGACTCGACGTTGACCGACGTGTTCGTGAGATGCAGCGTCAGCACCGTGCCGATCCATCCCAGCGGGACGGCAACCAGGATGATGAGGGGATCGATGAACGACCGAAACAACGCGACCATCACCAGGTAAATCAGCACCACGGCGAGGGGCAGGGCCAGCGCGAAGTTCTGGATGGCGCCTCGCATGTTGGCCACTTCGCCGCGCAGCTGCACGGTCACATCTTTCGGCAGCGTCACGCTGGCCAGCACCTTCTCGATGTCCTTGGCGACCCGGCCGAGGTCGTTCCCGACCGGCGTGACCAGCACGTTGATCAATCGCGACAGGTCATAGTGGTCCACCGAATCGGGACCGGTCTTGAACTTGAGCGTGGCCACATCCCGCAGCATCACCGGCGGGCCCCGTCGGTCGTCTCCCGAGGCATAATATCCGCTCGTGAGATCCATCTGCCGTCCGGCGAAGGGGGTGTTCTGCAGTGCCAGGGTTGAGCCTTGCATGCCGCCTCCCGTGAGGCTGGCGGTCGGCAGCAGCGGAGTGCGTGCGCCGATGATCGGGATGTTCAGCAGGTCTTCCGTGGTGGTGAGCGATTGCTCAGGGTACTGGGCCAAGAGGAAATAGCCGTTGGCGGTTTTCGGGTCCAACCAATAATTGGGAGACAGGGCCAGGTTCGAGCTGATGCCGGTGATGACGTCGACGACCACGCGATTCTGGTTGATGCCATAGTAGGCGGCTTTCGTCCGATCCACATCGATATGCAGCTCGGGGTAGCTCTTGCCCTGTTTGATCCGCACGTCGACCGTGTTGGGAACCTGGGCGATCCGTTGCTGAATCTGCTCCGCCACCGGGCGGATGAGATCGAGGCTGGGCCCTTTGACTTGGATATCGATCGGAGCCCGCAGGCCGAAGTTCAACACGTCGCTGATGATGCCGCCGGTTTGAAAGGCGATCTCCACGCCCGGCAGCGAAGCCTTGAGCTTGCTGCGCAACAACGCGATGTAATCGTCCGTGTGGCCCTCGTGGCCGGTGACCAGGTTTACCAGCACGAACGCGGTGTGGTTGCCGGTGTTCGGGGCGAAGCGCGCCGCGTCGCCATAATAGAGCCCGGAGTTGGAGATCACTTCTTCGAGATCGGCCTTTGGAATTGTATCGTGCACCAGTTGCTCGATCTGTCCCACGATGGCCGTCGTTTTTTCGATCCGTGATCCTTCAGGCGCTATCACCAGCATGGTGAAATTACCTGCGTCGACTTTCGGGAAGAATTCGGTGTGGAGCCGGGGGATCAGAAGGAAGCCGGTGCCGATCAGGGCCAGGGAGGCTATTGCGATGACCACGGGCTTGAAGCGCACGCCGGCCTTCAGCAACGGCTCATAGATCGCGAGGACATACCGAAACCACCCTTCGTCGGCAGACGCGTCCCGTTCTAATGACTTGCCGTGACCGGCCTGATAGAGCCAGGCCAGCACGACGGGGGTGACCGACATGGAGACGACATAGTCCGCCAGCATGGCGAAGGCGACCGTCATGGCCAGCGGGACGAAGAGATACTTGATGATGCCGGTGAAAAACATGATCGGCAGGTACACGATCAGGATGCAGATCGTCGCGACCAGAATCGGGAGCGTCAGTTCCATCGCGCTGTCTTCGGCCGCGGAGCGCCCATCCTTTCCCATTTCCAAATGGCGATGCAGATTTTCCTGCACCACGATGTTGTTGTCCAGCAGGGTGCCGATCACCAGCGCCAACCCGCCCAACGTCATGAGGTTCACGCTCTGACCGGTGAGGTACAGCGCCACCAACGCGGCGGTAAGCGACAACGGAATGGCCAAGCCGACCACGAGCGCGGCTTTCACGCTGGCGAGGAAAATGAAGATCATCAGGCCGGCTAGTCCGGCGCCGAGGAGGCCCTCTTTCTGCAAATTGGCGATGGCCTGGCGGATGTACAGCGATTGATCGTAGAGAAACTTGACGGTCGTGCCGGCGGGAATTTCTGTGAGCTTCAAGAGTTTTGCGCGAATGCCGTCGGTCACTTCCAGCGTGTTGGCGCCTTCCTGCCGCGTGATCGGCAGGTAGGTGGCTTCGCGGCCGTTCACCCGAACGATCGAGGTCTGGACCGCGGCGCTGTCGGCCGCGGTGCCAATGTCGCGCACCAGGACCGGGGTCCCGTTCACGATTTTGATGGGAATGTCGTTGATCTTGTCGACCACGCCGATGAGGCTGTTGGAGTAGACGTAGTAGTCGAGGTCGCCGATCTTGATGTCACCGGCTGGAATGATGGCGCTCTGGGAGTTGATCGCGCTCACGACTTCTGACGGCGAGATGCCGCGGGCAAGCAGCCGCTGCTGATCCAGGAACACCGTGATCTGCCGGACCTTGCCGCCCAACGGGGGGCCGAAGGAAATGCCGGGGATGCTGGCGATCTGTTGGCGTACATTGAAGTAGGCCAGGTCGCGGATCTCTTTCGGGCCGAGCGTGTCGCTGGAGATCGAGAGATAGCCCACCGGCAAACTCGAAACGCCGAACTTATAGACGGAGGGCGGGTACACGCCCGGCGGCAGTAGGCGAATGATGCTATAGGCCAGGCTGGTCAGCTCCGATTGGGCCGCGTCGATGCCATAGTCTGGCTGGAAGAAGACTTTGATGTAGCTCATGCCCGCGAGCGACTGCGATTCGATGTGCTCGACGTAGCTCGCTTCGACGAACCGTTGCTCCATCTTGAGCGTAATCGCGCCTTCCATTTCGCTGGGGCTCAAGCCACGGTAGAACGTGGTGACCAAAATCGATGGCAGACGAATCTCGGGAAAAATATCCACGCGCATTTTCTGGTACGAGACGCCGCCGAGGATGAGCGCGATCATGCAGAGTGCGAAGACGGCGTAGGGGTTCTTGAGGGCGGCGCGTGTCAGCATGGGGTCGCCATTCGCAGGGTGCAGTTGTGCTCGAGCCAGAATTTCCAGAGATGCAGGGTCAACGTGACGAGGTCTTCGAACCGCCCCGGTTTCACCACGTACCCGTTCGCTCCCGCCTGGTAGGAGGCGCGAACATCCAGGGCGTCGTCGGAACTGGTGAGAATCACGACGGGGATGTGCGCGTAGCGCGCATCTTGTTTGAGCTGCTTCAGCACATCGACACCACGCTCGCCCCGCAATTTGAGGTCAAGCAGAATGAGAGCCGGCTCATCGCTGTTCGAGTGATCGTTGAGATGTGTCATCGCCGTGAGGCTGCCGTCGGTGATATCCAGTCTGCCCTTGCACCCGGCTTGCGTCAGCGCCTGGCGAAACAGTTCGCATTCGCCTGGGCTATCGTCGATGAGCAGGATGGAAGAGGGCATGGCGTAGGAGTCCGGTGAAATCTGCGAAGAAAGAGAGCAGGGATCGTGCCGGGGGAGCGTCAGATATTGGCAGAGGCAAGAATGACAATGAATGCCAATAAGTTATGAGTCGTAGGTGATGCGAACGACGAGATGCGAGATACGAGTGACGAACAGGAAGCATGGAGAAATTCCAGAGGGGAGGGGAGAAATTCCAGAGGAGAGGGAAGGGTGGCCTGGGTAATCGCCTTTGCTCGCGCAACGCGCGGTCTCAGAAGACCCTCGTTGAACGCGCGCAGTGGGAGACCGATTCAGGCCACCCTCCCGGAGGAGATGCGCGCGAGCGTGGAGGGACCATTAGGGTGCTCGTTAGACGCGCGAATTCGAGGATCAACCAGACCACGCTCCCTTTGAGAAGTCAGCCGTCTCGTCCATAAGGGGGAGGGAGTAACGAGCAAGCTCGGAAGGAACATTGTTAAAGGGACGCGCGCAGATAGGCGATCACTCAGGCCTCCCTTCAAGGACTCTTGCGCCTACGGGAAGAGGGGAGAAATCAGCAAGCTCGGGGGAGTATTGGGAGCCGCGCTCCGTCGATGCGCGCAGTGAAAGACCGATTCCGGCCACTCTTGAAAAGAGAAATGACTAAGAGATTCCGTTCGCTTCTATAACCGACCTATCAGTTGACACAACACCTCGTAAAAAGTAGCCTGTGCCGAATTCTCGTTTCCTTCAGTATGATGGAAGCACTTGAGTGATGACGAAGTTTGTCGTGTGGTTTCTCTCATTGCTTCTTGGCTTGTGGACCGAATCCCCGGGATACCCAATGGATGTCACCTACCATATTCAGGAAGAAATCAGGCTGCCGGCGATCAAAAACTCGAATAAGGACTGGAATCCCGAGGTCTCGAGTGCAAAAGAGTTTTCTGAAATCCTAGTCAACACGTACTTCGAACAAATTCACAAGGAGATACCCCCACAGTTCCGAGAAGACCCCGAGTTTTGGCGCGCCACGCACGTTAGCGTAAAGGTCATTTTCTCTACGTTCACCGAAACGCTCCTGTATCTCTACCCCGACGACCGAAACCGGATCGTTGCGGACGTGATTCCTTTTCCTATCCAGATTGCCTTTCTCGGGGGGGTGATAGACCTGAACGCTCCGCTTGTTCCTACAGATACGAGCTCGCTAAAACTATTTGTCCCTCTCGAAGATGCCAGAAAGTATTATGCTGCCACGCCAACTTCGTTGATCAACCACGGCAGCAGAATAGGAATCGCCGGTTCTGGTACGGTACGTTTTGTGAACGCTTTCAAAATTATTACGTTCGAGAAGAACTCTATATTTGGATTCTTCGGCGGGTGGCTAGAGATCGATAACACGGATCCGGCCATTGCCAAAATGTATGGAAAACCCGTGCATTTTCGATTTCAAACGCTCGGTCCACTCCTTTTCACGGGCGAGAAGGACTTTTCGTGGGCTAAACAAGATGCCAAGACAATCGCCGAGTCTATGGCGAGTGATGGGGTCAAGAACTTTTTTACAAAGTCAGAGTTTTTCAAGCAGGCTCTCACTCACGAGAAGCTGAAACCCCAGGCGGACGTTATATTGAAGATGAAGGCTCGAAGCGATGAGGATCCGAACTTCGATTACCCACTTTGGAAGTTCAAGCAAGACTGGGATAATCTGAAGGCACATGCTCGTGCTCAAGGATATGACCCTGATTACCTGGATGCGCTCAGGCAATCTCGCCCCCCTGGCACGGGATATCTTTTCTGGTACTACCCGACGTATGAAGGATTCATTTGGCAGTGGCTAGCTGCAAACTGTGTTCTCTTAGCAGCCCTCTCCATTGTCTTTGCGCTGAAATCATCGGCCGCACTTCCTGCCTCGACCTTGTCTCTGTTTCAGAGTAATGCATTGGGTAAGCCACTTCTGCTGCTTTTGGTGGCTGGTATCAATGGGTACGTTTTCGCACTTAAACCGGCTTCGTTGGGACTAGTTTATTGGATACTTCCAGGATTTCTTGCTGGTGTGTGTATGGTTCTGGCGATATTGTTCTAGTGTTCAAGTCGCATTGAAAAGTATCAGAAATCGTTTCTGCTTCAGTAGACATCTTTGCCCAGCCCCGCCAGCCGCCCCACCGCTCTAGTTCTTGCCGTTTCTGACATCTCGCTCGATTTCTCTGTGAAAAGTAATTGCCACTCATAAAGAAATGTGAGGTCAGCAAATCAAGCCAGCTGACTGGCCGCCACCCGCCCCGGCGGCCCGCTCTTCAGCATGGCGTTGAGAATCGTGAAATCGTTGTGTGGGGTCAAATCGTTGTATGGGGTCAGATACCGTCTTGGTTTGTCAAATCTGTTGAACTCCGAAGTTCGCGGTAAACGGCTGTCCTGACTTGAGTACCCCAAAGACGAGGTGCACCAATTTTCTCATGACGGCACCGATGATGAGCATTTTGGATTTGCCGGCGGCACGCAAACGCGCGGCGAACACGTTGATGACGGGGTTAA
>JAHFEW010000140.1 GCA_023248215.1 Nitrospira sp.
TTATTTTTCTGTGCCAAAACGAGCTTCGTTCGCCAATGAGCTATCCGGGTTTGTATCCCATTGGATGACCCGTCGTATCGAAACAGATACGCCCCGTTCTGTACCGGCGACTCTCGGCGGTGGATCACCGATACCCGCGTGGTTCAACGCCTGTCGCAATTGACCGTTTTGAATTTCCCATGGTAGGTTGGCGCCCCAACTCACGGCTTGACGAAAGAGGCCTATGAAGACACAACGATCGGAACAGCTTTTCGCAGACGCGCAACAGATCATTCCCGGTGGAGTCAATAGCCCGGTGCGGGCCTTTCGCTCGGTGGGCGGACATCCTCGTTTCATCGCACGCGCCAAGGGCTCGCGCCTCTACGACGTCGACGGCAACAGCTACATTGACTACGTGCTGTCCTGGGGACCGATGATTCTCGGCCATGCGCCGGCCTCCGTGACCAAAGCCATTCAACAGGCCGTGGCGAACGGGACAAGCTACGGCGCGCCGACCGAGTTGGAAATTCAGCTGGCCCTGATGATCCGTGAAGCCCTGCCCTCGATGGAGCAGGTGCGTCTTGTGAGTTCAGGCACGGAAGCGGTCATGAGCGCCATCCGTGTCGCCCGCGCCTATACGAAACGCGACGGCATCCTGAAGTTTGAAGGCTGTTACCACGGCCACAGCGACTACCTGCTGGCCAAGGCCGGGTCAGGACTCACCACATTGGGCATTCCCGATTGTCCCGGCGTGCCGGAAGACTTCACGAAGCACACCTTGACCGCGCCCTATAACAACGTTCAAGTGCTCGAGCAGCTCATCAGGAGACATGACCGACAGCTGGCCTGCGTCATCGTTGAACCCATCGCAGGCAACATGGGGGTGATCACGCCGTCGCCGGAGTTCCTGCAGGCCCTGCGCAAGCTGACGGATGCCCACGGCATACTGCTGATCTTTGACGAGGTCATCTCCGGCTTCCGCGTGCAATACGGCGGTGCGCAAACACTCTACGGCATCACGCCCGACCTCACGATTTTGGGCAAGATCATCGGCGGAGGGCTTCCGGTGGGCGCTTACGGCGGTGCGAAGGACATCATGAAGATGATCGCACCGTCTGGGCCGGTCTATCAGGCAGGCACCTTGTCAGGAAATCCACTGGCCGTGACGGCAGGTATCGAGACGCTCAAACGGCTCAAGGGGAAGGGAGTCTATGCGCAGCTTGAGGACCGGTCGGCCGCCCTCGCGGACGGGCTTGGCAAAGCCGCGCGCAAAGCCGGTGTGCCGCTCACCCAGACCCGGGTCGGGTCGATGATGGGCGCCTTCTTTACAGCGGGACCAGTCGTGGATTGGGGATCAGCGAAGAAGTCCGATACCAAAGCCTACGCGAAGTTCTTTCACCAGATGCTGGACGCGGGCATTTACTTCGCCCCGTCACAGTTTGAAGCCGCATTCATGTCGCTGGCCCATACGCCGCGAGACATCGATCGCACACTCAAAGCCGCCCAAGCGGCGTTCAAGAATCTGTAGGGTCGTCGCTCGTGAGGGCTTGCCGTATCTAAACCGATACTGAGCCGCGTCCATTCGGATACAGGACGCGGCTCTGAATCATATTCAGCGCTTCACTGCAGGCGGCTCAAAACGGTCATCCTTCTTACCCACCCACCCCTTGCGCGCCAAGACGCGCCTCTCCTCAACCAAGGCCGCAGCGAACGAGGCCCCCGAGGCGTCACATTCTTACCCGCCCACCCCGAGCCTGCCGGGACAGGCTCTTTTCCCATGGGCGGTACGTTGAGGGTCCGAGCGATGCGAGAACGGTGCTGGGGGCCGTTTTCAGCATCCTGGTCTATTCGTCGTCCTCATCCTCCGCATCCAGCACTTCCTGCCGCTTCTGTTCTTCCATCGCGTTGTGCAGGAGCATGCGGACAAACATCGAATAGAGCGAGCCTTTTTCCAGCGTCCCGCCGGGAGGAATCGCGATCTTGCCTTCCTTGATCATACGATCCATCCACGCCTTCTGATCCGGAGCGATCAAGATCGGAACCTCGACCAACCCCACTTTTCCAAACATATCCATGAGTGGCTCTCCTGTGGTTCGTGAGCGTCCTTAGAGATAAGAGCAAATGGCATATAGCGTATGGCACGAACTCCGGACAAATGCGAAGTCTCAGCTATCCGCTATTGGCCATCGGCCATAAGCTCCTCATCCGAGGGGCATTTGAGCACGCGGTTTTTCGGCTTGTCAACCGCGGGACACCTCCGTCGTGGCTATGGCATGGAGCGTGCTTCATTCCCTCAGCAGAAACACGGAGGATCAGATCACATGCTGCCAATGGCCTTATATAGCTCCCGCCTCCTGAGCCGGTTGACCCTGCTGCTTCTGGTCGCCTCTCCCGCCGCACAAGCCGTCGGTGCGGTGGAGGAAAGTCGTTCAACGTTGCATACCTATACCCCTGCAACCCCGAGTGATCCGAGTCCCTTCCACTGCAATGATTGTTGGGCGCTGAAACCGGAGGAACGCACACCGCTGCCGCAACATCAGGCTCCACGTTATCGGCGCGGACATCATGAGCGGGGTCCTCGCCCGCATAAGAATCCATTCGGGAAGCAGTTTCGCGCCAGCGGCAACCATTTCCGCCTGCTCCCCCACCACCATCTGGAGCAGGACCGTCCGGGGCACAGCATTGAACGGCAACTGGTCCGCGCAATTGATGGCGACACGCTTCGCTATGGAGCCGACCGCATTCGCATCCGAGGATACAACGCCCCGGAGCGATCAGAACCGGGCGGTCTGGAAGCGACCCTGCGACTCCAACAGCTTTTGCACGAGGGCACGATCAACATCGTTCCCCACGGCCACGATGTCTACGGACGAACCCTGGCCGATGTCTTCGTGAACGGGCAGAACGTCGCGGACGTGATGACGGGGGAAGGGTTTGGGCGGCGGGGATAGCGAGAGCGTGACGCGTATCTTGTGAAGCGCAAGGACACGGTCATCCGTCAATCGTCAACGGTCATTCGTCAACCGGGGGAAGGAACATTCCTCACGTCAGCGCCATTCAGGTGGAGAGAAAGTGAACGGTTCATCGAACACCGTGGCGCAGGGTCCAATCCTCATCTCTCCTGCGGAAGCCGGACGACTCAAAGTTATCCTCCCCTATCACCCGGACCGAATCGCAAAGATCAAGGGCGTCAAGGGTCGACGGTGGCATGCCGATGGCCGGTATTGGACCGTGCCAGACAGCGAAGGCGCGCTGCCCCGCCTCTTGACGCTGTTTGCCGGAGATGCGGTTGACGTGCACTCCTCGCTTCGCACTGTGAAGGACCTGGTCGCACAGGAGCCTCCTTCCAACTTGGAGAACCTCCAGCCACCGCTCCTCAGCAAGCTCAGGGACGCTCTACGGAGCCGACACTATAGCCGTCGCACCGAGCAGTCGTATTGCCATTGGGTTAGACGGTTCGCCTCGTTCCATCACCCACGGCAGCCTGATGAACTGGCGGCGCCAGAGATCAATGACTTTCTCAATCACTTGGCGCTGAAACAACGCGTGAGCGCTTCCACCCAAACGCAGGCGCTGAGCGCCATCTTGTTCTTGTACCGATATCTGTTTCACCGAGAGATCGGCACACTGGATCATCTGATTCGGGCTCGGAAGCCTCATCGACTTCCAGTCGTCATGACCCGAGACGAAGTCCGCAGCGTCATTCAGGAACTCCACGGTGTGTACCGACTCATGGCCGGCCTGATGTATGGGTCAGGATTGCGCCTCATGGAGTGCCTTCGCCTGCGGGTGCAGGATCTCGATCTTCAGACTCACCAAGTCCTTGTACGCGACGGCAAGGGCGCCAAGGATCGGATCACGATGTTGCCCCAATCTGTGGTCGGGCCGCTGGGCGAGCATCTCAAGCGCGCCCGGGCATTGCATCAGCGAGACGTGAAAGAGGGATGGGGGCGGGTTGTCTTGCCGCATGCCTTGGCGCGGAAGTACCCCCATGCCGCCGCCGAGTGGGGCTGGCAGTTCGTCTTCCCCGCCGACCACCGGTGGGTGAATCCACGGACGGGCGAAGAGGGGCGCCATCATGTCCACGAGTCTGCCGTCCAACGGGTGGTGAAGGACGCGGTTCGCAAGGCCGGACTCGTCAAGCATGCCACCTGCCACCTTTCGACATTCGTTTGCCACACATCTCTTGAGAGACGGCTATGACATTCGCACCGTCCAGGACCTGCTGGGCATAAAGACGTCAAGACCACGATGCTCTACACCCATGTGTTGAATCGCGGCCCACATGGAGTCCGGAGCCCGGCTGATGTGCTATGAAGCCTATGGAAGGCGCGGGGTCTTATACGGAACCATATAAGACCCGGCGTAAATGAGAGGCAGAGAAGAACCTCCGAGAAACCACTTGGACTTAGGTCGCAATCCTGGCAGGATATCGCGCGGGTCTTATCCACACTCTTAAGACGCGTGGCATCTTATACGGAACCAGATAATACATAGTTATGCGGGTAGAAAATCGCGGTTCCGGCTCTTATACTGATTCGTCTAATCATTGTTATGCGGCTACCCGGGCCAAACAGCGATGACATATGAGTGAGGCCAAACCAGGTGAGCCACAATCCAGCCAGCCGAGCGTTCAATCTCTGCTGGATGGCCTCCGGCCGATCCTCAGTGACGTAACCAGGGCCTCGATTCGTGATGTCGGAATACACGGCTGTGCGTTGAGGGCTTCCGTGGCGAAGAGTCTTGAGTTCGCGGCTCTCGTGTACCGCGATCCTTCGTCGGACCACGGCTTCTTCATAACCTCGACCCTCCGCGGGATCTGCGAAGATCTGATCGTACTGACCTTTGTAGCGCCGTTGAGCCCGGACAATCGCAACGAGACCGTGTCGCTATTGATGGCGAAGAATGTTGCGGATGGTATCGCGGCACAGAGTGCCTTCTTCAAGTCGATGCGCCCTTGGCAGCCAGTTCTCCAGCCGCCACCGCAAACATCGACCGACACGGAAAAGCGGTTGCGCACGTTAGCGAAGACCCTCGGGTGGACGGGGAAGCAGCCGTGGCCAACGGTGTGGTTTATGGCTAAAGCCTCATCTTTGGCGCCACTCTACTCGTACATCTATGCCGCCACGTCAAAATGGGTCCACTTTAGCCCGCACATTCTGCTGAGAATGGGCTGGGGCGGAAAGTCAGATGACGTAGGCGATGAAACGGTGTGGACGTTCACGACGAGCAACTTCGCTCAGTACTACGCCGAGTTTAATCAAGTGTATGCGCTCATGTTGCTTCTTCAACTTGTTCGCGGCCCTGCGACAAGCATTGTCCCTCCTGATGCCGCTTCGATCATTGCCGCGCTGAGTTCTTGTCTCCACAGCCCACTCCGCTGGCCCGAAGACGTAACTTTCGAGGAAATGAACCTAAAGGGCCCCGGTTCGCTTCAGCGTATCTTGCTACGCGCGGCTCATGACGTTGGCAGTGCAGGCCCTTCGTGAATCCATCGATGAACAGCCGCATAACAACGGCATGCAGCCGACGGGCTTCGCCCGCGGCTGATGCCGAGCGTTCGCCACAAAGCGGAACTTACCGCGGGGTTGTTTCGGCAGTTGAGGGAGAGTAGACTTACGCTCATGCGTTGGCAAGACCGCATTGTCGTCACCCAAGGGGTACGGAGCGGAAAGCCCTGTATCAAGGGCACACGGATTACGGTGTACGACGTGCTCGAGTACCTTGCCGGCGGCATGACAGAAGCGCAGATTCTGGCCGATTTTCCCGACCTCACAGCGGATGACATCCGCGCCTGTCTGGCCTTCGCAGCCTCTCGCGAACGCCGGCTCGCCAGCTCGTCAGCAGTGTGAAGCTGCTTCTCGACGAGAACCTGAGCCCCAGGCTCATCGACGTCCTTGAACCGGAGTATCCAGGCAGTGCCCATGTGCACGCGGTTGGCCTTCGTGGTGCAACCGACGAGGTGATCTGGAACTATGCACGTGAGCAGAGTTTTGCGATCGTCTCCAAGGACAACGACTTTCGACAGCTCAGTTTCGTCCGCGGCACTCCACCCAAGGTGATCTGGCTGTCGGTTGGCAACGCCGCGACCGATGCGATTCTCCGTTTCCTGAAAAGCCAGCATGCAATCATCCTCACGTTTGATGCCGATGAAGAGGCTTCCCTCCTCGTTCTGCCGCTCCCTGAGACCGGGTTTTAAGCGGACATCTGTTAAAGTTTGTGGTTCTCACAAGAGGGCGCAGAAACCCTCTGCGCACAACTTCAGTTCATCTTGCGCTGAGGAGCGTCGCCGGCTCAGTCATTCAACCCATCTTTGGCAACGATGGTTACCACGTATGCCCGGGAGACCGCGATGGCATCCGTACGATTCGAGGACTGCTGGGTCATACCGACGTGAGGACGACGACGCGCTTCACGCATGTGCTCAATCACGCCCTTGGGGCGTAAGGAGCCCAGCCGACGGCCTATGACGCCGATGAAAGGAGCGGGGTCTTATACGGAACTGTATAAGACCCCGCGTGGATACGAGGCAAGGAAGAACCTCAAAGAAATTACTTGGACTTAGGTCCCAATCCTGGAAGTATCGCGCGGGTCTTATCCACACTCTTAAGACGCGTGGCATCTTATACGGAACCAGATAATACAGAGTTAGCCTTCACAAGGTGAGGTCATGGACAGTTCGATCTTCGTTGTAAATCAAGAACCCTATTGCATATGGGAAATAGACGTCCAAGAACGGAACAAGGAGTTTCTCGACGGTATTGATACAGACTTCTTTGATTATGTTGTTGAGCTCCACCTAACCGCTGAAGATGAAAAAAGAGCGTCAATTGCGCTCCGTTCTACTCTGCATCATGCAATGGAGACCATGTTTTCTTTGCTTGGTGCGCACATCCAAGCGCCTGATTGCGCGTATGCTTGGATTGCGAAGTGTTCGAATCGCGAGTTGCGAAACTTTATCGGGAGCATAGGGAATTACAAAATTGACCTTTTTACCAAATTATTGATTGAAAGAGTTTCATGGGAAGAGATATCCAAGTCGGTTTTTCGTAGTTATCTCCCCGGAACAGAAAAGAATGAAAAAACAGCAAAACTATATGCGAGTTTGTGGAGCCGTCTAGGTCGGGAGTTCTTAGATCAATCACATATAGATGAGTACAACAGCATAAAACATGGCTTCAGAATACGCTCTGGTGGTTTCTTCCTTGCCGTCGGAGTCGAGCATGAATACGGGGTTCCGCCACCTGCTGAAGAAATGAGAGCACTTGGTGGTTCTGAGCATGGAACAACCTATTTCAAGCTAGAACCTATAGGGGAGTCAAAAGGAAATAGAAGCTTGAGATCACGTAGGCATTCTTTAAATTGGCGTACAGAAAAAACTGCACTTCTTATTCAGCTTGTTTCAATGGGCGGTTTCAAGTTCCAAGTGCAACGGGTGAATAGTGACGCAGCTGCGTGAAGACCTCCAGGGGCGTGGCGAAGTTGAGGCACTTTCTTGGGCGCGTATTCAGCCGATGGGCGATGGCGT
>JAHFEW010000066.1 GCA_023248215.1 Nitrospira sp.
ATGTACAGAGCGCCCTCCCTTCTTCCTGACTATGAGTGGGCGTGGCGCGCTCACCATCACCCATCTTGCCTCGGGTGAGGCTCGTGTTGGAAGAAGGCTGGGTCCATTTCATTAACACAACAGATTGAGGTGCAAGCGTAGAGCTTTCACAAAGATGGATTTGGTCAATATGCTGCGATACAAGTATAAATCCGGCAGGGGCGTACCTTTTAGACGCTCTCCTTTATTTAGCAAGACGATGTGTCCACTTTGATATCGGCAACGAACTGCCCAAGCTAACAAGGTTTGCTTTCTTCATCAGACAGCTGTCCATCCGGAGGTACCAAAATCTCTATGAAAGTTCCGCATCGCCCGCTGAAAAATTTTGATTTTGCTACAAATTTCGGCTGCTGGGTGGGGGATCTTCGGTCACGCTGTCAAATTGAACGGGGCGGTATCTCGGTGTAAGGGGAACGACATAATAAGGCAGCAGAAGCAGCATCCCATGACGAGTTTGAAGCATCGCCGGAAGTATCGAGATGGGTCGACGAGTAGCCCAGAGATCCTGAAAGTGTGGCAGCGTAGCAAATCGATAAGGCCCGAAAGGGCTCCCGATGAGTTGAAGCGGTGAATCCAGCATTCGACTCTCGAATCCTGAAGCTGCCCCGACCTCACCCGACTCTCAATAACCTGGAGCGGAGACCCCATGAGGGCGGACGTGGCCACTAGATCACGCGCCCTTGCCCACGTCTCCCCCTCACTAATCATAATCGAGGCCAGTGCGGTCCAAATCAAAATTGACAGAGTCACAGAGGGGAAAATTCCGGCAGAGCTAACATGCGATTCGACAGCCTGCGGGGATCCCCGTCCCCGCCATATATGCTGTGCCTAGGGCGAGTCGGCCGCGGTAAGCATGGGGCTCCTCAATGAAGCGTCTGGCAGTACTGTTCTAACTGAAGAGAGAAGACTAGGAACTCGTCTCCGCCCTCACGGCGGTAATCCTCTCTTGGCACGCCCTCGCGGCGCTCTTTTCTGATCCGTTCACAAGCCCGCCGTTCCGCCCCTTGAATTTGAGGTTGCAGTTTTGCCTGTTCCTCAAGAGAGCGCCCTGCCAAGCTTTCTTGCATGCGCTTGAGGCCGAGATAGTGATCGTACAGTTTCGGCTCCTCCGACTGAGCCGGCGCCGGTTCAGTCTCTGCTGAGAACGCGGCGACAGGGCATAGGAAGATTGCCAGGAGAAAAAGTAGCTTCACCGCCCCCTCTTCATATGAGTCGTATCCCTCGGTGAGCCGGAATCGTCTCGATCAAATTGAAATTCGTTCGAACAGAGGCAATGGTCTCCCCACGCTCCTCAATCACACTCTCACCAATCGGCCCCAGCCACCTATCAGCCCGCTCCAGGTAAGACACTTTATAGGGATCAATGCCCATAATCCTACAGCATGTGGCGTCCACGGCGGCAAGATTCCGGCCCATCACCAAGACACCAGCCTGTTTCGGATCGCCCATGATCGGACCATCACCTTCCATCCCCACAATCCCATCGACGATCGCAAAATGCGGTTTCAACGTGGCGTTGATATCCAGGATGGAGTTTTCAATGCCCACATGGTGCAGCACATTCTTCGGCCAGCCATAATAGATTCCTGGCATCACGCCGAATAGATTCTTCATCGAAAGAGTGGCTCCGGCCCAATGGTGCGTCTTCATCTTCGCGACGGATACAATCCAGTCCACTTCTTTGAAGAGGGCAGGAAACGTCAACGTCCGCAACGAAGACTGGCGACCGGCATTCGGCAGCTCATAGCCCGTCATGTAATTCAGATCGTGAAATGCGATGCGGTCTTCCGTCAACACATCTGCCAAGCCGGACTCTTCATAGACTGCCAGCGTATCGCGCCGATGACCGGGCCCTTCTGCGACCATCACAGCAGCCGCTCCCAGCCGTAGAAAGGCTTCAATCGCCCCACGCAACACTAGAGGATGGGTGTTGATGTGAGGTGCTCCTGAAGCGGTTTCAACCAGGTTCGGCTTCAGGAGAATACGCTTGCCCTTCAACTCCTCGGAAGCAATACTCAGCTCATGAATTCCTCTTGAAATTGAATCGGCAATATCCAATTGGTAATCGGCGACTTTGGCCACAAACGCTTGCGCCTGTTGCGGCATGCGGAAATATCGCCTCGGAACAATCAGCGAGCCGGCCCCGATCACCACACCAGCCGCTGCTGCCAGAAGCACGTCGCGACGCGTGATACTCCCTGCCCTTTTATCATCCAGAGGATCTGCCACGAGACTCCTTACTGAGTACCGACCGCTGACATAGAATCCAAACGAGCCAGCAACGGGTGGTTAGCAGGTGACTCCCCGGCTAATCCACCCAGAAAGAGAAGGCATAGTGCCGACGTATCATATTGTCCGTAGCGTGCCTGATTCGCCAAACAGCGTTCGACCAGGGCCGCGCCGTTCGACGGCCACTGTCTCCAGGCCCCAAGACCGAGCAAGGCCCAGCCGAGCGAAACCGGCGTGCGCAGCCGATCGACCTCACCTTGGAGATATTCAATGCTCCGGACGACCTTCTCCTGGCCGACGACCCCTGCTAACCCGATCAATGCCGCACCCGTTCCCTCGGGATTGGAATGAAGCTCCCTGCCGAATATGATCGTATTTCCTACATTCCAGCCCCCATGGGGCAGCTGACGGTCGAGAAGCATTCGAATTGCTTCGTTCACGCGATCATGCTTGCCATGGCCGGCTGCCCGCAATGCCATGATAGATAGTGCCGTAGGTTCAACCCAGGCATGCGTACCTGCGATCCAGGACCATCCCTTCAGAGCTGTATCGTGTGCCCAAGGATCGTCAGACTTCTTAGGAGGGTGGCTACCAGCGGTGCCTAACAGGAATTGAACGGCGCGGCTTTGCGCGACATAACTTGCTGGGGAATCCCGCCACGCGAGAATGGCGAGTGAGGTCGGCCAATAGGAGTCCGGATGCTGTCTGCTCAGCCATACATGTCCGTCGTCGCCCTGTTCCGTCTTTAGGCGCGCCCGACTCGGCTCAAGCAGATCGGCAGATTCTCCGGAAGCGATGAGGGACAGGATACCCCAGGTCGTTGAATCGACCCGAAACTGGCCATTCGGCCGGTCCGCCAGCCCACCGTCCGACAGAATCCGTTTTGACAGGGTCTCTCGAAGTAGGCGCTTCACAGAGCTACCCAACGCCAGCAATGTTCCCTCTACTGCCCAGCAAGTGCAGGAAACAAAACCCTGATAATTTTGATGACCGCCGGACCGATCGTCACGACAAACATGCTCGGGAAAATGAAGAAAATAAGGGGCAACAAGAGCTTCACCGGCAGTTTCGCCGCCAATTCCTCTGCCCGCAATCGCCGAGCCGTCCGCATGGAGTCGGCATGCACACGAAGCGCCTGACCAATGCTGGTTCCAAATCGATCTGTTTGCACCAGGAGCGCCACGAGATTCTTGACCTCCTCAAGATTGGTACGGTGCGCAAGATTTCTGAGCGCCTCCTGCCGTTGCACACCTGTCCTTAACTCCACCGCCAGGATATTCAACTCGTCGCCCAACACCGGATGGGCTTGCTTGACATCCTCCCCAACACGGGCAATGGCTTGATCAAGCCCCAATCCTGCCTCCACACAAACCACCATCAAGTCCAGCGCATCAGGGATCGCCCGCTGTAGGGCATCCTGCCGATTGGCAATAACCCGCTGAAGCCAAATCGATGGAGCATAATAGCCACAGGTGGCCGCGAGCAGATAGTAAAAAATCAAATTGGTGGTAGTGGGAAACCCGAGTACCTTGACGGGAACCATCGCTACCAGCGCCACAGTCATAACGGCCAGCAGCAACTTCGCGCCCGTGTAGAAGACCGGCGCTTTCCCGCTCCGATAGCCGGCAGTAATCAAGAGACGCCGCGTTGCCCGCATTTCCTCCACGTTGGATGGCTGATTCAGCTTAGCGAACCATTCCAGCAAGGCATGCATCTGTGCTTGTACCTGCTGAACAATCCCAGCTGAATCTCCCCCAGCCTCGTCGGCAACCACCTGTCCCTCCGCTCGACGTCGCCACGTCTGCAGAGCCTCGCGAGAATTGAGATAGAGAAACAATGCTGTGCCGGCCAGCAACACCACCAGAAATGTTGACAATGCCGCAACCAATGGAAGTTCCATGCGCCGCTCCTTACACCTTGATCACCACCATACGTTTGATCATGATGGCACCCAATACCATCATGACACTACCCGCTGTCACGAATCGTTGGCCGAGGGGATCGGAAAACAGCAGCCCCAGGTACTCAGGATTTACCTTGTATAGTATCACCCCGACAAATATGGGGAGCCCCAGGAGGATGATGGCGGAAAAACGCCCCTCTGCGGACAACGCCTTCACTTTCATTTGAAGCTCAAACCGGCTCCGAATAAGGGTTGCCAGGGAGTCGATAATTTCCGCAAGGTTACCGCCTGTTTCCCGCTGAACCATCACTGACGTCACAAAGAACCGCACATCCACGTTATCCACCCGTTCGGTCATGTTCTGAAGCGCCTGCGGAAGCGCCACTCCCATCGAAATCTCATCGAACACACGCCGAAACTCTTGGCCGATGGGATCAGCCGCTTCATCCCCCACGATTTTCAATCCCACCGAGAACGCATGTCCGGCCCGCAAGGCACGCGAGACCAACTCAAGGGCATCCGGAAGCTGGCGTTCAAACTTTGCCATCCGCTGATTCTTCAGCCAATAGAGATATCCCGTAGGAATTGAACCAAGCACGGCGGCTAACAACACAGCAAGCACCATCGTCTGATGCATCATGAGAGCCAGAAAGATACCTCCTATGGCAAGGAGCGGAGAGGCCAGCGCAAACATACCCAGAGGCAGCCGGCAGTCCGCCCGCTGGTGGAGGGCCCGCAACGGTGCCAGCCTCCGTGTCCTCAGAAGGATCTCGTTCAACCATGGAATATCGCTGAGCGATTCTTTTCGGACAATCTCCAGTTGAACCGCTTCCATCGGCGCCGTCCATTTCTGGATCCGATTGACCGCGTGGTCAGTCCCACGCGGGGCCAACAGGCGGTACATTGCTGCGCAGGCATACATCAACAGCAGAATCGTTCCGAATATTCCGAGTGCAATCAGTACCGTTAGCATTCGTACACCTTCGCGGGATCGAACAAATCGAGCGGCAGCGATACGCCCTTTGCTGCCAAGCGCTCGGCAAACTTCGGCCGTACACCCGTTGCCTTGAACCGTCCTTTAACCCTACGATTTTCATCGAGTCCGGTCTGCTGAAAGCTGAACAGTTCTTGAAGCGTAATCAAGTCACCCTCCATGCCAACCACCTCTTGGAGACTTATCAATTTCCTCGTTCCGTCCGACATGCGCGCAATCTGAATAATCACGTCGAGCGCGGACGACACATAATGCCGCATCGCCTTGGTGGCCAGATTGAGGCCCGCCATGGACACCAAGGTTTCGATCCTGGTCAGCGCATCACGACAGGAATTGGCATGGACGGTCGTCAAGGAACCGTCATGGCCGGTATTCATCGCCTGCAGCATGTCCAAGCTTTCTGCGCCGCGCACCTCGCCGAGAATGATTCGGTCAGGCCGCATACGGAGCGCATTCTTGACCAACTCGCGTTGCGCAACCTCGCCTTTGCCTTCGATATTCGCTGGTCGTGTTTCTAAGCGAACCACATGGTCCTGGCGCAATTGAAGCTCAGCGGCATCTTCGATCGTCACAATCCGTTCGTCGTTTGGGATAAACCCGGATAGCACATTTAACAGCGTGGTTTTCCCCGAGCCTGTCCCGCCTGAGATCAACACGTTCAAACGCGCTTGCACAACGGCCTTCATCAACTCGCCGATCTCCGGCGTCAGCGATCGTTTTTCGACCAAGTGATACAGCTGCAACGGGTCTTTGCTGAACTTTCTGATCGAGAGCGACGGCCCATCGATGGCCAACGGCGGAATAATCGCGTTGACGCGGGACCCATCTGCAAGCCGGGCATCCACCATGGGCGACGACTCATCGATGCGGCGCCCGATACGCGAGACGATCTTCTCGATGATCTTCTTCAGATGCGCATCGTCTCTGAATCGGACCGTCGTCAGCTCCAGCCGCCCGGACCGTTCGACAAACACTTGTTTATGTCCATTGACCAGAATATCGTTGATGGTCTGATCAGCCAACAAAGGCTCCAACGGCCCCAAACCCAACACTTCGTGCAGGATGTCCTGTGTGATCTGAGTCCTTTCCCGTTGGTTCAGCGGGACGGGCTCTTGCTGAAGGAGCTGCTCGATGAGCCTACTCAACTGGTTCGTCACAGCCTCTTGTGACAGCGTCCCGATGATGTTCAGGTCGAGAAGTTCGATCACGCGCTGATGGAGTCGATCTTTCAGCTCATGAAAGTGGGACCCGACGTCTGCACCGTTCACTGGTTTAGTCGCCAGCATGTTGTGTCGCACCCTCCTTCACAATCGCGCACGCAACGTTCCCTTCGATCGTCACGCCACGAATGGTTTGCTACCGGTTTCCAGCCCCAGAGTTGAGAAACAGCGCCCTATGAACGAGGACTTCTTTTCAACCCCTTTCCCATGCCCATTTCCACCAACGGACCCTTTGTCGTCGATCAGCGGCCCCGTCCCTCGCAAGTACCATTGTCCAATGGATGTCTTCGACGCCATGATTGTCAACGGCTTGCCATGGTTAATCGCCTCACTGGCCGTCCCGTAATCGTTCGGAATCAATCCGGCCATCGGCAGACCTAAGAGGCTTTCGGTTTCCGTTAAAAGGTCTTTTTGATCGTTACTGTAGCGATTGACCACCACGCCTACCTTCCCGGACGGATAGACCGCCATCCGCAGCACATCTAGCAACCGTTTGGTCCTTCGGATAGCCGGCAACGAAAGGGTCATGACCACGATGATCTGATCAGAGCAATCCAACGACTCCTTAACCGCCGGATCGAGCACATGTCCACAATCGATCACCATATGCTGATGCATGGATCGGAGAAGCCCCAATACCCGCATCGTGCTGCCCGGCGCTTGCGCAACCTCCTCGAAACCTTCGTAGCCTGAGGAAAGCAAATGGAGGCCTGACGAATGTTTCGCCAAGCTGCTCCGCACGATGGTCTCATCCAGCCTTGAGATGTCTTTCGAGAGATGCTTCAGGCCTTGCGAAGGACGCAGGTCCAAAAACAAACCGAGATCGCCCCCGTGTAAATCCAAATCCACCAATGCGACCGGCTCCTGCCGGCTCACCTGCTGGATCGACATCGCGAGGTTAGTCGCAACCGTGCTCGCACCCATTCCTCCCCGCGCGCCGATGACACTGACCACTCGGCCAGACTGCCTCTCCGTAGCCAACATCCGCCCATTGAACCGTTCCTCGAACCGTACCAGCGCCGGCTCGACCTCTTGCCGAGTCAACGGCTGAGGCAAGAATTCCTTCACCCCGACCCTGAACGCATCCAACAGAACTTGCGGGTCCGTCCGCGAGGCTGTGAGAAACACTTCAAGGTCCGGCGAGGCGCCCAACAACTCACGAATGTGGCCGAACGTCTGCTGTGGACGAAACTCATCGAGTTCGAGCAAGAGCATGTCGGCGGCGCCGGTTCCCTGCCCCTTGGTCACCAGATAATCACGCCGACGCGAAACAATTTCTTCAAAGGTCTGTCGAGCTGCCTCGTTTCGACAGTTAATCGACACTGCTATCAAACGAGCCATGTGAGCCATTCTCCTCAGTTATACTGATTATTCGACCAGACCAGGCAAGGTGGTGAATACGCCGTAGGCTGGACCGCCACCGCCTCCCCCAGCCTGAAACAGAGGACACGTCACATTGCCAGTAATCAGATGGTTCGGTGGACCCTGCACATTGGTTATGCGAATATTGGCATACCCCTTGATCGTGATCGCGCCGCTCGGACTGCAATCGTTCCCCTCATACACCGGCACCAGCGCATCCCAATACCCCGTTCCGGCACTCCTTTGTTGGAAAAGATTCGCCAGCGCATTCCATGTAGGATTGCTCAAGGTTCCATTCGTAAACTCGAGCTGCGTCACGCCCGCCGTAGTGGGCGGCACCTGATAAGTTCCATCAATCATGCCATTGATGATGTTTCGCATCGCATTATCATTCGAGGGAGCCACATCGTACGTTGTAAACCCGGCACATGATTCCGGTGTCCCATTGCTGGGGTAGAGCATGATCGAATCTCCGCACCCGTACTGGCTAAAGAACAATTCCGAGATGGCCACCGGAAGATCCAACGCACCAAGAGGCGTGGACCCGATGGCAGTGAGTTCCGCGGTAGCCGCTGCACTCACATTCACGCTCGTCATGCCGACCACGCTCGCCAAGAAGGTGCTGATCGGACCATTCGCACTACCGTCTCGATGGGTGACGACTCTGACCGATCGGGGTTGATTGACCGTCGGGGTAAAGGTCCCCGTCGAGGAGTTCCATAACCCAATCTGAACGTCAGCGGCATTCACCGACACATTGACGGCCGCAGCCTGATTCAGCACGCTTGTCGCCTGAGCCGCAACCACGATCGCCGCCTGATCTCCGCCCGTGAGTGTATAGATAGCCATCTCAGCCGGTGTCATCCCTTCGTAGGCGATTCCCAAGGTCCTCGCACCGGCCAACGCAGCGGCATCCGCGGCATTCTGCAGTTCGTTCCTCGCCACAAGCGCATGGCCAACATCGATCGCGGCCGCCGCCATCGCCAGCAATACTGTCAACGTGAGCGCGACCATCACCGCCGCCACCCCGCGGGAATTACTAAGGGGCTTCGTAAGGTGTTGTACAACTATATGGGCCATTGGAGCATCCCTTCGCTTGTTCAACAAATTATTCATGGCGCATCGTCGTCGACATCGTGATCGGCAGCGGACTGGGCAAGCCCAAGACAGTCGGAATGTAAGGGATCAACCAGGGATAGTTATAGGTCGCAGTTACCGTCACCGTCGCGGGGCTCGAGCCTCCCGCCCCTGCCACCGAAATCGTCACATCCGACAGGTTAATCCCAGTTCCGGTAAGGTAATTCGTCGCAATAGTCGTAATATCACCCGATGTCGGTTTGGGGGAGACCTGCACAATCCCCGCCCGCGCCCCTTCCCGGCTGGCATTGGTGACAACTTCGCGGCCATACATGATCATGCCGAACTCGATGATCCCGAAGAGGATCGTCAAGAGAACCGGCAACAGGAGCGCAAACTCCGCCGCCACCGCGCCGCGCTCGTTCAGCTTTCGCATTGACCTCATCCCTTTACTCGACTACTTGGTTTGTACGCCGCTTGCTACCGCTGACCTGGTGAACTCCGCATCCGGCTTCTCGAAGTTCTTCCGATAGGCCTCCATGGCCGTCGCACTCACTTTTCCATCCTGTCCCTCGACCGGGTCGAGCTGCTCACCGGCCGTGGGATTCAGAACCTGCTGCGCCCGCATATGTTGGTAGGATGTTCCCCAATTGGGGCTGATCGTCGTCGGGGAACAGGCCCCGACCATCAGTCCCACCGCCATGACCACCAAGATGCTATTCATTCTGCTCATTGTGATCTCCCTCTCAACCAAATGTCTGTTCTACTGGTCCATTCCTGCGTCGTTTACGGAACAATATGCCCAACCTGTCCCTCCATTGCCGTCGGTCTACCCACGCGGTTGGAGAGCACTTCGGCAGCGGGCGAGCGCTGCCCGGCCTTACCCCCGAATCCTCCCTTTTCCGAGAATCCCATCAGGTAGAACTCGAAGTCGTTCGGCTCCACGTAGTAATCGGTCGGCAAGGTCTGTGCCGTCATGTCCAGCGGCTTAACGAGATGCGGCGTCACGATGATGACGAGTTCCGTTTCGTTTTTCTGGAACGAACTGCTTCTGAAGAGCGCACCCAGGATGGGAATCTCGCCGAGGAACGGAACCTTCTTCACCGATTCGCGGACGTTGTCCCGCATCAGCCCGCCGATGGCGAAACTCTGCCCGTCCGCCAGTTCGATGGTCGTCGCAGCCCGTCTCGTCGTAATAGCCGGCACGAGAAACCCTTGCAGCCGCAACGCATTCTGAAAATCCAGTTCCGAAACTTCAGGCGCCACGTTCAAACTGATGTGCTTGCTATTCATGATGTTGGGGGTAAACACCAAACCGACCCCGAATTTCTTGAACTGGACCGTCACCAATCCAAAGGCCTGGGGCACAGGAATGGGAAACTCGCCCCCGGCGAGAAACGCCGCTTCCTGGCCGTTCAGCGCTACAAGAGTAGGCTTCGCCAACACCTTGATGAGATTCTCTTCCTTCAATGCATCGACAAATCCAGTCCATGAGATACTTCCAGTCTCGAATCCGAAGATCCCGTTCACCGTCGACGTCAGCGCCGTCGTGACCGTCGCTGCCCCGCCGCCCACGCCCGGATTGGTGAAGGTTGCCAGACTTGTCAATCCACCGAGGAGCGAGACTCCGAACTCGTTGGGGCCGATCGCGCTGAAATTGACCCCAAGCCGCTTGATCAACTCACGATTCATTTCTGCCACGCGCACTTCAAGCATGACCTGTTGCACTCCCCCGACTTGCAAGGCATTGATGACCTTCTTCGGCGCGTAGGCCTCCGCGATACTGATCGCCCTGGTCAGACTATTAGCATTTGAGGCGGTGCCGGAGAGGGTGATGTGGTCGTGGCTGGAGGTGACCAGAATCCCCTTCTCCTCCGGCAATGCCTTGTGAAGATTTTCTTTCAGGCGACTTAAATCTGGAGCAATGACCACGTCGTACATGCCCATCATGTTGCCGCTCTCGTTCCAGAGCGTCAGATTCGTCACCCCCGTCGCCTTGCCCGTCAGATAGATCTGGGTCGGAGACAGGACCACGGTATCGGCCACGTCCGGGTTCGCCAGGGACGCCCGTTTGATCGCCACCGGCAAGTCCAACACTTTCGACTTGCCCGAGGTCAACTCCAATTTCTGAATGTCACGCTGCTCCATCGCGCCGCCAGCTGGAGTGCCGACTGCCGGCTCTTCTGCATAGATCACCGGCACCGCACAGATCCCCAACAGCAATCCCACTGTCACGATCACATCACGTTGTTTCATCGATATGTTCCTCCAGAGTCTTGGCAACCACTCTTCTCGCTGTTGGACAGGCACTGCGACTGTTTCACTTCAGAACTTCACAGAATTCACGGACGTGCCCTTAATCACCTCCACCGTCACCGTCTGCACATCCGGTGCGGGGCTGCCGATCGGTTCGGGATACACCTTAAGAAAGTTCAGGACTTTCTTCGGGGCATAGGCCTCCGCCACAGCCAGCACCTGACTCAGCCGCGCCTCGCTCGACACCGTGCCCGAGACCGTCACATGATCGTTCGTGCCCTTCAGCCGGAGGTTGGTTTCATCCGGAAGCAGTTCGCCGAGGTGCTGTTTCAACCGCGTGAGGTCGACCCCCACGTCCAGATCGAAAATCGCGAGCACCTGATCGTCCTTGCCCCAGAGCGTCAGATTCGTCGAACCGTAGCCCTTGCCTGTCACATAGATCTGTTTCGGACTCAGCACGATGGCGTCAGCAATCTGCGGATCGGCCAAGGACGCGCGCTTGATCGCCACCGGCATATCCAGCACGGTTGATTTTCCAACGACAAGACTTACTTGTTGTGCCTCGCGGATCGGACTCAGGGGATGGGCCATGCCCTCATTGGCTGCGAGTGCGTCACCCAGCCCCAACAAGGCTCCAACGATCACAAGGGCCATCGCCCACAGACCGCCGTCCCCAACTCGCTTCTTCGTTGTCTTCATCATCACGCCTCCATGACGCCTAGAATTTGTATTCCTTGCGGACATCGCCTTTGATGACTTCGATCCGCACACTCCCGTCGTCCTCGATCCTCGACTTGGCCGCTTGCTTCGGACGGAACGAACTCAACAACGCCCCGACATTGGCCCCCTTCGTCAACACATGTTCCTTGTTGAGGGGATTCCTGAGCGCCAGGCGGAGCCGCCCCTGGGTCGATGCCAGCGCGAGCTTTTCAGCTTCTTCCACATCCACTTCCACCGTAATCACTTGGACCTGCTTGGGTTCTTCATCCTTGCCCTTCCGCTCCATCTGCGTGCCGGCGGCCAGCACTTTCACGTTCTCCAGAATCATCTTGGAAATGGCGTTCTCATGCTTCCCCCCGGGCGGCTCGATGGTCACCATGACATCGACGTGGTCCGCCGGCTTGATAAACCCGGCCACTCCGATCACATCATCGACCTTCACCGACATGGCTCGTTTATTCACATCCGTCACCGCTGATATTCCACCGCTCGTCGTCCCAACCGGCGCCAGCTTCGACTCCAAGACCAGTTCACTCCGCTTGAGATCAACTAAGAGCACCCGATCCTTGATGGCCTCTAAGCTGGTGAAGTGGCCTTCGGGGATCGCTCCCGAAGGGAACTCCTGCAGCTGCATCATTTCCGGCGTCAGCTTGGTTCCCCAGGAGAGATCCGCATTGGACACAAGCACCTGCACGTTCTGGCTCAAGGGAATCGGAGCCGCCATCAACCGGTTTTTTTCATTCTGCAACCAGGAGAACACCAGTAGGCTCGTCACGAGGCCGAGCACCACCGCTACGCAGAAAAATGCCAGGGGCCGGTAACGCTTCATTGTTTCGTCTCCTCTTCAGTCATCACGACTGGCCTCATCTCTGATTCCCTTGTCGTCTGTCTCAATTCCGTACGCTTCAGTCTAGCCAAGTTCTGGCAAACGCCTATACTCTGAAGGGGTGAAGTCCGAGTTGAAAAAGTAGGGTGCCGCCCGCAACCGCGAGCCCATAGCGCAGACGGAACGGGAGGGCTAATTCCTGGGTCCAAGCCTTTCCCCCCGTCAGAAAGACTCCTACTGTCGCATCGGCCAGCTTTCGGCCAGTGGCGACGAATCCCCACTGATAACACATGGCGCCAAGGGCATAGAGGCCACCTACCAGCATGGCAAGTAGTCCGGATAAGAACGCGCCGTATGGCCCCATGATGGCTCCCACAGCTGCCATCAATTTCACATCGCCCGCCCCAATGCTTCCGGACACATACAGGATCAAGAAGAGCCCCAAACCTATCCCAAGCCCAGCCAGACTGAAGATCGCTCCCCGGAGACCACCGAGCGAGGCATGACCAACAAGCGCAAAACCCATTGTGGAGAAGGTCAACCAATTAGGGATTCGAGACGAGCGCAGGTCGGTCCACATTGCCGTGACGAGAACCGCCGCGAGTGCTCCGACCATGACCGTCTCCATCGTAATGTCCCCCTCTATTTCAGAAAGCTATAAACCTTGATTCAGACGCTGTCCCGGATACCAGCCCAGTCATTCAAGCCCGCACAAATTACTGCCAGACTCAATCCACCATCGGCTTCACGCTCGTATCTTCCCCTCAGCCTACAACACTGACGGTTGGCCCGATCATGAACCGGGCCAACCGGTTTCTCATGCCATGACTAGCTGATGGCAGCGGTGGCATTCACGACAGCGGTTGAAATGGCCCCGCCGAGAAGACCAACCACAGTAGCCAACGCCGCAGTGATCAATGCCAAGAACAGGGCGTACTCAGCAGCCGAGGCACCTTCTTCTTCCTTCACAAACTGACGAATTGCGTTCAACATGGTCGTCACCTTTCTTCTGTGTCTCATGAATGGTTATAGCTCCCGAACATCCTGTTCACGCTGCGTCTCCGACTCTCATTTCGCGACTCATCACACCAATCGGGAATTCCCTCACCTCCTTCACCCGGGTTGTCGCGTCTGATAGCCGTCTCCGCATGCTCACAGGACAGTGCAAAGCAGCGGCCAGCGACTACATTTTCCTATCCATTTGTTAGTCTGAATCATTTCTATGCTCCGCTCCGTTGGCTGCGGCATTCAGACCTCAGGCAACAACCCGCGACTCCTTCTCCTGCTGCGGCCCAGGAGCCGCACTTCGAGAGAAAGCGGTCAGAACCCCCCATTGAGCGGGAGGAGAAACAACAGTTTTGTTTGACCATCCGGTAGGCATCACGTAATGCTGGACTGCGCCAGACCTGCGCAAAGGGTAGTACAGGAAAGGATGGCTATGAGCACTTGGAAGCAATCCAGAATTCAGCTTAGCGTCGGTCTTTTTGTTGGAACCTGTGTTGTGACCGGCTGCGCCGGTTCCAAAGAATCCACACCCTCGTCGTTCAATATGGATGAGTATCGACAGGTGATGGAACCCCAAAAGGGGGAGCAGGGAAGTCTTGAGGACCCCAATCCCTCGGCCCCTGAGATGAGTGCAGAAGAGCACGAACGGGCAGGGGATATGGACGCACAACGCCGCAACTTCCCGCTAGCGAGCGTCCACTACAGCAAGGCGCTGAAGACGGACCCGGCCCGTAACTCTGTCCGCCTCAAGCTCGGGCAGATTTTCCTACAACAGGGAATGTTCGAGCCGGCGCTCACTCAGTTTCAGGATCTGCGGACTCGGGAACCCAAGTCGGCACCAGCTCATCAGGGAATCGGGCACGTCTACCTGCTACAAGGCAAATTGCATGAGGCCGAGGAGGCGCTCACAAAGGCCGTCACACTCGACCCATCAAGTTGGGTCTCCCAAAACTTACTAGGCCTTGCCTATGACCAAGGGCAACGCCATGGGGATGCCATCACTGCATACAAGGCAGCGCTGGCGCTACATCCACGCGAACCAGGCATCTTGAACAATCTCGGTCTCGCATATGCACTGAGTGGAGAGCACGAGGCCGCGATCCAGGCCTATGAACAGGCGGTGGCCGCCGGTTCTGCCCCGCCAAAGGTATATAACAATTTGGGAGTCGCCTACGCGCATCGTCAGCGGTATGCCGATGCGCTTGATTCGTTCAAGAAAGCGACGGACGAGCCTCGCGCCTACAACAACCTCGGGGTCGCACTGCTCAGCATGGGGAATGCCAAACAGGCCGCCGTTTGCTTCGAGAAGGCGATCGAGCTGAATCCTCAATTCTATGAAAAAGCCACGGAAAATCTTCGCCAGGCGCACCAAGTCCTTGGAAGCGCAGGCGCCCAGACTTCCGCAGCCGACACACCAGCCGCACCCGCGTGCCCATGATGTTTAATGAAGAATTGAGTGGCCTTGAAGAAACTGCTGGAGGGTAGGCTGACGCTCTTTATTCAGTCCATATACTGTACAGCCTGATCCGCTCATCATCGATGTCAACCATCCCCACTCAACCAGGTAATCCAGCGCACTTCGAACCCGCCTCATGTCGATATCAATTCCTTCGGTTCGGAGCCACCATTTTCCGACCCCAGCCACAGTATCCTTCGCGTCCGGGTGAGAACAGAGGTAACCCAGAATAAGCCACGCCACCACGTTGTTGTTCTCAGAAACACCCGGCCTGTCCATAGGCAGCGGATCAGAGCAACTCTAGTGCCCGATGCTGCTCCCGCATAAATACATGTAAGTGTTGGGATAGGCCTTTCCTCTAGACATATGCTGCGGTAAACCTTCCTCAGGAAAAGGAGCCCTACGCTGCAAAGAACACGCGCCGATCCAGCCCATGCTTGTGCAGAAGACGCTGGAACGCCCGACGTTCCTTCTTCGCGGCCCGAGCAGCTTGCGAAATGTTGCCCTGATGTGCCGAGAGTAGTTCACAGAGGTACGTCCGCTCGAATTCCTCAATCACTCTCGTCTTCATCTTTTGAAAGCTGCATTCATCAGTGATCTGTCCCCGCGACAGCAACGCCATGGTTGGTCCCACAGGCTCAGGCTGCTTGTTATCCGGCAAATCAAAATCGTGGGCTTCAAGCACATCTCCAGCCGCCATGACCACGGCACGCTGAACCACACCTTCCAGTTCTCTCACATTTCCAGGCCAAGGGTATCCCATCAGTTTCGCCTTGGATGAGGGGGCGAGCGTGATGGGGCCCCTGCCGAATTCTTTTGCATAGATCCTCAGAAAATGCGTTGTCAGCAGAAGAATATCTTCTTTTCGGTCGCGCAAAGAAGGCAGGAGGACTGAAAGAATATTCAGACGGTAGAATAGATCCTCTCGAAATTGACGACTTTCAACTAAGCAGCGCAAGTCCGTATTGGTGGCTGCAACAATTTTCACATCGACTCTTTGGCTCTTGGTCGAACCCAATGGCCTAAACTCTTGATCCTGCAATACCCGCAAAAGCTTGCTCTGAACCGTCAGATTGAGCGAGTTGATTTCATCGAGAAACAACGTCCCGCCATTCGCCTCCTGAAATAATCCAGACTTCTCGTTCAACGCACCCGTGAAGGCGCCCTTGCTATGGCCGAACAACTCGTTTTCAATCAAATGATCCGGGAGGGCTGCACAATTGACTGGGACAAACGGTTTCCCTCGTCGTTCACCCGTATAGTGGATGGCCCTTGCAAAAAGCTCCTTCCCCGTTCCCGTTTCTCCCGATATCAACACCGTGGATTTGGCCACGCTCAGCAGCGGGATCATCCCAGTCGCTTGGAGAAAACACTTACTTGTTCCGATCAATGTTTTATCCCAACTGTGCATCCGATACCCTCCTGAGGTTTCTGTGACACACGGCTCATGAGTGTTGCTTTGACAACCCAGCCGGGGAAGCCCTGCCTCACGCGGCCATTTCGCCCCAGGATAGGACACCCACGCCGCTGTGACCATTGGGCACTCGTAGTCTCTCTCTGACTCGTTGGGGGGATTGCGAGGAGGGGCACGCTACAGGACAATTCCGGCACACGCTGCGTCACCATACCGGAACAGGCCTCGCACACTGAAGGTGCCTAAATGAGAAGACCTATGCGCTCCATGACACTCCACTCGAAACCAAGACTTTGGTCCACGCTCGCCCTCGTGATCATCAGCATAGTTGGATCGTTGCTGCTGTTCTCCAAGACCGCGTCACCGACAAAACTGAGCGATTCATCAGACTCGCCTGTAGTTGCCACAGTTGGGAATCACTCGATTACACTGCTCGAGGCAGAGCACCAAATCGCTCTCCCGCTCTATCAGCTTGAGCAGCAACGGTCGCAACTCCTCCTCTATGCCGTACAGCACCTCATCGATGCAGAATTGTTGCGCACCGAAGCAACGCGAACGGGAAAAACTGTGGAGCAACTCATGGGCACTCCACCTGCCTCACTCAGGTCCGATTCGTCTCATTCTATAGACTCTCAACAACCAATCTTCGACACTACGAAGTCCCTCTCAGAGCGACGGCAGGCCATGATTGTGGCCTTGCGACGACAAATCCCAATCCAGTTAGACCTTCCTCGAATCACCGAACCAGTACTTGCTATCTCAACGGACGACGATCCTTCGACAGGCCCAGCTGCCGCGCCGGTGACGATCGTCGAGTTTTCTGACTTCCAATGTCCGTTTTGTAAACGGAGTGCGGGCGTGATTAAGGAAGTACTCCGCGCTTACGGAGAGAAGGTCCGATTCGTGTATCGGGATTACCCCGCGCCTAATCATATCCATGCTAAGCAAGCAGCGGAAGCAGCTCAATGCGCCGCTGCACAGGGGAAGTTCTGGGCCTATCATGACCTCCTCTTTGAGCACCAACAGACGGGGGCGGGATGGGATTTCAACCGGCTTGCTCAGGAGGCCTCGCTGGATATGGCTGCATTCTCACCTTGTCTCGATACACATGAATACGCCTCGGAAGTGGGGGGTGACTTGCGAGACGCGCTGAATGTGGGCGTGACGAGTACGCCCACATTCTTTATCAACGGACGCCCGCTTATCGGCGCCAAATCTTTTGAGGAATTCAAACTGCTGATTGACACGGCTCTTGCCAAACCGAGTTAATTCAACACCCGGCGGTTCTTTCTGAAGACGGATTCGCATCGCCTTGGCGCTATTGAGAATGAAACAGAATCCTCCGTAGAAATGCATGCCATGCATTCTGCGTGACCACTGAGCGGTACCCAGAGAGAGGGAAGTGGGGGGCGAGGAGAATGATCATAAAAGACGATGGAGCCAAAGAGATCCGAGAACTTCATTGCCCTACCTGTAGCAGACAGCTCAGAGCAACCAGACCGTGGTAAAGATTCTGCACGTCAGCTTGTCGGGGCAGGTGACATAACGAAGAGCGCCGAAAAGCATTGGCAGTTTATCGAGCACGATGAGCGAACGTAGTGAAGCATGACGAGGCGTTCGACGGCTTCAAAAAGGGATTGTTGCGCGCTGCGTAGGGGAATTTTCTGAAGCAGTGCTTGGGCCATTCGGCATGAGAGGGGACGACGGTATGGCCTCGATGACAGTGGGGAGTGATCTCCCGTGAGCTCCCCCGGGTTAGGCCACTCGTTGAGTGAGTGACGCCTGAAAGGTGATCGGTCGTGTCCATCAGCCTTTCTGTTCGCTCGTTAGGGAGAGCAGGGCTTCCGTTCCTCTTCCATCAGACTCATTGTCGAACTCACTTCGAGCTCGATAAAGGCTCCACACCGAGCGATCCAAAATTTTGGACGGGCCGGAGGTGTGGGCGCTGGCGTCGGCCGTTGTTCCAACTCGGGAAGTTGGACCTGGACATTTACGATCGTCATAGATGGAGCTGGGGGATAGACGATGTATGGCCAAAGGGATATTCCGAATAAGCCAGGGAAGCGCATCACCGGAGACGACATCATCCGACTATCATACTGCTGCATGGCATCGCCGCTGAAGTCACGGAGCGTTCTACCGGCCTCGGCCTCCGTGCCAAGCAGAGCAAGCAGTACCACTGTTGAAGTCCAGACCCACCAGACGACTTTCATGCTGACCTCCTGACTCAAGGAGTCTTTGAGTCCTGCTCGGAGAATCGTTGGCTAACAATGACACGGTCTCCTCGACCTTCTTATATGATACTGCTTTCGTGCTTGGGGTGGTAGTTGCTCATGGGTGGCGCCACCCGCGCCTCGTTCTCCATCTGTTCGAGTCTCGCATCTTTCGAGTACTTCCGAAACCACCAGGCCAAGCCAGCCTTGATGAGTGCTTACCCAACCAGCCGAAGGCGCCGTGGCATTCTTCTGCGTTCCAATCTGATACTCGCCCGCAACGGTCACGTCGTCGTTCACCTTCCATCCCACGATGGGGTCCGAGAAGGATCGCCAAAACTCCAGTGAGGTGTTCGATTGATCGGGCCCGTAATAGATCGTTTCCTTAAAGGTCCAGGGTCCACTGGGTTTGTAGGCCACTTGCGCCCCATAACTCGGAAGATTGTTCGAGTTTTGGAGATGGAAGTATTCGTTGAGCGCGAACACCGTCTCAGTCCATTGGTTGTTGAAGGGGTACACCGCATTGGCCCCGAACATCAGGTATGGAGAATAATCGGCGATCCAGGCGCGCGTGTAAGTGACATTATCCTTGGCGTAGAGCGACTCATAGCCAATCAAGCTGTTGAAGAGTTCCGCTTGAACAGTCAGGCCGTTCCCGACCGGCGCGAGATAGGACACATTCGCGCGACCGAAGTGGCGCAACGCGTCGGAACCTTGCACCTTGGGCAAATTGACTCCGAATCCGTAATCCTTGGCATCCATCCCACCCTGAACCAGCAATTCCGTCCCCCAGCGTGACTGATCGGAAGGGTCTTTCCGGACATAGGCGCCCGCCATATTGATGTCGAGTTCATTGACCCTCGGGGTCGTACTGCGATCGCGAAACAAATGATTCGCCGGAAAATTGAAGTTGAGTGAGTAGCCCAGGTCTATGAATCCACCATAGTGCCAGGACGGTTGTTGCGCCTTTCCTTGATCCGCGGCCTGGAGCAACGCGCTGTTTCGCAACTCAGCTTCCCCTCGGGGGCCGAAGAGGTCTTGGCCGAGAACCGGAGTCGTCATGATCCCCACAGCAAACAATGCAACTTGGCCTATCGACCACACCATTTGCGTCATGATTGCTGCTCTTCCTTCCCCTGCACCCTTCGTCTTCTGTTACGCGGCCCTGGACCCGCAATGTGCTGTCTTCACGACCGCCTGATTCGCCTCTCGCGGACTCTTCCTATGGGTTTGGTGATCCGCCTGCATGATGGCAATGACCAGCATCCACAGCAGCCCGGCCATCTCCAACAGCAAGCCCAGTACGACCAACGTCATCGAAGACTCCTTCGCTCTTCTGTTGCCGTATGCAGGCAACCTCATGATGAGCGTTACTTTGTATGGTGGAAGCGTACCAAGCACGACGTCAGAACGGTGTTAAACCGGGCCGGTCGCGCGTTAAGACGGGGTAGGTTCAACCGGTGAGCGCAACACCTGTCTTCAATATAGCCACTGGCGTCTGAAATCCCAATGTCTTCCGCGGCCGTTGATTCAACCGTAACGCGACCCTGTTCAAGTCTGCCTGAGAGTAGCGTGACAGGTTGGTGCCTTTCGGGAAATACTGACGCAGCAAGCGATTCGTATTTTCGTTGGTGCCCCGCTGCCACGGACTTTGCGGGTCACAGAAATAGACCTGCACGTTGGTCGCGATCGTCAAGCGTTTGTGCTGGGCCAATTCCATCCCACGATCCCAGGTTAACGACCGGCGCAATGCCGAGGGCAATCGTCGTACCTGCTTGCTCAGCGCCATCACCACACCAGCGGTGTCTTTCCCCGGCACCTTCACCAGCATCGTGAAGCGAGACTGCCGTTCCACCAGGGTGGCGATGTGCGTATTCTGTGAGCCCGTAATCAGATCCCCTTCCCAGTGACCGGGAATGGCCCGATCTTCCACGTCCGCAGGACGGTTACGGATGGAGACGCCATCCACGATCTGCCCGCGCGACTGGCCAGCCGTGGTCGCATGCTTCACTCGCCGCATCCTCCGTCGGGATCGGAGATGCCCCAGTAATTCTTTCTTCAGCACGCCCCGGGCTTGAATGAACAGACTGCGGTAGATCGTTTCGTGGGAGACTTGCATCGTCTCCTGCCCTGGGAATTCCCGTTTGAGCCATCCCGCGATTTGTTCGGGCGACCACTCCAACGCCAATTTGCTCGCCACGATCCCCTGGAGCATGGGGGCGACGGCGAGTCGACAGGGCTTGGGGCGGCGTGTCCGATCCCAGGCCCGCGCATCAGCCTCAGCGGCACGATACGTAGGGGCTCCACCACCGCGGGTGATTTCACGGCTGACCGTGGAGGGTGCGCGACCGAGCATAGCGGCAATGTATCGGATGGAGCGATTCGCCGCCATGCCCCGAGAAATTTCCTCTCGCTCAGGCAGTGTTAGCGCCCAGCGCGACCGCCTGCGAATGGGAGGAATACACCCACCATTTGAGGACAGCACGCCATGAATCGATCCGGCGTGCTTACCGAGCGCTCGCCCGATCTCACTCAACGACTGCCCCTGCTTCCATCGTTGCCACAGGTCTGCTTTCTGGCCCGCAGATAGGCCCGGACGTCCCATCTGTCCCATCACAATCACCCTCCCACTCCACTGTATCCCAGAGGGTGTTGCATTGATCGGTTGAATCTACCGGTATAAAAATTATCGAGAGGAGATCAAAGGAGAGCGCGCGAATCACGCTACTGGAAAGTAGCGCATCGGGATGTCCAAGCACGCGACGACATCAGTGAAGTGATGAGGCATGTTTCCGTATCCTCTTACTCGCGTGCTGCGAAAAGTGTGAGGCGGCTTCCTTTTAAATTTCTAGCGTTGACTCGTCACCAATTGACTGAGCCCAATATCCAGTTGTGAGGCTGAAAAATTATTATTCCTGCGGTTATGTTGTAATGATGTTGCACTAGAGACTGTCTATGCCTTCAAATCTTTTCTTGCATTACGGCAAAAAGCGGCCGCCCTTTGTCGCTCGGTCAGCAGACACCCGAGCAAGCGCATTTATGCTGCCAGCAGCGCACCAAAGCGCACATAAGCACACTTAAACTTATTTCATTTCTTGCCTTGTCTTCCCGATAATTGTCCTCTCTTGTCCCCTGATGGCCTTTGCTGGCTTCTAGTGGGTACTTTACTTAGCTTTACTGACCCGCATAGGCTCAGACGACCAGAGCACAGGTTTGTTGAACACCTATGAAACCGTTATTGGAAGCGTTGACTGAGCAACACGCGGGCCCTTCGATGGGTGGCAAAGCCGGTCCGCGCCGCATGCCGATAGGCTGCGGGGCGGAGCGGAATGGCCCCCGTCTTGGTAACACGGGGGCGCTAACCACAGCGCTCCTTACAGGAGTTCGATAGGTTCGATGGATTCTGCCTTCACCCTCTCCATTGATTGGCTGGCCTTTACCGCGTTGGCTAGCACTCCGCAGGCGGCCATGCGGATGCTGGGTGGCGACTGGAGCAAAGCCAAAGGAGGGTTTCGGGGGTATCCCCTCTCCTGGATCAGGTCGGATGGACTGCACGGGGTCGGAAAACTGGGGACCAACGCTCCCCGTCGTCCGAATGAAATCCATGTGGACCTCTCCGGCGGTTTGGTCTCTGCTCTGACCTTGGGGCAGATCTCTGAACTGTTGAAATGGGTGCATGCACAGCAGGGGCATGTGACTCGAATCGATTGTGCGCTTGATGATCGAAGTGGGACCGTCCCTGTCGCGACAGTTCGAGAGGCCGTATTAGCCGGCCAGTGTGTGACGCGGGCGGCACAGGTTCGGCATATCGCATCGAACCTAACCCATGGCAGCGGTGCGAGTACCGGGGAAACGATGTATTTCGGGAGTCCGCAGAGCCAAACTCTTTTGCATATCTATGACAAGCGATTAGAGCTGCAGAGCAAGGAAAGAGAGAACTGGCAGGACTATGGGGTGCGATGGGAATTAGAGCTCAAGAAAGACCGCGCTGAACAGTGCGCCCGAGCGTTAGCGTGTTTGGAGGAGGCCGACTGGAAGGAGTTTGTGGTTGGACTGCTCCGCTCCTATGTGGATTTCCGACAAATCACCAAGGAGACAGAAGACGAAGATCGATACCGGGCTCCAGTCTTGGAGTGGTACGCCCTCCTGACGGAGGGATTTCAGAAAGGCCGATTGGTCAGCGAAAAGCAGGTGCAGACTCTGCACGATGTGAAACGAGAGTCGCCCTCGCAATCACGTTGCTCTGCCCCATCCTCTTGCCCCTCCGCCCGTGGCTTGTTTGGACTGTATCGACGGTCTGAGGTCTCGTGAGTTTTTGGTTTCGTGTGGTGAGTCGGCTGGGATTGGACCTGCAAATATTCAGCGGTACACGTCACCACGATGGCCGACAGTGATGATCGTCGCGGTCTTTCGATTATCATCGATTTCGTAGACCACTCGAAAGATACCAACACGTATTCGATAGAGGGGAGCGCCCACCAGTTTTTTGCTGCCAACTGGGAGAGGATGATCGGGGAGTTTTGTAATTGCATCGTCTATGCGACGAAGGATTGAATCGCTGAGGTGTTCAAGCTCCTTTTTCGCCGATGGCTTGATAAGGAGCTGATACGTCACAACCGGCCGACTTTCAGGAGTTTTCTGCGGACATTTTCATAGGGAACGGCCCGCTCCCCGCGCCGCTCTTGCCACCGAGCCACATCAATTAGGTCCACCCGGAGGCTTGGGACGGACAGGATCTGCCGCAAGACCGCTTCGCGCTCAACTTTTGGTAACGCCTCGAACGCCGTGACAAACACCTTGGCCGTCGCGTCCGCAGCTTTCATAGCAGCCCCTCCTTAACATGAGTCGACGAGACTGTCCCCAACAGCTATCACAATACTAG
>JAHFEW010000017.1 GCA_023248215.1 Nitrospira sp.
TGCGCGGCCATCGTAGCATCTGGGGCGGGCGGGCCGCGGTGCGCACCACATTGTATATGGCGACCTGAGTAGCCAAGACCTGGAACCCCCTCATCAAAAACTTTTATCAGCATCTCCGTACGCGGGGGAAGCCGGCAAAGGTCGCTTTGGTGGCGTGCATGCTGAAATTACTGACGATTCTCAACGCCATGATGAAAGCCCGAACGCGGTGGCACACGGGTGCTCCACAGTCGGCTTGACATTGAAGACAGTTGCTCGCGTCGCGCAAAGTACTGCCGGGTGCATCATCCAGGTGCCCGGGTGATTCCACACTTGCCGAACTGAGGCGAAGCTTAGAACAATCAAGCCGCAAGGCCTGAGCAGAGCAGGCCTTGCGATCCGCACGCCTCTTCCTCGCAGTCAGAAGGCGTTGCTCTGCGGCATGCAAGATAGCCTTTGGCAACCCCACCTGACTTCCTAGAATCTTCCTTGCCCTGGTTCCCTCGTCTCCGTTCCAGTCTCATCTTCAACCCGGCATCGTTGGTTTCTTGCTTCCCTCGTGGCGCATGTGTACTATTGGAAAGACCATACACATCCTCATTGGAGGCTCCATGCGGACCAACATCGTGATCGACAACAGCCTCATGCGGCAGGCAATGAAGGCCACCGGGCTTTCCACCAAGAAGGCCGTTGTTGAGGAGGGGCTTCGCCTGCTCATCAAGGTTAAGGGGCAAGAAGGTGTGCGACGTTTACGTGGAAAAGTTGTGTGGGAAGGGGATCTCAGTGCGATGCGTGAGGGGCGGATCAAGGCGGCCTCATGATTATCGTCGATACGACGGTGTGGATCGACTATCTTCGTGGAACGCTCACGCCTCATACAGACTGGCTTGATGGCCAACTGACGAGAGAACGGCTCGGTCTGACCGATCTGATCCTGTGCGAAGTGTTGCAAGGTATTACGACAGACCGACAATTCGCTGCAGTTCAAGAGGAACTGTTACGATTCGAGATCTTTGAGGTAGGGACTGTCAATCTGGCGGTTGAAGCGGCTCTGAACTATCGGCGGCTTCGTGCTGCGGGGCGAACAGTTCGCAAGACGATCGATTCCCTCATTGCGACGTTTTGCCTGATGGAGGGGCACAGCCTTCTCCACAATGATCGTGATTATGATCCGTTTGAAGATGTGCTCGGGTTGAAAGTCATCCATCCCTAAGAAGGACAATTCTTTTATGTCTAATCCACAGTATCCCCGCAGTCCAAAAGTTCTCCTCGGTGGCATCGCGCATTTCGGGCGGTTTATCGACAAGATTCGCCTGCGGCATGCGGGCAAGATTCAGGACTACAATTACATCACGGTCGGGTTCGATAAGTACCTGATCGACTTTCTGCAGATCGATGTGAAGGCCTTCGAGCAGCAGGTGCTGGCCGGTGGGAGCGATGAGAGGTTGTTGGGCTGGGTGAAGGCCAATGGCCGTAAACTGTCAGAGCAGGAAATTGCGCAGTGGTCACAGGGGCTCCTGACCGGAGGTCCGAAAGATGACGCGGCGCGGCAACGCTTCGAGGGACGCATCCAAGCCATTGCCACGAAGCGCGGCGTACCGGTTGCCGCTTTGCCTCCCGTGACGACTTGGGCCGATGTGATCGAAATCGACGAAGGGCGGATGTAGGGCCAAGGGGTAGGCGCGTGTTGTGGGGTTATCGTACTTTGGTCCAGCCGGTGGATTGTGACTTGAGCACCAAGGTGCGGGATGACGTGTGCACGACCAAGGCGTTCTGTCCGCCATCGACGGAGATCACGCGTTCGTTCGGCGACCAGTCGATGTCGTAGAAGCCGCCGGTATAGGTCGAGAACCCAAGCGTACGCTCGTTGGTAATGGCCGCTGCCACGTGGCCATAGCTGCGCAGTTGCGACACCTTCTCGCTTGGCCCCAGTGCGATACTGGTCCAGTGTCCGCGACTTTCTTGAAATCCACGCATCTCCTGATTGCTGTGCGCGAGAATCAGAAACGGCAGCAGCTGGTACCGTTCGATCCGTTCTTCAACTCCGAGACGCACTTCCCGCCATTGCCGCAGGCCCGCAGAAAATCCTAACAGCCTGACCGAAGTCTGGACGAAGCCTGTATGTCCGCGCGCGCTGGAGGTGATGACGGACTCGCCCGGTTCAAGCGACTCCTCCACGCCGCCACCTGCGGCCGACCAGGCAATGAGTTTGTCGGCGGTCGGCGTCACGGTCACTTGGCCGCTCCCGCCTTGGCTCTGCGAGGGAGCGGATACCAATAGCTGACCGGTGACCATCGCCGTGAGGAGAATCAATAAGGGATAGATCGATCGACGCATGCAGACTCCCCAAGAACGGTGTTTTTCAACCTATTCACAGCGCGACCCATAAGCGAAGGCTGAGTGATTCGATCAAGAGGAGCTGTGTCGGAGGTGTACGACGATAAGGAACCTAGAGGAGTGCGAGAGCGTAGGCTCTAGCAGGCTGCGGAAAAACTCTGTTGACACACTTGAAATTCAATAGCCCACACATGTAGCGCAATAGAAAAACATCCCCGCAGGATGCTCAAACAGGCCGTCCAGCAAGGCCGCAGCGAGCGAAGAGGTGACGTGTACTCCTTCGGTACGTGGAGGCTCTGAGAAAAGCGAGAACGCCGCTGTCGGACTTTTTGAGCATCCTGCCAAGGCAGAACCATGAGACGACAGCTCTGCCCCATCTGAGCAAACGTGAGTTGGCTTATGCCTTCGGTTTCACAGTGAGCACGCGCACATCCAGGACAAGTTGCTTCCCGGCAAGAGGGTGATTAAAGTCGATCACCGCCGAGTCATCCGCAAGAGAAACGACCGTAAACGGTCGTCCTTCCGGAGTGGTGAAGATTTCTCCCGCGGTAATGTTGTGCGGCAACTGGGTGCGTGGCACGGTCTTCTTTTTGCTGGCATCGTATTGACCGAAGGCGTGGTCCGCATCGAGTTCGACGCGTTTCTTTTCACCCGCATGCATACCGGCGAGGGCCTGTTCCAGCCCTGGTATCAGTTCTTTCGCTCCATGGGTATATTCGCTGGTATGCGGGGGGATCATGAGATGGTCATTGGGCACGCTGATAGTCATTTCGAGGGTGACCTTTGATCCGTCCTCAATTGAAGGCTGGCTCACCTGCGCTTGAACGGGATTGCTCAGAATAATACAGGCCGCAAAGGCTGCGGCCAGGCACATGTCATAGGACCGTGTCATGGGATACCTCGCAAAAAGTATCGACCAGGTCATCCTGGTCTTCGAGTTAAGAGAATAGGCGCTGCGGCGTTTACGGGGATACCGAATCTACTTTTACAATTTTGGTAACACGGTTTTCCAGATCAATCTCCAAGCTGCACGTATCACCCTTTTGTAATCCTCTCAGGAGATCAGCCGATACGGCCGGAAGCGTCCAGACTTGGCCTTCAGTCGTTTTAAATGTCAGACTGGGTGCTGCTGTGTCAATTGCTTCGACGCTCACGCGGGTGTAGGCCATTGATGCCATAGTAACTGTCGGTTCCATGAATGGCGCGGCAAGCCCTGTCACAAAGAGGCAGCCAATCAGGATGAGAGATTTCATCATGTCATCCTCCTTCTGATGCGAGATGAAACACCCGTGGTGTGCTTCAAACAATGGGCCTGAATCTAGAACGAATTTCTAAGTCTGCTGATCCGCCTATCTTTCCTGCACTTACGTGACAGATGCCTTGAAAAACTGGAACAAGGCACGTACCGTTTCGACGCGCATCTTGTCCCTCCAGGACAATTTGTCCCAAGGGAGCGAGGGCGATTCGTTGGGGAAAAATGACCATGTCGCAGAGTGAAACAAGCTCTCAATGCGGTACCACTCGCTGGATCATCATCGCGTTGGTCTTGACGGCGATCGTCATGTTTCCCTTGATCGGCCGGTTGCTCGCGGGTCGCTCCCTCCAACCCTATTTCGAATTTCCGCCGATCACGCACTCTGTCACTCATGAACCATTTTCCTGGCCCGTCTTCATCGCGCTGACAGTTCTGATCGTCTGCGCGGTTGCTCCATTTGTCGCTCGTATCTCGTCGTTCGTTTTTCTGCGCAGGCTTTCCCTGGGGCAGTCATCTGTTCCCGATCGAGCCCCCTCACTCCTCACGCCTCACCCTTTACGGCCGTTTCCCTGGTGGGGGTGGCTTGGCGTCTTTTGGAGCCTCGTTGCTTGGTTCTTGGCTTGGACCAGGTTCGAATGGATGCGCCCGTTTCAGGCCGTGACGTTTACGCCGCTGTGGCTGGGTTATATCGTCGTGGTGAATGCGCTCATGTTCCGGCGCACCGGCCGTTGCATGATGCTGCACCGTCCCCGCTACTTTCTGTCGCTCTTTCCGCTCAGCGCCGCCTTCTGGTGGTCCTTCGAATACCTGAATCGTTTCGTGCAAAATTGGTATTACTTGGGTGGGCAAGAGTTGACCGCATGGGAATATGTGTGGCAGGCCACGCTGCCCTTCTCGACCGTCCTTCCTGCCGTGCTCGGAACGGCAGAACTGCTGACGGCCTATCCGCGAATTATGGCGGGGCTGGATCAATTTGTGACAGTCGACTTCAGACATCGCACGAGGTGGGGATGGGGACTCTTGTGCGGGGCTGCAGGTGGACTCTTGGGAATCGGTCTGTGGCCGGACTATCTGTTCCCTTTGGTGTGGGTGGCGCCGCTCCTGTTGATCACCGCGATTCAATTAATTCGTGGTGAACCGACGATCCTCGACGGAACGGCGCGCGGCGATTGGCGGAGCGTATGGGCGGCGGCGCTTGCCGCGCTGATTTGCGGCTTCTTCTGGGAGCTGTGGAACGTCTATAGCCTGGCCCATTGGGAATATGTGGTGCCCTTCGTGCAGCGCTTTGAACTGTTCCACATGCCGCTGCTGGGCTACGCCGGATACCTGCCGTTCGGTTTGGAATGTCTGGCCGTCGCCGACTTGTGCCTGGCCAGAAAATTTTCCGGAGGCGTGGCCTATTATCGTGTGCTCGGTACCGGTACCGACTTGGCGCAGCGGAAACCGACGGTGGCGGAGCGTTGATTTGAAGGCGAGCCGCTGCGAGTGGCGGTCCTCAGCATGATCGGGTTGCTCTTCCACGACCCGCCGCGCAGGCTCTTGTACCGACCGCTGGTGGGCCCCGGCGGATTGCGTTCCGGCATGTAAGCATAATAGTCGAAGCCGAACCAGTCGTTGACCCATTCGGCCACGTTGCCCGCCATGTGATGCAGTCCGTAGTAGCTCTTTCCCGCTTCTCCGCTGCTCACGGCGGCCAGGATCGGAATTTCGTGCACATGATGTTGTCCGAACATGGCCAAGGAGCTGTCCGGCAGGGTTTGCCCCCAGGGAAACCGATTGCCGTCGGGCCCGCGGGCTGCTTTTTCCCACTCCGCTTCCGTGGGCAGTCGTTTGCCTTGTGAACGGCACAAGCCGTCCGCTTCTTTCCAGGTGACATAGAGCGCCGGCCATTGCGCCAGGGTGTCGTCCTGGACGGAATGGACCGTGATGACGTGCCAGATGAGCTTCTGCAATTCCACCGAGGGATGGAGTTTGCGTGTGTGGAGATAGGCCAGATATTCGCCCAGGCTGACTTCGTCGCGATCGATCTCGTAGGTGTCGAGCCAGACACGGTGCTGCGGCAGCTCCGTGTCGTCGAACTGCGTCCCCATGCCGTAGGGATCGTCATCGACCCGCACGCTGCCCAATAAGAACGGCCCTTCGGGAATTCGGACGGTCGGCGAGCTGGCGGCAAGGGTGGTGATCGACGCGAGATGTGTGGCCAACTCTGGAGTGGGCGTGGGACTGGGAACTCGACCGGTTGCAGAGAGGGCAGGGCCCTGCCAGGCAGAGGCGAGGAACAGGATCACGAGGGATGCGACGCGGGCGATGGAGGCCGTTCCCGACAAGGCCGGGCGCCCAGGCTTCATAACTTACTCGGCGAGGAGAGGGCTTTTCCGATTTCGACGATGAGCCGACGTTCGATGTCAGCCGTTTCTTCGGCATTCACCGGTGAGACACGTCCGCCCTGCACCAACTTTTCAAAGTCCGCCTTCACGCTCAATCGGGTCACATTAGAGGGCAAGGCTTGGAGAGACACCACATATTGGTTGCGGAACCCCGACATTTCCAGCGAGGCCGGGGTGGAGACTTTGCGTTCGGTCACGAAGACCGCTTTTTGTTCGGTCTTCACGCTGACCCTCACATGGTAGCCGTTCCGCGCTAGGGCTTCCTCGGCGGCTTTTCCGACAGCGGCCAGCGGGCGCGGCAGATCCTCCACTTGCGAGGCCTTTTCCTCAACCCGAATGTTGTCCGTGGCCTGGGCCGCCTTTGCGGCGGTCCGCTGAATTTCTCCCGACAACTTTTTCGATTCGGCCAGTTGGGACTCGAGTTTCGTCCCCAGCGCCTTGACTTCCGCCTGGAACGTTTTTGCTTCGGCCTGAGCATGTTCCGTCTGTTTCTTGGCGTCCCGCAGTTCTTGGTTGAGCAGATCGATCTGCTGCTGCATGACCTTGTTGCCGTCCTGCAGCGAATTCATGACCGACTCCTGCTTGGCGAGTTGCTTGCGCAGGCCTTCGTTCTCCTGTCGAAAGGGCGACTCGTCCGGTGTGCATCCGACACACCACGATAGTATTGCGAGGCTGAAAAGGGGGGCGAGCGATCGCTGGAGGGCCTTGGTCATAGTTTGGGTAACACCGCCAGAGCATTACCAGAGTTGGGCCCCCCTTGTCCATCCTCAATCGCATCGCAGGCGGTTTGACCACAGTGAAACAAGCGGCTATTCTGTTTCCATGTGGTTCTGGCGCGAGGGTATGTTGGTGCTGAGTCTGGCGCTGCTCCAACCGGCGATGGCCAGGGTCTGTGCTGCGGCGCTGCCGGAGCAGGTGGAGTCTGTGCCTGTCGACGAGTATCCGTTCTACGATGTGGCGGTCGACGCGAAGTTTCTCACGTCGCAGACGAGATTGGTCGTCCTCGAACGGATGACGACGATGCGACTTCATCCAGACCAGCCGCTCGCGCCGACGGTGGCCTGGTTTGCCGACCAGGCGTGGTTCGGTGGCCGGTTGCCGCAGGATCTGATTCTGGATTTTGTCGCCAAAAACCAACGTCCGTCGAAATTGGATGCCCGTTTTGCCTTTGGGGTGCGCTACCGGTTCGTGTCCGGCGAGGGTGTGCCGGAGACCGAGGCGGCACTCTCCGTCATTCCAGTCGCCTGGCCGGTGCAGGACCTTGAAGGCGAGCTAGAAACGATCGACCGGCTGGCATTCTCCCGCGTGGGGCGGACGTTGCGAGGCGACCAGGCGTTGCTGTATGTGGCCAATCACCGTCGCGATGGGACCGGCGCTGGTTTTCTCTTCTGGCTCGTGCGCCGCCAAGCTGTCTGGGACGTGCACGACACGGAGGTGGTCTGGGTCGCACAAACCGAACGGAGCCCTGCGGGGCTGCCATAGGAGGCAGGCCCGCTTCGTGAGCATCGGCACCTGTTCAATTCCATTGGAGGAGAGGGCGTGATTCGAAAAACTTTTTCAGTGCCGCCGCTCGGTTGCAACTGTTCGATCATCGGGGATCCGGTTACCAAACAGGCGATCGTGGTCGATCCGGGCGGCGCACCTGAACGTATTTTGCACGAAGTGCGTGGGTTGGGTCTGACGGTGGTCAGCATTCTTCACACCCATGCGCACTTCGATCATTTTCTCGCATCCGGAGCGATGAAGGAGGCGACCGGCGCGGTACTCTGCCTGCATCCCGATGATCGCCCCCTCTGGGACATCTTGGAGACGCAATGCCGCATGTTTGGAGTGCCCTATGTGCCGGTGCCCCCGCCGGATTACTGGCTCACCGACGAGGAGCGGATGAAGGTCGGTGAATTGGAAGCGATCGCATTACACACACCGGGCCATACGCCTGGCTCCATGTGTTTTCATTTTCCCGCGGCAAAGCTGGTGTTGGCCGGGGACACGCTGTTTCGCGGTGGAATCGGCCGCACCGACTTATGGGGCGGCGATTTCGATGCCATCGAGCAATCCATTAAAGAGCGCCTGTACACGCTCGATGAAGAGACCGCCGTGGTGACCGGGCACGGAGCCGAAACAGAGATCGGAAGGGAGCGCGAGACGAATTCCTTTGTGCGAGCATAGTTGATGGGCCTGAAGTGAGCAGGCTGCAGAATAACGATGTTGGCAGGCGAGAACTCCGATGCTCCGCACGTGTGGTTTCACGGGAGCACATTCCCGCAGGATACTCAAGCAGGTCGTCCAGCAAGGCCGCAGCGAGGTCCGCGACGCGAAGAATAATGAGCGTCACGCTCGCGGACGCCGACGAGGCGGTGAGCCGGCCCTGTCCCGGGCCGAGGCGTCACGATCTCACCCGCCCGCCCCGCGCCTGCCGGGACAGGCGCTTTTCCCATAGGGTACGTTGTTGAGGGTCTGGACGATGCGAGAACGCTGCTGGCGGCCTGTTTCAATATCCTCCAGGCCTCGATGCCAACCACAGGAGGGAACCATGAGCGCGATGACACGGTGGTGGTCAGTTCTTCCGCTCCTCTCACTCGTGCTGGCGGTTTCCGCCTCCGGTCCTCAAGCCCTTGCGGACGACGCCGGCACCTCGCCGCTCGTGACGATCGGGGAGGTGCACGTCCGGCTCTCAGACCATGGCCCAGTGGTGCTGCTCTCGGCGGAAGGCAAAACCATCCCCATCTTTGTCGACCACACCGTGGCCGGATCAATTCAGGGCGCATTGACCGGTGAGAAGTTGCCGCGCCCCCTCTCGCATGACTTGATGCATACGATTCTCGAGGCCTTGGGCGGCCGCGTGGTCAAGACGGTGATTACACTCAAGGCGGGAACCTACTACGGCAGTTTGACGGTGGCGTTTCAGGGGCAGGAAAAAGTCTTCGATAGCCGGTCCTCAGACTCCATTGCATTGGCCATTCATTTCAAGGCGCCCATTCTTGTGGACCGGGCTGTACTGGATGCGGCCGGCATGCCGATTCCGGACTCGAAGCCGCAGACTCTGTAGGCGGCTTCGTGAGTGTTCGTCCCTGCCCCGGCAGGACCCGCCGGTCCGTTCGCGCCAGGAAACAGCGAGTGCTGGCGTTTTGAAGGATTCTGACCTATCGTACAGGAGATGCGCAGTCGCAGGGGTGTCGGCGAGTACGGAGATCAGCGTCGCGATGCAGAACAAACGCAAACATGAGCGGGTCCGCGTTCAGTTTCGCAGCCATTTTTCCATGAAAGGCAAGATGTTGGCCGGTGACGGGGATTTGACGGACTTGTCTCCAGGCGGCTGTCGCATCCTCAGCTCGGTGTCGGTCTTGCCTGGAGCCGAAGTAGAACTGTGCATCTTTCCCGGCGATGACGCGAACCCCATTCTGATCGATGGCGCCACAGTGCGCTGGTGTCAACCGAATGCCTTCGGTCTGTCCTTCACGAAGATTCGTGGTCCGGTCCAGCGTCAGCTCACGGACGTGTGGCGCAAGCTGGCCACCCCTGTCTAACCTCGTCCCATACCCTTGCCATGTTCTGCCCCTGCCGATCGAGGCTTGTCTCTTGTCGCGCACGATAGATTGGACTTGTTACCATCCAATTTCTCGGCCTGCGTTTATCAACCTGAACAGGGGCTGACGGTCTGAGATCGTGAAAAGATCGTGACGGAGTATGTGTCGGAAAGGCGACTGCTGTCCGTCTGGATGACCAGCGCATGCCGGTCCACCATCCGCGACGCTGCGGCTACATCTTCATCGCGTCGCGGACTTCGTCCATAGTGCGAGTCGCGACAGCGCTGGCTCGGCGGCGGCCATCTTCGACGATATCGTTCAGGTGCGCGGGGTTCTGGGTGAGCGAGGCGCGGGCCTCCCAGATGGGGGCGAGGCGTTCGACCACTCGGTCGGCCACCAGCTTCTTGCAGTCGATACAGCCGATGGCGGCAGTGCGACAGTCTCGATTGACTTGCTCGATCACCGGCAGCGGAGAAAAAATTTTGTGAAAGTCATAGACGGGACACACGTCCGGATTGCCCGGGTCAGTGCGGCGCACGCGGGCTGGATCCGTGATCATGGTCTTGAGCTTCTGCCGGACAACCGGTTCCGGATCGGACAGGTTGATGGCATTTCCGTAACTCTTGCTCATTTTGCGCCCGTCGGTGCCCAGGACTTTCGGAAACCTGGTGAGATGTTCTTGCGGGTCCGGAAACACCGGGCGATAGAGATTGTTGAAGCGGCGCGCGAGCTCGCGGGTGAGTTCGAGATGCGGGAGTTGGTCTTTGCCGACCGGCACGAAATCGGGCTTGTAGAGGAGGATGTCCGCCGCCTGTAGGACTGGGTAGCCGAGGAAGCCGTAGGTGCTCAGATCGCGTTCCTTGATTTCTTCCTGTTTTTCCTTATAGGTCGGATTGCGCTCCAGCCATGACACCGGAATGATCATGGAGAACAGCAGATGCAGGATGGCGTGGTCCGGCACCTGCGACTGTACAAACAGGGTGGCGCGCTTCGGGTCGATACCGGCCGCCAGCCAGTCAATGAGCAATTCCCGCACAAACTCTCGGATGCGACTGGTGTCGGCGTAATTGGTGGACAACGCATGCCAATCTGCCACGAAGAAGAAGCAATCATATTGCTCCTGCAGCGCGTTCCAGTTCTCCAGCGCACCCAACCAATTGCCAAGATGGAGCAGGCCGCTCGGCTGCATCCCGCTGAGTACCCGCTTCCGACCCGTCGTCATGCGATCACTCCTGTTTCCTGAAGATGGCCGTCCTGTCGGGGCCATCGTGAACCGGCCGTCTTCCTGCTGCGGTCGTCATTGTGTGCGTGCTGTGAGCTAGTCCATTGGGACGAATTTGCCTTGCTTGACCTGAATGAGAAAGCCGCGCCGGTTGAGGGTGCCGTCTGGGCTAAACCCGCTGGGGCCGCTCAGTGCCGGGAGATCATGCTGCATCATGAGGTAGTCGCGGATGGCTTCGCCGGTGGTCGCGCCTCGCTTGATCGCTTCCACGGTCAAGCGTGCGGCATCGTAGCCTTGGGCGGCGAACAGCGAGGGGGTGGCTTGAAATCGCTTGCGATACCGCTCCACGAATTCCTGCACGACCGGACTGGTGCTGTCGGCAAAGAACCCGTCGACAAAGACACTGCCCTCGATGCTGCGGTCGGCCACTCGTGCGAAGTCGGGCGTATTCCATCCATTGGCGCCGAGCAACGGAACGGCGATATCGTGGAAGGCCAACTGGGCCGCCAATAGGCCCACATCGAGCGAGCGCCCTGGGATGAAGACGGCGTCGAACCCCGGGGAATAGAGGATGCGCTTCGTCTTTTTGCCGCCCTGTTTGGTGGCAGGCTTCGCCGGATCATTCTCGATCGGCACTTCAAGGCCGTATTTCTTGAGATCCTCTGCCTTGAGTTTGGCGATCAACGTGCGGAAGTCGGTATCGCCTTCTTTGTAGGCTTCGCTCGCGATGATTTCTCCGTCTTGTTGCCGAATTTCTTGTGCGAACAGGCGTGTCAGCTCGCGGCCGTAGACTGTATCGGGATAGAGAATCGCCAGTCGTTTGTAGTGCTGGTCACGGATCGCATAGTCCGCTACACGCTTGGCTTGCTGCCCGTACGTGAGGGCCGTACTGAAGACGTAATTGCCGAGCCGTCGGGGGCTCGTCACGGTCGCGGTGGGGGTGATCAGCGGAATGCGCGTCCGTTCGGCCAGCTCAGCCATGACCGGGAGATTTCTCGACAGCAGCGGGCCGATGACCGCGAGGGGGCGATCGTCCGTCAGCACGGTGGAGAGTTCGTCCAAGAAGGCCGCGCGCTCGGACTCCGTATCCTTGACGATGAGGCCGACCGATGGCGCATCCCCTCCGTCTTTCGACCGCTCCAAAGCGAGTTGAATCCCGTTCAGGACCTCGGTTCCGAAGGGAGCCAGCTTGCCTGACATGGGAAAGATGGCGGCGATGGAGTAGGGATGCGATTTGAACTTCGTCCGCACGATCGTCTGCAGATCCGTGGCTTTCGCTGTGTAAGGATGGTTGGGAAAGCGGCTCAAGAACAGCCGGAGATCCCGCTCGACTAGATGGTCTTCGCCGGCAGCGTTGTGGAGCTCGATAAGCTTGATGGAAGCCAGATCCCCCGGGAAGGTTTTCGGGTAGGCGTCGCGCACCCGCGTGAGCGCCGGGACGTCGAGCTTCTCGTTGACCAGTTCTCGAATCTGCCCCTCGGTTTCGTGCGCCTGCTCCCCGGCATCCAGGGGGACCTCGTCGAGCCAGGCCTGTATGGCCCGGAGAAAATCTTTCTTCTGTGCCTGGAATTCGCCCGTGAGCCGCAAGGCATCCCGTTTCGTGTTGGGATCGGTGGTGAGACTGCGGATCTCGGAAAGAAGCGGGAGGGCCAAATCGAGGTTGCCGGCTCGGGCATGGGTTCTGGCGAGTAGGAGTTTCGCTCGATCGACCAACTCCGAGGTGGGAAATTCACCGAGCAGCTGATTGATGTAACGAATCGTTTCCGCCTGCTCCTTCATGCCGAACATTGAGGCGGCCATCAAGAGATACGCGTCATCAAGGAGTTCCGGAGGCGGGCCGCTTTCAATGAAGCGCCGCAGCATGACTGCCGCGGCCTCAGGTTGGTCCGAGTCGACCAGACGTTTGGCCTGGTCCAGCGTGGCCTGGCCGGCGCCGGTCGGTGATTTGGCCTGACCGGAACGGGGAGCCGCAGGAACTTTGGGCGCGGGAGCTGCTTCACCGAATGTGACGACGCCCGCGAGGAACGCCACCGCGAGGGCGACGCCGCACGCGCGGAGATGCGGGGCGCGGGGTGCTGATCGAAAAACCATTGACTCCTGAGCATGGCGGACGGTCTCGCCGCAATTGAGGCTACTATAGGAAACAGGTGCAGGGGTGTCAAGGTAAGTCGAGGACGACGCGTTGTGTTCGGAAGATGGCTTAGCTATAGTCGAGTCCGCATGGCGATGGTCGCAGCCAGCGAGGGTGTTTTCGATGAACCGTGATCCCGGGGAATCTGCTCCGCGCGTGCCGGATCGGCTTCCATTGGAGCCGTTCATCGAGCGGTACTGGGACCATTTGCGAATCGCCTGCGGGTTGTCGCGCAACACGGTGCTGGCCTACCGGCGTGATATCGGCATCTTCCAGCGCTACCTCCGCGACCAGGGCCTGTATGACGCGGGCGAGGTGTCTCCACCACTGCTCTCCGGATTCCTGGAACAGTTGCATCGATCCGGATTCGCGCCCTCGTCCCGCGCCCGCTCGCTCGCTGCTGTTCGCAGCCTCTTCCGCTTCTTGAAGCAGGAGGGAAAGATCACGGCCAATCCGACGGTGAGTCTGCGTAGTACCTCGCGCGCCAGGCGGTTGCCGAAAACGCTCAGCCTCGAAGATGTAACGCGTCTCTTGGATCTGCCGCTTCGTCCCCCGCCGGAAGATCGTCGCGATCGCGCGATGGTGGAAGTGCTCTACGCCGCCGGCCTGCGGGTATCCGAGTTGATCTCGCTCCGGATCGATGAGTGCAATCTCGACGTAGGGTATGTCGGCATCACCGGTAAGGGCGACAAGCAGCGTGTGGTACCGATCGGGCGTCCGGCAGTCGAACAACTGCAGGAGTATGTGCTGGCTGCGCGACCGATCCTATTGAAGCAACGGTCTTCACGGTTCGTCTTTGTGACCCGCCGCGGCACGCCGCTCACCCGGCAGGGATTTTGGAAACTGCTTCGCGCACGTGCACAACGGGCTGGTATCGCCAGGATCCTCTCACCCCACATGCTCCGACATTCATTCGCCACCCACCTGCTGCAACGGGGCGCTGACTTGCGATCCGTGCAGGCGATGCTGGGACATGCGGACATTGCGACGACACAAATTTATACGCATGTCGACTCGTCACAGTTGAAAAAAGTCCACACGGCGTGTTTCCCGCGCAACAGGTCCCGTCGGTGAGTGACGATCTCGCCTCGCGACCGTCCACAGGTGGAGCCTGCTGCCTCCAGTACACGATTCTGTGTTGACACTGGTTTATGGAGTTGATAGCATCCCAAAAATCTGCCGGGAACGAGAAAAATCGGGCGGATAGCTCAATTGGGAGAGCGCTGCCCTTACAAGGCAGAGGTCACAGGTTCGATCCCTGTTCCGCCTACCAAAAGAAATACAGGGAATTGCGTGCAGGGCATTGCCTTATCCATTAGTAGTGATGTACAAGAGAGCACTCTACCGTATTTAGCCAGTTAGATTCTTGAGATCCGGAATCTTCTTCCGCCATCTTGGGTTGCGTGGGGCCGTCGTTCAGCCTGGTTTAGGACGCCAGATTGTCAATCTGGAGGTCGCGGGTTCAAATCCCGTCGGCCCCGCCATTCCCCCAGCTTTTGGTACAATCCATGCTATCGTTTTTATGCGACGCCATGTGAAGGGAAAGGTCTAGGCTCATGTTCCAATCAGGCGTGACGGGAATGGTGGGATCGCTGGGGGCGGTTTCGAAAATCGTTCTACTGCTGCTCTTTGTCGCCTCGATCATTTCGTGGGGCGTGATTTTCTACAAGTGGCGAAGTTTCAAGGCGGCTGATCGCGAGGATCAACGGTTCTTCAGTGCCTTTACGAAGATCCGCGATCTCGATGAATTGTATCGACAGTCGAAACGAGCCGAAGGCAGCCCGAGCGCGCGCGTGTTTCAGGGCATCATGGATCGCGTCTTGACGGTCTCGGGGGATGGTGTAATGAGCTTGCACCACCCGGCCGGCGCATCGAAGGATCCGGCGCCTTCCATCGATCACCAATATATGGATAAGACCGTCGCCTATCTGGTGCAGAACCAAGTGTCGCAGTTAGAGTCCTACTTGCCGGTCCTCGCCACCACGGGAAATATTACCCCCTTCATTGGTTTGCTTGGTACCGTGCTGGGAATCATCGACTCGTTCCGCGAGATCGGGTTGCAGGGAACGGCCAGCATCGCGGCGGTTGCGCCGGGGGTGTCGGAGGCACTGGTGGCGACGGCCGCCGGATTATTTACTGCGATTCCTGCGGTCATCTTCTACAATTATTATCTGACGCGTATTCGTAAAACCGTGTTTCGCATCGAATCCTTCACGGTCGAGGCTATGCGCTCCTTGCAGACCCGCCTGAAGCAGACGGCGGTCGGGGTGCAGGGATGATGTCGGAAACGCGCCACCGGCGGTTCATGGCGGAGATCAATGTGATCCCGCTGGTGGACGTGGTCTTGGTGCTGCTCGTGATTTTCATGGTGACCGCGCCCATGCTCTATCGAGGGATGGATATCAACCTCCCCAAATCCGCCAGCAATACGATTAAGCCGGAAGCGAGAGCTGTTTTGTCCATTGAGCGCGATCAGCGATTGTATTTGGATAAGGATCCGGTGAGTGTCGTCCAACTCGAACGGAAGCTCCGGGCATTGAAAGATCAGAGCCCCGAGGTCTCGCTCTACCTGCGCGCGGACCGGGACGTGCCGTACGGTATCGTGGTGCAGGTCATGGATAGTGTCAAGAAAGCCGGGATCGAGAAGCTCGGCATGGTGACGGAGCCCACGGGTGCCGAGCGCGTGAGTGAGTCGGTCACGACCCCCGCGCAACCACGCAAAAAGTAGCGGCGCCGCGACTCGCGTGCCGCACGGTCGTATCGCAAGTCATGACGTTCCAGGCCCTGCCAAGACATACTTCGCTGTTCCTGATCGGGGATTTGGTTGAAGCCGGGAGTGGCCGTCTTCGCAAGACGGTCGTGGTGTCCCTGCTCCTGCATCTCTGTCTATTGTCCGTGATTATGGGTGCCAGGTTATTCAAGAAAACAGAACGTCCGATGTCGGCGGTGGAAGTGTCGCTGGTCAGTCTGCCTGCTGTGGACACGAAGCCAGAGCCCAAGGTCGAAAAGGTTGAGAAAGTGGTCCCGCGGCCGACGCCCAAGCCAGTCCAGCCTGCTCCGATTCCCGTTCCTCCCAAGCCGGTGCAGGCGCCGACGCCGCCACCGGTGCAGGCTGCTCCGGCCGTGAAACCGGTTTCTCCTGCTCCCGCTCCTGTGCCTGCGCCTCGATTGCCGGCTCCAACCTTGACCGCCCCACAGCCTATTCCACAGGCGGCGAAGTCGCCTTCCTCTGCGCCTATCACAAACCGGGCGGATGTGCTTCGGGATGTGATGAAGGATATCGAGTTGCCGCCGAATGCACCGCAGTATGGTGATCTGGCACCCATGAAGCCGGCCGAGGTGAAACGGACCGCGCAGCCGAAACCGGAACGGGCTCCTGAGCGATCTGAGCTGGATGCCATGCTCAAAAGATTGAAGGTTCCTGACATGGCCGCGGCCCCGGTCGAGGCACCACCGGAGGCTCCGAAACCGAGTGTGGCTCCACCGAAACGCGCGTCCCTGTCGGAAGAAATGAACAGCGATCTTGACCGGGAACTGCAAGACTTGAAAAAGCTACAGACGCCTCCGCCGGTGAAGTATTCCGAACCGGTGCGAGAGGTCAAACCGATGTTCCGCGAACCGCAACCAACTGCGAGCACACCTCCGGTGACCGCGAGCGTGACTCGCACCAAACCCGACACCCGGTTGCGAGTGGCGGGGGTGGCCGGGTCGAACCAGTACCTGGCTCGTGTTCAAGCGAGGATCAGTGGGTTTTGGACGGCCCCACCGGTCGATCTGTCCGGGAAAGCCTTGACGGTGATGGTGAGATTTCGCTTGGAGCGGGATGGACGGGTCAGTAGTGTGACGATCGAGCAATCGTCCGGGAACGAGTACTACGATCTGGCAGCGCAGCGAGCCGTGCAGAGTGCGGTTCCCTTGCCGCCCTTCCCGTCCGACCTGACAGACTCGTATTTCGATGCGCACTTTACTTTTGCCGTAGGCGAGGCAGCAGGATGAATCGGATCATCATCGGTCTTATGATTGCGCTTTGTGTCGTGGTGGGAGCCGGGCTCTTGGGGATTCTCGATTCCCGCGCGACCGATGTGTTTCTCGAAGCCACCCGGCCGGACTTTCAGAAAATTCCCATCGGCGTCTTCGGCTTTCAAAACGGTGGCGGCCCCGAATGGTTGGGCGGGCGTATCGAGGAAGTCCTGAGGGCCGATTTGCAACGGTCCCTGGTGTTTTCGCTGGTGGACCTGCCGGGGATCGGGGTGAAGGCGCGCGAAGTCACAACAGCCGACAAGGCCGTCTTCAAGCAGGCGGCCGAGAACGGCGTGTCGGTCTTGGTGTGGGGAAAATCCGGCCCGAGGAACGGCAGCGCCGACTCCGAACTATCGATGGATGGCTTCGTCTATGACAGTGGCAGCGACGAAGTCGTCGGCGGGAAACGTTATGTCGGATCGACTTCTGTCGTGCGCTTGATGGCACATCGGTTTGCCGACGAGTTGGTGTTTCGCTATACGGGAGAGCCTGGCATCGCCCGCACGAAGATTGTGTATGTGGCGGAACACGGTAACGCGCGCGAACTCTTTGTGATGGACTACGATGGGTACGAGCCCAAACAAATTACGGCTGACGGATTTCTCGATCTGATGCCGCGGTGGTCGCCCGATCGCCGGTTCATCGTGTTCACGGCCTATCGGAGCCGGAATACGCAGGACATCGACATCTTGGAACTTGCGACCGGCAAGCGATGGACGCTGGTCTCGATGGCGGGTTTGAACATTACTCCCGCCTTGTCGCCGGACGGCAACTTCCTGGCGTTCGCCAGCAGCCAGGATGGCAACTCGGAGATTTATAAACTCGACACGCGGACCAAGGCGTCGCATCGACTGACGGTGAATCAGGGCGGCGATCTCTCGCCGACCTGGTCGCCCACGGGCCGGGAAATGGCGTTTACGTCTGACCGTGGCGGCGCCCCGCAGGTGTTTATCATGAGTGCGGATGGGTCGAACGTGCGTCGGTTGACGTACGAAGGTGACTATAATGCTGCGCCGGCCTGGTCGCCGCGCGGGAACTGGATCGCCTATGTCTGCCGGACGGCCCAGCGATTGTACAAACTCTGTATCGTGTCCCCGGATGGACAGAAGCGGGTGCAGGTCACGACAGGACCGGGGATCGATGACTCCCCCTCCTGGTCGCCCGATGGCCGGCATCTCACCTTCAGTTCGACCGTCGATGGGAAGAGCCATATTTATATGGTGGATACGGACGGGAAAAATGTGGAGCGCATCACCTTCGGCGGCACTCACAATAGCTCGCCGTCATGGTCACCGGCGCTGTAGGAGCGGCCATCACATAATTGACTGTGTCTACGACATATTAACCATTCACTAGCCATGAGGAGTAACGACATGACGATACGGGTAGCGACAATGGGCCTGACAGTGGTGGTCGGGATGCTGTTGGTCATTCAAGGGGGCTGTTCGAAAAAGTCGATTCAGTCCGGCGGCGACGCGCAGTCTTCGGACCGCGGCATGGCGAAGTCGGGAGGTCCCGCTCCAAGTGCGATGGGCTCAATGGGGTCAACCGGCGGATTGGACGCTCCCAGCGCCACGTTCCCGGATTTGTCTCTGTCGAGCAAGCCGCAGGATGAGCTCGAAAGCGGCGGCTTGCGCGGATTCGACTCGGTGTCCGGCGGCAAGGCCCCATCCGAAGAACGACTCGGTGGCGGGGGCACGATGCTGGCCAAGGTGGAGCCGTCGGAGAGCACCGCGCGTCAGATCGAGGACATTCGCCGGGAGCAAGCCAAGGAGCAAGCGGCGTCGGCAGAGGCGGGATTGCGCGATGTATTTTTTGGCTACGATAGCTGGACCATTACTGAGGAGGGACGGCAATCGTTGACGCAGGACGCCCAGTGGATCAAGGGGAATGCTGGGGCCTTGGTCAAAATCGAAGGTCATTGTGACGAGCGTGGCACGCTGGCCTACAATTTGGTGCTGGGTGAAAAACGAGCCAAAGCCGTGCGCAACTATCTGGTCGAACTTGGTGTGGGAGCCAACCGGCTGGCGGTGGTGTCCTACGGGAAAGAACGCCCCTTCTGTAATGAACGCAATGAAAGCTGCTACCAGCAGAATCGGCGTGGTCACGTGGTTGTCCGATCGAAATAACTGTTCGGATCATGGACGATGTGACATGATTCTCCGGAACAGACGCCGGTCAAGGGAGACTTGTCATGGATGATGGATGGATTCATCGAACTAAGGTGGTGAACGAACCATCGACAGGGGGCCTGGGGGCTTCGAGCGGCCATGGTGAGCGGTGCGGGCTCGGGGTGCTCGCGTTCGTGGCGGCAGGGTTTGCCTTGTTGTCGGGATGTGTGGCGCAACAGGCTGATCTCAAGCAGACCGAACGGGAACTCCAACGTCGCATCAAGCAAACAACTGAAGAGCAGGCCCAGACCAGGGCTCGACAAAATCAGGAGATCGTGTCCTTGCGCGAGCAAGACATTCCCTCCTTGCGTGGCGACGTCGATAAAGCCATCCATCGCACACAGAGCCTGGAAGCGCGGCAGGACGACTTGCTGGCCAAACTGGCCTCTCAAGACTCGAAGCTGAATCAGCGAATGGGTGAGGGCGAGAAACGTTCCCTCGAAGAGAGTAAACGATTGGGGTGGGTCGAAAAGCAGTTGGTGGACCAAGATGCCATGCTCAAGGGGGAGCGAGACCGGAGTCGGTCCGAACTGGCCTCCGCGACGGCTCGGATGGACCAAGTCACGGCTCATATCGACGCCATTCAGAAAAACATGCTGGATGCGGTTCAAAAGACCACGACGGCGCTCGCGCAAAAGGTCGACTCGAGGCTGGAAGAACAGCAGAAGCGGCTGGATGAACAGCAGAAGCTGGCGCATGCCCTCGAGACTCGGTCACACAATGTGGCGCAGTTGGATGCTCAAAACAAGACGCTCGCGGACCAAGTATCGAAGCTCAATCAGGCATTGGTCGATTTTAAACAAGCCTTAGGCAGTCTGGGTGAACGGGTCGTGCAGCAGGACCAAACGGTGAAGCATCTTGCGGCCTCGGTGGAACAAGACACCACCGCCTTGAGCCGACGCACGGATGCCTTGGCTGGGAAGATCGATGCTGATAACAAGGTCACGGCGGACCACCTCAATGAAGTGAACCGCAGTGTGGCCTCGGTGGCGAAGGCGTTGGAAAATGCTGGTGGAAAATTTGTGTCTCGCGGGGACGAACAGGAACGTCGCCTCGATGAGACTACGCGTGAGCTAGCGCATGTTCAGGCTCAAATTCAAACTCTCGACAAGAACCTTGAAAATCAACATGCGTTTCTGAAGCAGGTCGAACAACATCTCTCGGCGCTTCGCACAAGTGCCTCGCAGCGGACCGAACAGGCATCGGCTGTCGCCGACGTGGCACCGCTTGCACAGACGCATGCGATGCCGGCGCCGGAACCTGTACCCGCCCCGACCCCGTCTGCGACTCAGTCCAATGGGGTGGGGTCCCGTTCGGAAAACCGCAGCGCCGCCTTAATGGCGGATCGAGAGTCCTATGAACGGACATTGACCCGTTTTAAAGAGGGAGATCTGGACGGCGCCCGCCAGGGATTTGGAGAGTTCCTTGTTCAGCATCCCCACTCGGATCTGGCCCCCAATGCGCGGTTTTGGTTGGGCGAGTCCTACTACGGCAAGAAAGATTACCCGCGTGCGATCGACGCCTACGATCAGGTGCAGTTAAATCATCCCGCCAGCGAAAAGGTGCCGGCTGCGCTCCTGAAAAAGGGGTATGCCTACTTAGCGTTGAAGGATCGGAAGCGTGCCGCATCGGCGTTGAAACAGGTCATCGACCTGTATCCAAGATCGCCGGAAGCCAATAAAGCTATCGACAAGCTGAACCAATTAAAGGAGTTGCACGAACGATGAGGCTCCGACTCGTGGTGTCATTGCAGGTAGCCGCAGCGGTGACCTGTGGTCTTTTTCTGGCAGGCTGTGCGAAGCATGCCGATTTTTTGGAAATCCGCGACCAAGTGTCGATCATTGCGAAGACGCAGGATCAGGAACAGAAGCGGTTCGAGGCAATGCAGCGCCGGCTGGAGTCACTCGAACGGGTTCGTGAGCCGGAAGGAGGGAAGCTGCGGCTTGACGATGCGCAGGCGCGACTCCAAAAATTAGAGGGACGTCTGGCGAAAATCGAGGAAGCACAACTTGCTCAGGCCGCCTCCATGCGATCGGACCTCGCGATTGCTGAAGCGACTCGCCAAGCACGAGTAACGAAGCCTGCCGGGCCACTGGATCTGCCGTCGATTGTGCCGGGTGTGCCGTCCATCACCCCGACCTCGGCGTTCAACTTGGCATACAATGACTACCTCAACGGCAAGTTCGATCTTGCGGTCAGCGGCTTCCAGCGTTTCATTAAGGACTTTCCCTCGACCTCGCTGACGCCCAATGCGCATTATTGGCTGGGTGAATCGTATTACGGCCAGAAGGATTATATTCGGGCGATACAGTCCTTCGAGCATGTGGTGAATGAGTATGCGGGAAACGAGAAGGTGCCCGCCGCACTCTTCAAGCTGGGCTTGTCGGCTGCGGAAACCGGGGATACGGCCAAGTCGCGGAAATATCTCAAGCGGGTCATCGAGGAATACTCCACCTCAGACGAAGCGAAGCTCGCGAAAGCGAAGATGGCCGAAATTCGATGACCCTGGATCCGCTGCGTCGTCTCCTCTCCACCGATTCATCCTCGATTCACACCGCAGGGGGCGTTTCCTCCCATGGACATAGTCAGTAGTTTGGGAAAGATCCAGGTCCTCCCGAACGATGTTATCGGTCGAATCGCGGCGGGGGAAGTCGTAGAACGCCCGGCTGCGGTCGTGAAGGAACTGGTCGAAAATAGTTTGGACGCCGGCAGTACCGCGATCACCGTCGAGATCAAAGACGGCGGCCTCGGGTCGATTCGCATCACCGACGACGGCGAAGGCATGTCGCGCGCCGACGCCTGTTTGGCCTTCGAACGGCATGCCACCAGTAAATTGCAATCCGACCAACAGCTCAGTGCCATTCGGACGATGGGGTTTCGCGGGGAGGCGTTACCGAGTATTGCGGCCGTGTCCAAAGTCCGACTGACGACTGTGGCTGGGCAGGAACAAGTGGGGACGCAGCTCTGGCTCACGGGGGGGGCGATAAGCCGGATGGATGATGCGGCGGCGATTCCTGGCACGTCGATCGAGGTCTCGGAGCTCTTCTATAACACGCCGGCCCGCAAGAAGTTTCTCAAGTCGACGACGACCGAGTTTTCCCATATCAGCCACGCGGTGCAGCAGGCCGGCTTAGCCTGGCCGCAGGTGCACGTTCGCCTGATCCACAATGGGTACGACGTGTTCAATTTTCCCGGCGTGTCCTCGCATCGCGATCGAGTGCTGCAGGTCTATCGCGCGGTATTCGGCGACCGGGCGTTGGCCGTCGAGGCCGAACGAAACGGTCTGTCCGTCAAGGGGTTCATCATCGACCCGCTGCGAGCACGTGCCGGACGGACTCCACAGGAATTATTCGTCAATCGCCGGCCGATCAAGAATAGCACCGTGCAACATGCGGTCATCGATGGGTACAGTTCGTTCCTCGCCAAGGGTCATGTTCCGCTCTTTGTGCTCTTTCTCGATGTCGAACCTCACCGGGTCGACGTCAACGTGCACCCAACCAAACGAGAGGTACGGTTTGCCGATACGGAACAGGTGCATCAGCTCGTTCGCTCGGCGGTGCGTCATGCGCTCGGTCGCGCCCAGGTTGAAGCCTCGATGGCCGGTTCCGCCCATGCGCAGATGAGCGGCCACGTCTTATCGGTCGTCCCTTCTCACCGTGAGGGCGGCGCCATTGAAGGGGGGGGCGAACAGGACCGACCAATCGTCAGGCCTAACGATCGTGTTGCGTCGACCGCATCGGCCGATAATCAAATCTCCTTTGTCAGGGAGGCAGTGAGGCCTTACGACTCTCCTGTACCGCTGGACATTTTTCCTCTGGGTCAAATGAGCCGCACGTTTCTGATCGCGCAGGTAGGAACCGAGCTTCAGGTGATCGATCAACATACGGCGCATGAGCGGGTGCTGTTTGAACGTTTGTGGCGAGCCTGGCAAGGCCGCAGCCTGCCATCACAACCGCTGTTGTTGCCGGAGCCATTGGAGTTGCCGGTTCAACAGGCCCTCATTCTCCAGCGCCATCTGGCGGAGTTGGAACGACTCGGATTGCTGATCGAGCCATTCGGGCCTTCGTCGTTTCTCATCCGCAGTCTGCCGGTCATGTTGGGGGCTACCGATCTGGCCGCGCTCGTGCAAGATCTGATCGATGATCTGGAGCAGTGGGATTCGATCTCCTCACTTGAAACGAAGGTGAAGCCCATTCTGGCGTCGCTGGCCTGCCACGGAGCCGTGCGGGCGGGCCGAGCCATGGCGCTTCCCGAGATCAAGCAATTGGTGCAGGATTGGGTGGCGGAGGGCCTCATCATGACCTGTCCGCACGGCCGCCGCGTGGCGTTCCGTCTGTCGTCCGATGAGCTGGCCCGCATGTTCGACCGCGCGTAGGGAAAGGGAGTGGAACCGCATGGTCCGGCTGTCAGAATCGGTCTTGGCTTCGCGGCCGCTGGTGGTGTTGGTCGGCCCGACGGCGGTGGGAAAAAGCGAGATCGGACTTCGGCTGGCCTGCGCGCTGGATACGGAGGTGTTGACGGCCGATTCGCGCCAAGTCTATCGCGGGATGGACGTTGCGACCGACAAACCCACGCTGGAGCAGCGGAGAAGGGTGCCTCACCGGCTCATCGATCTGGTCGATCCCGATGAGTCCTTCAATGCCGGGGACTATCGTCAACTGGCCCTACGGGAAATTGAACGGCTCTATGGCGAACGACGGCTGCCTCTGATAGTCGGTGGCACGGGGATGTACGTCCGGACGCTGATCCATGGACTCTGCGACGCCCCGCCTGCAGATCAGGCCTATCGCGCGTTGTTATTGCAGGAAGCCCGGACGCAAGGACGGCATTTTCTTCACGGTGAACTGAGGCGTATTGACCCCGAACTAGCCGAGCGGCTCCATCCGCATGACGAGGTCAAGATCGTGCGGGCGCTGGAAGTGCACCATTTATCGGGGCGTCGCTTGTCGGAGATGCAGCGGCAGCATCGTTTTTCCGAGCAACCCTTCTCACTGTTGATGATCGGGTTGATTCGGGATCGCGAATGCCTGTACCGCAGAATCGACGAGCGAGTGGACGGGATGTTTCAGCGGGGCGTAGTGGAAGAAACTACACAACTTTTGGCCAAAGGCTATGGGCGGGAGTTAGGTGCCATGAAGGGGTTGGGGTATTGGCAGGTCGCCGGATATCTGGCGGGCGAATACGACCAGGCCGAAGCGCGTCGCCTCTTGAAGCGTGATACCAGACACTACGCGAAGCGCCAGCTGACGTGGTTTCGGAAGGAGCCAGGCCTGTGCTGGTGGTCACTCGATGCGCAGGACAATCCGGACGTGGTGGCCGCGCGCCTCTTCGAGACGATTCAGACGTTTCTGAGGGATTTAGATAACCGACGGCCGGCGACCGGGTCGCCAACGCCGCTCACAATGGAAACGGAATCGACTGCATGACAGGATCGAAAAAAACTGCTCAGCCCGCAATCGGCATCATCGGCGGCAGTGGGTTGTACAACATCGACGGGTTGGAAAAGGTCCGCGAGGTGCGCATCCGCACACCGTTCGGAGCACCCTCGGACGCGCTTGTCATCGGCACGTTGGGTGGTGTCCGGGTCGCATTTCTCTCTCGGCACGGCCGGGGGCATCGGACCAATCCCAGTAGCATCAATTACCGCGCGAACATCTATGCACTCAAATCGATGGGTGTCACGCAAGTGATTTCCGTCAGCGCTGTCGGCAGCATGAAGGAGTCGATTCATCCCGGGGATGTGCTGCTGCCGGATCAGTTCATCGATCTCACCAAGCGCCGGATATCGACGTTTTTTGATGAGGGCATCGTGGCGCATGTGGGGTTCGGTGAGCCAGTCTGCCGACTGTTGGCCGACGCGCTGGAACAGGCGGGGCGGTCCGTGGGGGCGAATCTGCAGAGGGGCGGGACCTATGTCTGTATGGAGGGGCCTCAGTTTTCGACCAAGGCCGAGTCTCGGCTGCATCGTCAGTGGGGGGTGGATGTGATCGGCATGACCAACATGCCGGAAGCAAAACTCGCCCGTGAGGCGGAACTGTGTTATGCCACGGTGGCGCTGGTGACGGATTACGACTGCTGGCATGAGACGGAAGAGGCCGTGACAGTCGAAGCCATTTTAGCCACGCTTCACAAGAACGTCGCACTCGCCAAACAATTGCTGAAGGCTGTCGTGCCGACGCTGGCACCCGATCGGGCCTGTGAGTGCCAGCAGGCACTCCGGAACGCTATCGTGACGGCCTCGGATCACATTCCGGCTTCGACGAAGCGACGATTGAATCTTTTAATTGCTCCCTATGTGCGGACGCGGAAAGGAACCAGGTGAGGCATGGGTAAGTTATTGGTGGTCGGGTCGGTTGCGTTGGACACGGTCAAAACGCCGTTCGGTGAGGTGTCCGAGGTCCTCGGGGGGTCGGCGACCTACTTCTCTACAGCGGCCAGCTATTTCACGAGCGTCGATCTCATCGCGGTCGTTGGAGAAGATTTCCCCGATCAACATGTCGCGTTTCTCAAGAGCCGAAAGATCGACTTGACTGGGTTGGAGCGGCGGCCAGGCGCGACTTTTCGTTGGAAAGGGGCCTACTCGCATCAATTGAACGAAGCGCAGACGCTCGACACCCGCCTGAACGTGTTCGAGACGTTTCGTCCGAAGATCCCTGCCCAGTATGGTTCGCCGGACGTGCTCTTTCTGGGGAATATCGATCCGGAATTGCAGCTCGATGTGTTGCAGCAGGTGAAGCGGCCGGCATTGGTCGCCTGCGACACGATGAACTTTTGGATCAACGGCAAGCGGGATGCGCTCTGGAATGTGCTGCAACACATCGACATTCTCATCATCAACGACGGCGAAGCGCGGGCGTTGGGTGAGGACACGAATCTCGTCAAGGTCGCGAAGAAAATTCTCTCGCGAGGACCCAAGCACTTGATCGTCAAGCGCGGTGAATATGGCGTGCTGATGTTCAACGAGAAGCACGTGTTCGGGGTGCCGGCGTTCCCGCTGGATGACGTGAGGGATCCAACCGGTGCGGGCGACACCTTTGCCGGAGGATTTCTGGGGTATTTGGCGGCGACGGGAAACCGTTCGACGGACGCGATGCGGCAAGCCATCATCTTCGGGAGCGTCATGGCCTCGTTTACCGTAGAAGCCTTTAGCCTTGACCGATTGAGGATCCTAGATTACAAAGAGATTGAGGCGCGATTCAAAGAGTTCAAGCGGCTCACTCACTTTGAGGACATCGGGTCATGATGGAGAGTCGTCGAACTCAGAATCGGTCGGTGCGAAGCGTGCGCGGTGGTGCGGGTGCCGGCTGGATGGTGCTGTTGGTGGGCCTCTCTGTGTTATCCGGTTGCGCCAACGAAGAGAACCTTCGCAAGTCGAAAGGGTTCTACCAGGAAGGGGTCGCTCGACTGAATTCCGATCAACAGCAGGCCTATGTGTCCTTTCAAAAGGCCGTGAAACTGAACCCTGACAACAAGGAAGCGCACTACGGCTTGGGGCATATCTATTCCTCGCAGGGACGATTCAAATTGGCCGAAGAAGCTTTCCGGGAAGCGATTCGCATCGACGGCGACTATGCCGAGGCGCACACCTATCTCGGACAAGTGCTGGCAAATCAGGATCGTTGGAAAGAGGCGATTGCGGCCTACCGCCAGGCTCTCAGCAATCCATTGTATCCGACGCCGGATCTGGCCCGGTTTCACTTGGGGAAAGCCTTAATGCATGAAGGCGATCTGCAGGGGGCGATGGAGGTCTTGGAAGACGCGACGACCGTCACGCCGCCGAATGTTCCTCCCGCGATGCTGCAGTTGGAATTGGCGCGCGTGTATCACAAGCTCGGGTTCGAGGTGCGGGCGCGTGAGGCCCTCTCGAAGGTCTCGACGTTGGATAAGAGCGGAGAACAGGCAGCCGCAGCGCAGGAATTGCTCGGCAAGCTCAAACCATAGGCGGATACCATGGAATCAGTGGGTGAATTTTTTCGACAGGTGCGCGAGACGAAAGGGCTGACCGTCGATGAGGTGGCCTCGAAGACCCGCATCCGCACGGACTTCGTCAAAGCGCTCGAAGAGGGAAATTTCGCCAAATTGCCCGATCAAGTGTTTGCTCGTGGGTTTGTACGGTCCTACGCACGCTCCCTGGGGTTGGATGAGGAAGATGCGATTCATCGATTCGTTCAGTCCGCCGGGGCGTTTTATGAAAAGCAGGGAGAGCGGGAGCGACTGAGACAGCGGCAGGTGGAAGAGGAGCGGCGCCGAAAGGCCAACCGCAAAGCAGTGGGTATCGCCATTGCCGTGGCCATAGCGACGCTGATTTTCTTGCTGAGCCGCGAACAGTCATCGACAATCGTGCGGCGATCTGGATCGGATGTGCCGCCTCCCAGCAAGAAAAGCGCGCCGTTTGGCAAGGACGCGCGCGAGTCGCCATCGCGCCAGGGACTGGAGCTTCCGCCTCCCATTGCGCCAGTGACCAAGCAAGTTGAGCCGGCAGCTGTTCCTCCGATGCCGGCACAGGAAAAAGTGCCGGCCCCGTTGTCTCCCGCTCCTGCCGCAGTGGCCAAGGCGCCGGTACAACCGGAAGCCGTCCCCGCTCAATCCGCCCCATCGATGGGGTCCGATGGTCCCCTTGCAGGCCTGTCGGTGGATGGGCCTGCCGGGTCTGATGGCCCGCTCGTGCTCGATCTTGATGCGACTGAGTTGAGTTGGGTGGTCGTTCAGGTCGATTCAGGCAGCCCCCAGGAAGCGTTGCTGCGTCCGGGTGAGAAAGCCCAGTGGAAAGCGCAGGACCAGTTTACCATCACGCTCGGCAATGCCGGGGGAGTCCGCGCCGAATTGAATGGCAAGCCGCAAAAGCCTTTTGGCCCGAGTGGGAAGGTTGTGCGGGACGTCGTTCTCAAGCGCTGACTCGTTTGACTGGAAGTGTGTCTTTCTTCGTGCTGCCGTTTCGTATTCCTGCTAGGGTAGTCCCTTTTCACCTCCCTCGACAGTGCGCCTGCTCGGATGAGGCGAGCGTGGGGTTCTGGGGCGCAAAGGTGTCACGGTCAGAATCGAATACGTAGTTGCCGGGTACCACCAGCCTCGAAACCGTCCGAAATCCCACGGTTCTCACTCCCCATTTTCTGGCACGCCCTTTGAGTTGTTGCTGAGTCGGGATGGGTAGAGAGAGGGAGGCAAAGGCCGGCCGTTCCCTTGACAAGACAGAAAATGCGTTGCTATAGTTCGCCTGTTTTGTCGGCCTTGTATTCGGTTTTTTGCCCTGCTGTCTCGTATAAGAGAGTCATGGTTCACGCGGTGGGTTCAACACAAAGGAGGAGTTGTGATGGGGTATCTTTCTAAGTTTTTTGGCGTGTGTGCGGCCGTCACCTTGTTGTCTGTGACGGTGGTGGGTGCAGAGGAAAAGGATCCGTTGAAGCCCCGTGTTGCGCCGGATCAGATGGCGGACGCGAAGGCGATGAAGAACCCAGTTGCTTCAAGCCCGGAAACCATTGCCAAGGGCAAGGCACTGTACGAGGGCAAGGGCACCTGCTTCAATTGCCATGGTAAAGAAGGCAAGGGCGACGGCCCTGCTGGAGCGATCCTGAATCCGAGCCCACGAAACTTCACCAACTGCAAATTCCACAAGAAGCGGAAAGATGGCGAGCTCTTCTGGGTGATTAAGAACGGCAGCGCGGGCACCGGCATGGTGTCGTTGGTCCCTGCGGCGATCACGGAAGAAGAAGCCTGGACCATCATCAATTATGAGCGGAGCTTCTGCAAGGGCGGAGAAGAATAGTAGTTTTTCTCAGCGAGCAGGCTGAACGGTAAGGGGCGGCGAGGGTATCCTCGCCGCCCCTTTTCTTTTTTGCACCAGTTGTTGATAGCAGGACCGATGTGATGGGCAGCCGCGAAAAGATAAGGCAGATGGTTACCGGCTCAGTGGCCTTCTTCGCCTGGCCTGCCTGGCTCCCGCCAGGTGGCGGGAGCGCAGCATCCTGTCAGGGATGTTCGGCTGCGGGGATGGCAGGTGGTTTGGTGAGAATCATGTCCAGATTCCTATCCGAGGTGCGCTGCACCGGCAGTACTTGCGGTTGTTGCTCTTGCTTGAAATCGCTCCGAGCCACCATCGGTACCTTGCGATTGACATAGGCTGTCACCTCGCCGATCGTCACCTCACCGTTACGGTTGAGGTCTGCTTCACCGCGAAGCCCGCGCAGGAGATAATAGGTGAACAGCCCGTGCCGCAACGTGTCTGATTCCAAGCTCTTCCCGAAGCCCGTGGTGGCGATGACGTGAAGGACTGATCCATTTGCCCCTGCCCATTTGGGTGACGGTACCTTCATTCGTCCCTCTGCTCCGTTTTTCAGAACGGTGCCATCGAACACGAATAGGACTTGTTTGGCTTTGAGCCTTGCCAAGGCTGTCTCCAAGTCTTTGAGCGGATAGAGGCGTGAGGTCGCTTCCAAGGAACCGTCATACGGGATCAGAAAGGTTTCCCCGGCCGGTGAGACGATGGCCTGTCCGGCGAAGTAGACCATGACGACCGAGTCCTTCGTGATTTTAGATGGCAGCCAATCGAGCAACGCTTCCTCAATGTCCGGGCGTAAGGCGCTCCAGTCCTGCAATAATCGGACGTTGCTCCGGGGCAATCCACCCAGCGACTGGAAATAGGTGGCGACCATTTCGGCGTCGAGGGCCGCGTATTTCCGTGCGGCAATCTGCTGTTCCCGATAGCTGCTGAGCCCGATTGAGAGCAGGTAGTCGCCTGATCGTTGAAACCCAGCGGTCACAGCGGGAATCTGATCGACGTCGTCGGTTCTCAATCCGGTTGGTAGTACGGAGGCGAGCAGCGTTTGCGGAGGAGGGACGCCTTGACCGGTTCCGCTCGCTAAGGACACTTGAAATTCCGCCTGTTGCGGGTGCAGCGATTGCGGCAGGGTGGCAATGAACTCGAGGGATTTGGAGCCGCCTGCCTCAATGGTGCCGGCGGACAATTTCGTGGCCGGAAATTGGGTGATCAGAGTCGGCGGGCCGGCCAGCTGAACGGCAATGTCTGGCACCGCCTGGGGGCTCGTGTTGACGACGTCAACCCGCACGCGGATCCGTTCGCCGCCTTCGAGAATCAGGTTGCTGTTTTCATCCAAAAGCGTGGCCTTGAAGGATAGGGCGTAAACCGGTGCGGCCGGAGCCGCAGGGGTAAGACCTGCCGATTGCGAGGCAGCTCCGGCAGTGGCGACGGACGATGGCGAAGCCGACGCATTCGCATTATGGGTGGGGTCGAGGAGCACTCGCGCCTCTTGCATGAACTGTGTCGCCAGCATGGCCGAGGTGTCCTGCACAAAGGGATCAATGACGTAGTCACATCGTTGCTGGGTCAGCTCGAGTTGTAACCGTTCTTTTCGCGTGGCTTGCAACGGGCGCTCGGCCAGCAACTTGCCCGATGTATCGAAGAATTCGGCGAAGGCGTCTAAACTGAGTTCGGCTGGGGCGCGATCATAGAGAGCGTCGGCTTGAATTTTCAGACGAGGATCCAACATGCGCACCCGTACGGTGACGTCCGGCTTTGCTTCAGTCGCATGGCCCCCCTGAATCAGCACGGAACGAAAGGTTTGGTGGGCGGCTTGGATCAGCATGTCTTCAACTGTCTGGCCGATCGAGAGCGGTTGGATCCGGTTGCAACCGTCGATGTACTGGGTCTGGGCCTGGGACAACGACGGGTCAAGGTCCATTTGAACAGTGAGAGGAACGGGGGGGCCGAGGTCCGGCAGTGCCTGGCGGGAAAAGCGCGACTTGATGCTTTCGCAGGCGGTGGAGGCCAGCACCTGTATGAGAAGAACTCCAATGATGAGTATGCGATTCGTCTTCAAGCAGAGGCCTCCTCTTCGGCATGTGGCGAAGGGGGAACGGTACAGGAAAGGAGGGGGCATTGCAACCGAGCGCCTTGCGCGGCTTGCGACCCTCACGGGGCTCGTTTATTCTACCCGCCGCATGCTTGTGCGGATGATGAACAAGAGGGAGTGCTGAGCCATCGTGTTGGTGCTGGGGATCTCCAATATGCGGGATGCGGCGGCAGCGATCGTCTCTGACGGCCGAATCGTTGCGGCGGCTGAAGAAGAGCGATTCGTTCGGCAGAAGCATGTGACCGCGCTGCCGGTCCACGCGATTCGTTATTGCTTGCGCGAGGCCGGTGTGACCCTTCTGGATGTCGAGGCCATTGCCGTGCCGTGGAAGTATTGGCTGGTCGGGAGGCGCGCCTGGCTCGCCTTGACGGCGATGGTGCGGTCCCCGCAATTATTTCGAGTGAAGGGGACGCGGTCGTTGGAGCGAGTCAGCCGCGAGTGGAAGGAATTGTTCTGGCTTCGGCGGGAATTGACGCAACGGGTTGATTCGGTCGGCCATCGCCCGGTTTTTCTCGATCACCATTTGTGCCATGCCGCCAGCTCGTTCCTGGTTTCGCCCTTCGAGCGGTCGGCCATCCTTGTCGTCGACGGCGCCTCGGAAGCGGATACCACGCTGATGGCGATGGGCGAAGGCGCGCAGATCAGCGTGCTCGATCGTACTCCGCTCCCGCATTCGCTCGGACAGTTCTATGCGGCGATGACGGCGTATCTGGGGTTTCGCCCGGACCAGGATGAATATATCGTGATGGGGTTGGCGGCTTCCGGCGAACCGACCTTTGCCGTAGCCTTGCGCCGAGAGATTGTGCGGCTGCTCCCCCACGGGCGGTTCGAGTTGAATACCCGCCTCCTGGATTTTCATCTCGCCAGAGCCGGACTGTTTGTGCAGGAATTCGTTCGCCTGTTCGGTCCTCCAAGGCATTCGACGGATGAGCTCACGCAGCGACATCGTGATCTGGCGGCCAGCGCTCAATTGCTCCTGGAGGAGGTGTTGTTGCATCTCGGTCGTCATCTGCGATCCCTGACGCAGGCGGAGTCGCTCTGTCTGGCGGGCGGTGTAGCCTACAATTGCGTGGCGAACGGCCGCCTGCGTGCCGAGCTCGGTTTCAAACAGGTGTATGTGCCGCCGGCTGCGGGTGATTCGGGCGCGGCGCTCGGTGCGGCCTTGTGGTGGACGGCCAGGCGTGGAGGGTTCACCGTGAGACGGCAGCTGCCTTCCGCCTATTTGGGGCCTCAGTTCGACGAGGATGCTTGTCGAGTGGCGCTGGCGCGGATGGGCTTGGTGGCCGAGCCCCTGACGGATGCGCAGCTGAACGAGCGGGTCGCCACGGAACTGGCGCGCGGACGTTTGGTGTTTTGGTATCAAGGACGGATGGAATGGGGGCCGCGCGCCTTAGGGAACCGCAGTCTTCTGGCGGATCCTCGACGGGAAGACATGCGGGAATTGATCAATAGCAAAGTGAAATGTCGAGAGCCCTTTCGACCCTTCGCGCCTTCGGTACTCGACGAGCGAGCCCAGGAGTTCTTCGACCTACCGGCGGCGTCGCCCTTTATGCAGTTTACGGTGCAGGTGAAAGCTTCCGCCAAAGGGAGCATCCCGGCCGTGACGCATGTCGACGGGACCGCACGCGTGCAGACCGTGACGCGTGAGGCCAATCCTCGATTCTATGATCTCCTGGCGACCTTCGGACGCCTCACCGGCGTCCCGGTTCTTCTCAACACCTCCTTCAATGTACAGGAACCGATTGTCTGCAGCCCCGACGACGCGGTGCGATGTTTTCTGCGGACCCAAGTCGAGTGGTTGGTTCTTGGCAATCTGCTGGTGGGACGATCATCTCAACGGACTGTCCCGACCCATGAATACTGAGTCTGTCTGGTTCTCAGTCCGCCGCTCTCAGCAGATCATAGGTGTCCTTCTCGATATCCTCCTGCTCGGCTTCGTACTAAACCTGACCCTCCAACCGCTCGTGGAACCGGATTTGGGCTGGCACCTTCGTGCGGGGCTGGACTTGATCGCCCACGGATGGATCCTGCCGGACACCGACCCCTATTCCCATACGATGCCGGACTGGCGATGGGTCGAGCACGCCTGGTTGACCGATGGTCTGCTGGCGCTACTCGATCGCGGACTGGGACCTTTCGGCGGGTTGGGGCTGATTATCTTCTTTGGGGCCGTGACGTCTCTGGCCTGGTGGATTGCGGCAGGACAGGCCCCGGTGCCACGGACCTACCGATTGGCGGCCATGGTGGCGAGCCTGTGGGTGGCGTTACCCTTTCTCGGAGCTCGTACTCAACTGGTGAGTCTTCTCGGCGTGGCGGTCCTGTTGTGGGTGTGGAGCCATATTCAGCAAGGCCGTCGTCAATGGATCTGGGTGCTTGCTCCCCTCTTCCTGCTATGGGCTAATCTGCATGGAGGGTTCACGGCGGGACTCTTTCTGTTGGGTGTGATGGTACTCGGGGCTCTTCTGGTGAGGATCTGCATAGATCGATGGCCCACCCTTGCCGTGTCGTTGGATGAGCCGGTCCTGAATTGGGAAGACCTTTGTCGTTGTATTTTCGTGCTTGGGATCGCCGCGGCGGTGACCTGTCTCAATCCCTATGGATGGCGACTCTATGTCGAGATCTATGAGTCCCTGACGGATCGGTTCATGATCGAGACCTTGCGGGAATGGCAGCCGGTGTCCTTTCAGGGCTGGGCCGGCAAGGCCTATGGTCTCTATCTCGCCGGTCTCGCCGGTCTCGTGGCTGGATGGTATCGACGGGTGGAACCGGTTCGTTGGGCCATGCTCGCGATCGTGCTGCTGTTGTCGCTCCTGCACTGGCGCAACGTCGCGCTCTTTCTCATCGTCAGTCTGCCGTTGGTTGCGGAATTGCTCGCCTTGGCGATGGCGTCGTGCCTCCGATGGGCTCCGGCTCTGAGGACCTATGCCGGTACGAGCCTTCTCGCGCCGACCGTTGTGGCGGCAAGCGTCCTCTATGCGTTGGGGATCGAGCATGTGGTGCATGTGTGGCGATCAGGAAGCGCGCCTGGTGTCTATTTCGAACAGACCGACTATCCGATCGAGGCCGTGCGGTGGATCCACAACCATCGCGAAGAAGTGGGAACCAGGCTCTACAATGACTATGGCTACGGTGGGTTTCTCCTCTGGCAGCTCCCCGGAGAGAAAATTTTCATCGACGGCCGCATGCCGGCCTGGCGGATCGGGGATCGGCGCATCTTTCAGGATTACGTGGACCTGAATCGCGAGGACTCGCCGGCCTTGGTAGTGTTGGATCAATACGGGGTCGATTGGGGCTTGATTCAACGCGGGACCGCGCTGGCCCTGGCCCTGGAAACACATCCCGCTTGGAAGACCATCTATGTCGATGCCAAGGTGGTGATCCTGCGCCGGCAGTCGTGAGCGGAAAGGCGCCTGTCTGCTAAAAATGAGAAGGTTCGATGGAGGTTAAGGCCGGCTCAACTGTGCTGGGTGCCGGTCGGGAGCGGGGCATGTATCGCCCCTGGGCTTCGCGCTTGCGGATGGCCATCAGTTCGCGAAGCATGACGAATCCGTCGCGCCAGGGACGGACTTTCGACCCCGGCTGATCGGTCCAATTGACCGGGACTTCAGCGATGCGATAGCCGCGTTGCCGGGCGATGTAGAGGAGCTCAAGATCGAACGCGTAGCCGTCGACGCACGTGACCGAAAACAAGTCCTGCGCCACAGACCGACGGAACAACTTGAACCCGCATTGGGTGTCCGCAATGTGTCGAACCCCCAGGCGCTGCACGATGGCGTTGAAGATGGTTCCCAGAACACTCCGGTGCCACCGCGCCTGGACAGTATAGTTGGGATCTTGAGCGGCCAGCGCCCGTGATCCGATGGCGAGATCCGCCCCGGTCGAGAGTGCAGACTCCAAACGACCGAGTTCTTCAATCGGCGTCGCCCCATCTGCGTCCGCAAACAATTGCAGGGACCCTCGCGCGGCTTGCATGCCGCGGCGGACCGCCGCTCCTTTGCCCATGTTGCAGGTCAATTGAATGAGCCGCACATGGGGCGACTGCTGCGCCAGCAGTTCGACGGCCTGTGCCGTGTGGTCTTGACTGCCATCGTCCACGACGAGGATTTCATACGTCGAGTGACGCTCTTCCAGGTAGGTCACCATACGCTGCAAGGAGGGGGGGAGGCGGCGAGCCTCATTGTACGCTGGAACGATGATCGAAAGAGAGGGCGTCTGAGTCGAGCACGGTGTCACGTTGGGACAGCCTCCGGTCGGCGTGTGCTGTGACCGATCCGTCTTGCTGCTGACGAATGGTACACAACGGTATCTGAGCGGCGATCGAATTGCAAGCAGGAGGTGTCGGGCCTTGACAGAATCGGCACGTGGGGGCGATCGTATTAGGAGACACCTTCGGAGTCCGGGCTGTGCTTTTCAGAAGGAGGGTTGTCATGGGGCGGAACCGAAAATGGTCAGTGCTTCTCGTCGGTCTGCTGTTGATGGGATGTGCGGCGACGTCTCCTCCCAGCCGATTGAGTCAGTATGTACCATCTGCACAGTCGGGTGATTCGATAGGCCAAGGGCTTCCAGTCCCGCGTCCGGTTCGAGCCGCATTGGTTGTCCTAGGTGACAGGTCGGCTCCCGAGGCTGCGCCGGGACTTCCTGAGCAGGCGCAAGATCGACTGGCTGAGACGCTTCGCGAGCGAATCAACCAAGGGTTTCCCCTTCGCATCGAGCGTGTGGTGAATCTGGGCGAAGTTCCGGCAGGGACGACTCCGGACTGGACCGAGGTCGCCAGGCAGCAGGGGGTGGAATATCTTGTGGTCGTCGTCCTGTCGAGTACGGAGCAGGAATATCCAGTGTCGTTGTTTCTGGGGTGGACGACCCACCGGCAGCCGGGGTTCCGTCGCGATAACTGGTCGCTGGTCGAGGCGGCGCTGGTCGACGGACGGACGGGCAATCTTCTCCTCCATGCTGAGGGACGAGCCATGGCGACATTAGACAGTCCTACGGCTCCTGGGATCAATCAATGGTATCCGGTGATTTATCTGCGGCCGCAAGACCCGGAACGGCGCATCTGGCCACCAACCTATGAAGGAGCGCCTCTCACCCTCCGTGTCGTGTCGATGGAGCAGGCAGCCAAGCGACTGGCCGGGAATCTGCAGCGCGCTTGGGTCGACCAGCGGGATCTCGAATTGGCCGCAATGACCACGCCCTAAATGTTGTTCGTCCGTTGCACGGCACAGAAGAGGGGGGCTTTGTGATTGTGGCATGTCCTGTTTTTTCCTCTTTGAAGGCGATTGTACGAATAGTGTAGAATGTTATGTTCGTCGTCTACGAGGAGTCAGTTCCCTCATTTTCAGGCTTCCGAAGGAGTACACATGGTGTATCGACATCAGCGGAGTAAGGTGCTGTCCGTACTCGCAGTAATCACAATGGTTGCTGCCATGTTCTTAGTCGGTGGATTCCAGACCGACTATCAGGCTGAGGCGGCAGGTGTGCCCCCGGCGTTTGCTCAGGGGTTTTCGGAGATCGTCAAGGCGGTCACTCCTGCGGTCGTCAACATTGCGGTGACCGGTGGAGGAGAGAGCCGCCGCGAAGGCCGCCGCCAGATTCCTCCGGGCCCATTTGGTGGACCACCGCCAGGTGAGGAGCCACCCGGCATGGAACCTCCGGGACCTCCCGGCGCACCGCCGGGCCCTCCTGGCGGAGGCCCGCATCGTCCAGACCAGAGTGCCGGATCGGGTGTGATCCTCGATCCGAACGGATACATCGTGACCAATAACCATGTGGTCGAAGGTGCCACTCAAATCACGGTGACTCTGTCGGACCGCCGTGAATTCCCGGCGAAGATCGTCGGAACGGATCCCAAGACGGATTTGGCGATTATCAAGATTGAAACGAAAGATCTCCCTTCCATGAAGTGGGCGGATTACGACGAGTTACAGGTCGGCGACGTGGTCTTGGCGGTGGGCAGCCCATTCGGGCTCAGTTCAACCGTTACCCTGGGCATCATCAGCGCCTTGGGACGAGGGAATGTGGGCATTGCCGATTATGAAGACTTTATCCAAACCGATGCCGCCATCAATCCCGGCAATTCAGGCGGCGCCTTGGTCAATATGCAGGGCAAACTGATCGGCATCAACACGGCCATCTTCTCCCGAACCGGCGGGTCCGAAGGGATCGGCTTCGCCATCCCGAGCAGCATCGCGACGGACATCGTCGAGAGCTTGACCAAGACCGGCAAAGTGGTGCGGGGCTGGATGGGCGTGGCGATTCAGGAAATTACCCCGGCCCTGGCCAAATCCTTCAAGCTGCCCGAGCAGCGTAAAGGAGTGCTGATTAGCGACGTGAATGAGAATGGTCCCTCTCATACAGCGGGGATGCGGCGCGGGGATGTGGTTGTCGCCTTCAACGGCAAAGAAGTCCAGAGCGTCAGCCAGTTGCGGAATCTGGTGGCTCGCACAACGGTCGGGAAGGACGCCGACATCAAGATTGTGCGCGAGGGGAAAGAGCAGATCTTGAAGGTCAAGGTGGCTGAACGGCCGTCGGACGAAGTGCTCGCTAAGCGCGAGCCCGGTCCCGCCAGCGCCCCAACTGAGACGGTGAAGCCGCCTGACAATGTCCTGGCTTCCTTGCGCGTGCAGATGCTCGATGCGGCGATGCAGAGTCAGCTGAATATCCCGACCAAGACCAGTGGCGTGGTTGTCAGTTCCGTGGAGGCGGGCAGCGCCGCAGAGTCTGCGGGGCTGCAGCGCGGCGACGTGATCCAGGAGGTCAACCACGAGGTGATCAAGAGCCTGGAGGACTATCAGAAGGCGTCCGCCAAGGTGAAAAAAGACGAAATGGTGGTGCTCTTGCTCAGCCGGCAAGGGAACAATTTGTTTGTCGCCGTCAACCCGAAGTAAGGTATCGGTGAGAGCGTGATTTGTTAAGCTGAAACAATGACCATATCGCCAGATCACCAACTCACCAGTTTCGTGAATGCTCATGGCTGACGGGTTCAAGTTTCAAGAGTGGCTGCAAGACACGATCTTTAAGCCGCTTGAAGATAAAAAAATGCCGGTCATGGAGCACCTGGTGGAGCTCCAAGTCCGGCTGACTCGTGCTGTCATCGTGACGGCTGTGATATTTGTCGGCACGTTCTTTTATGCTGACCAGCTGGTGAAGTGGATCCGGGTACCGTTACAGAATATGTTTGTGCCCGGGTCCCTTTCCTGGATGCCGACAGACCTCCCGACCGTTCCCTTCGTGTTTCTCGCGCCCGCCGAAGCCCTATGGCAAAACGTAAAAGTATCGGGCCTCTTCGCCCTGGTTCTGGGAACTCCCTACATCCTGGTGGAATTCTGGCACTTTGTGGTGCCGGGACTGCATGCGCAGGAACGGAGGTTCGTCGGTCCGTTTGTGATCCTCAGTACCCTGGCTTTTTATCTCGGGCTATTGTTCTCATTTTTCTTCGTCCTGCCCTTTGCGTTGAACTTCTTGATCTCGTACGGCGTGAACGCGGGATTTATTCCGCAACTGTCGATCGCGCAGTATGTCGGATTCGCGCTGTGGTTCCTGTTGGTGTTCGGCCTCATTTTTGAAGTGCCGTTGGTGATTACCCTGCTGGCGAAGCTTGGATGGGTGGATGCCCCACTGCTGAAGCGTTATCGAAAGTGGGCCTTCCTCGCGGCGTTTATCTTCGCCGCCATTCTGACGCCGACGCCGGACCCCTTCAATCAGTGTCTGATGGCGCTGCCCATGTATATTTTTTATGAAGTCGGGATCGTGAGCGCAGGGATCTTCAACAAGAAGAAAGCCACGGTTCCCGAGGAGGCGCTCGTGCCGGTTGTGGCCGCGGCGGGACCAAGTGTCGGTCAAACGGGTCCGTCCGTCCCGTCGAGCGGAGGTGACGGTGAGTATGTCGGTGTGCCGACTGGGGGTCGTCGAGGGTAGCGCAATAACACAGGAGTCAGCGAGACGACGAGGGTGTCTCATCGTTTCACGCATGACGATTTACGATTTACGAGGAGTCTAGGATGCCACGCGAGTTAAATGTCATTTCACAGCCCGGTTCCAGCAGCGGCGGTGATGCTTGCACCTATATGTGGGCCTGCGCCATTTGCGACGAAAATGAAACCTGTCAGAAAGACAAGGAAGGCCACAGCCGGTGGCTCGTCGCCAAACGTATGGAACGGATCGAATATAAAGTACTGGTGATGAGCAACAAGGGTGGAGTGGGTAAGAGCACCTGCACCACCAATCTGGCCGTCAGCCTCGCGCTCAAAGGGTGGCATGTCGGGATTTGCGACATGGATATCCATGGCCCCAATATTCCGAAGATGGTAGGCGCGGAAGGGCAGAAGTTGAAGATCAGTACATCGGGCGGGATTATTCCGTTTCAGGCGTATAACATGAAGATCGCCTCGATGTCGTTCCTGTTGCAGAATTCCGACGATCCGATCATCTGGCGGGATGCCTACAAGTATGAGTTCATCAACCAGTTGCTGGGAGGGGTGGAATGGCAGGATCTGAACTTCCTGCTGATTGATCTTCCCCCTGGTACGGGGAACGAGTCCGTGACGACTATTGATCTGTTGGGCGGTGTCAGCGGGGCCGTGATCATCACGACGCCCCAAGAGGTGGCCTTACTCGATTCCCGCAAGTCCGTCACCTTTTGCAAAGACAGCGAGGTGCCGATCATCGGAATCGTCGAGAACATGAGCGGACTGGAATGTCCCCATTGCCACAAGCAGGTGGATGTCTTCCGCAGGGGCGGAGGTGAGGCAGCGGCTGCGGATATGGGCGTCCCGTTCCTGGGCCGAATTCCGCTGGATCCCGACGTGGTGACGCAAAGCGATGCGGGGGAGCCGTTTGCCCTCTTCAATTCCGATTCGGCCACGGCCCAAGCCTATCATGATATCGCGAACCAAGTCGAAACGTTCTGCAAGAAGAGCGGATCGCTGGTCAAGGTGGCGCCACGTCAGCAACATTGATGGGAGTGTAATTGGTGAAAGCTTCCGACGCGACAACTGGTTTGACCCCCCTTCACGAAGCGCAGCGTATTGTGCTGGAAGCCGCTTCTCCGCTGGGGCTAGAAAAGGTTTCGATTCTGGATACGCTGGGCCGCGTGCTCGGCGAAGATATCGTGGCGGAACGTGCGAATCCGCCGTGGGACAATTCAGCGATGGACGGCTTTGCGGTTCGGGCGGAGGACATCAGGCAGGAACATGCGATTTCGAAGCCGGTCACGTTAACGATCATCGAAGATGTGCCGGCGGGGAAGATGCCGACCAAGTCTGTCGGGCAGGGGCAAGCGATCCGAATCATGACCGGTGCGCCGATCCCCAATGGGGCGGATACCGTCATCAAGGTTGAAGACACCGAGCATACTCCCGATTCGGTACGTGTGTTCAAACCGGAACCTCGCGGGTCGAATATCCGGCCGCAGGGTGAAGACGTCAAAAAAGGCGACTGCATCATTCCCAAGGGGACGCAAATTCGTTCCGGCGAAGCGGGGATGCTGGCCATTTTGGCGAAATCCTTCGTGCTGGTCTATCAGCGTCCACGGGTGGCTATTTTGTCGACCGGGGACGAGCTCGCCGATCTCGACGAACGGTTCAGCGAAGAGAAGATCATCAATTCGAACAGCTATGGAATTGCCGCGGCGGTGCAGGAGGCCGGCGGAGTGCCGATCCTGCTGGGAATTGCGCGCGACACTCCCGCCGCGCTGAAGGAGAAAATCTCCCACGGATTGAATGCCGACATCCTCGTGCTGTCCGGCGGGGTGTCGATGGGTGACTATGATTTTACCAAAGCAGTCTTCCGGGATTTGGGGGCAGAGATGAATTTCTGGAAGCTGGCTATCCGGCCGGGGCAACCGCTCGCCTTCGGAAAAATTCAGGGGAAGCTGGCATTCGGCCTGCCCGGAAATCCCGTCTCCTCGATGGTGACCTTCGAACAATTAGTTCGGCCTGCCATGCTGAAGATGGCCGGCTGGCGGAACTATGGCCGGCCTCTGGTCGAAGCAGCCTTTCAGGAAAAATTTTCCAAGCGGACGGATCGCCGTCATTTTCTTCGCGGCGTCTTGTGGCGGGAAGACGGTGTCTTCAAGGTGCGGACGACCGGCGATCAAGGGTCCGGGATCCTGACCTCCATGGTGAAGGCCAACTGTCTCATCGATATTCCCGTCGAAGTGGAGCGCGTGAATCCCGGCGATCTGGTGACCGTGCAACTTCTGAGTGGTTCAGCGTGGATGGAACATGCGGCTCCGCTTCCGTCAACAGGCCATCGTCACTCCTGCTGTTGAACCCCGAAAGGAATTCCTTCATGGCCGTCCCTATCCTGTGTTTTGTCGGACGCTCAAACAGCGGCAAGACGACGCTGATTGAGCGGGTGATTCCTGAACTGGTGCGGGCAGGGTATAAGGTGGCGACCGTCAAACATGCCGGCCATGGATTTGATTTGGATACCGAAGGGAAAGACAGCTGGCGACACAAACAAGCTGGGGCCAGCAGTGTCGTCATCATTTCGAAAAGCAGCCTCGCGATGTTCGCCGATGTGTCGGATCATATGAACGTCGAGGACGTGCGTGAACATTACCTCGATTCTTCCTATGATCTGATTCTCGCCGAAGGCTGGCGAAGTGAAGGCTATCCCAAGATTGTGGTGGTGCGCGACCAGATCGGCGAGGTCCCGGTTTCGCAGGACGGCCTCCTGGCCGTCGTATCCAACAAGCCGGTCGACACGTCGGTGCCGCTGCTCGATCCTGATGATGTGCCGTCTGTGGCGGCCTTGATCATCCGGCATTTCCCTAAACCCCCGCGGGACGATGCGTAGACTTCCCGCCATTGTGATCGGAGCGATCGTGGCCGGCGCAGTGGCTGTGGGGGGAGTGGCGGTTCCACTCACCAACCATCCCAAGTTCTGCGCCAGCTGTCACACCATCAAGCCGGCTTACGAGAGCTGGCTGCAATCGTCTCACAAAGAGGTGGAGTGTGTGGCCTGTCATGTCAGGCCCGGCGTGGCCGGTTGGTTGCACGATAAGGCCTGGCAGGGAACCAGAGACGTGGCCATCTCTCTCTTCGGCAAGCCGACGGAGCCCCACAATCTGCAGGCGCAGGTCGATTCATCCGTGTGCCTGGGCTGCCATCGCAACATCCTGCGCGTGTCGGAAATCGCTGTCCGGGACCTACCTGCACCCGTGAAAGATGTGGGATTGATCATGAGCCATCGCAAACATATGGAGGCGTTCGGCGCGCGAGGGCAAGGCGAGGGATGCACGACCTGTCACGCGGCGGTCGTCCACGAGCCACCGATTAAGGGCTATCCGATCGTGATTCCCCGCGGGCACGTCGCGGCCGATAGTCGGCCGTGGAAACCTGAACATCCTGAAGGCTCCGTGCTGCACAAGCGCGCCCTGGCGGATTGTTTTCGCTGCCACGACAATAACACCGAGTATAACGGCAGGGTCCTGAGTCGGAAGTGCGAAACGTGCCATCTGCCTGAGAAGCTCACAGAGTTCTTGTCGTTTTAATTCACGGAAAAGAGCGCCTCATGTCTTCCGCGGTGGTCGAAGTCCGCAATCTGACCAAACGCTTCGGTGAGTTCACGGCGGTGGACGGCATCTCCTTTGACATCCGCCGAGGAGAGATCCTCGGTCTGCTGGGTCCCAACGGCGCCGGGAAAACCACCACGTTTCAAATGATGCTCGGGTTGGTCACGCCGACCTCCGGCTCGATCCATATGTTTGGACTCGACTTGCAGACGCATCGAGGGGCGATTCTCCAGCAGGTGAATTTTTCCTCTACCTACATTTCGATGCCCTATTCTCTGACGGTGGAGGAGAATCTCACCGTCATCGGCCGCTTGTATGGATTATCCGATATCGCCAGTCGAATCGACGACATGGTCAAGAAACTGGAGATGGAGGAGTGGCGTCATAAACTCACGCGCAAGCTATCTTCGGGACAAATGACGCGGCTGACATTGGCGAAGGCATTACTCACGGAACCCAAGGTTCTGTTTTTGGATGAACCCACTGCAAGTCTGGATCCGGACATTGCGCACAAAATCCGTGCGATTCTCTTGGAGGAACGACGGGCCAGCGGGCTCAGTATTCTCTATACGTCGCACAACATGCGAGAGATGGAAACGATGTCGGACCGTATTATCTTCCTGCAGCGGGGCAAGATTGTGGCCGAAGGCACGGCCCAGGACATTGTCGCTCGGTTTGGGCAGGCAGACCTGGAAGAGGTGTTCCTGAAGTTGGCCCGCGAGCAGTAGCGGGAGATCAACTCAATGCTGAAAGGAGTACAGGCACTCATGGTTGATGCTGGATTGTCGTTCGGCGGGGGCTTGCTCATCGGCGGGTTCGGCCTCATGTTGGCCTGGGGGCTGTTGTGGCTGGTGGTCGGGACGATTGGGTTGGCGCGACAAACCTGCGGGTGGGTCATCCTGCTCAGTAGCGTCAGCAGCAGCGCCATTGCGGCGTTGTCGATAACGGGAGTGTTGTGGGCCACCGATGCGGCCAGGCTGAGCAGTCCCGCCTTGCAAATCGGACTCATGGGGGTGCCGCTGGCTCTGGTGGTGGCGAGCTTCTGCCGGTTAGAGGATGGACGCCGGATCGGTCCGGCATTCGTCGAAGGGAGCCGCTTGATGTTGCATCAACTCCTTGGGGTACACCAGGAGGGATGCGGGCATTGTCACGAGAAGCCATAGCAGGATGTTGAAAAAGTCCGCCAGCAGCACTCTCGACACCCGTGAAGCGTGAATCGTGAAGCGTATCTCGTGAACATGCCGCGGCCGGTTCTGCAACGAGAGACGAACGACGCTTCACGAACGACGGACGAAGGGGACGGTCTTTTTGAACATCCTGCGGGTTCTTCTGACCCTGCCCGTAATATCCAGCAGCCTGGTATTTCTAGGGTGTCGAAATGATTGTTCAACAGCCTGCTAGGGGAAGATGACGTATCATCGTATCGCAGCCCTGGTGATCCGGCATCTGTATCTCTATCGGCGCAGCTTGCCGCGGATGATGGAAATCGTCTATTGGCCGTTTCTGGATTTGGTGGTCTGGGGATTCATCACGGTCTATTTGGCGACCTTTCAGGGGCAGATGCCTGCGGTCGTCACGTTTCTTCTCGGGGCGCTTATTCTTTGGGACGTGTTGTTTCGATCGCAACAGGGCATCGCCATTTCGTTTCTGGAGGAAATTTGGGCGCGCAACCTGATGAATCTGTTTGCCAGCCCGCTCACACCGAGCGAGTTTCTGGCCGCCACCATGGTGATGAGTCTGTTCAAGGTCACCGCGGTGTCGATAGTGATGTCGGTCTGTGCCTGGCTGTTCTATGGCTACAACGTCTTCATGATCGGCCTGTGGCTCATGCCGTTCATCGTGAATCTGGTGTTGACCGGATGGATTATCGGCGTGCTGACGACGTCGCTCATCATGCGGTTCGGGCAGGAGGCTGAGGTCCTGGCCTGGAGCATGGTCTTTTTGTTTCAGCCGATCTCCTGCGTGTTTTATCCCATGGCGGTCTTGCCGGCATGGTTGAAGGGGGTGGCATGGATCAACCCAGCTGCGCATGTGTTTGAAGGGATGCGGGGTCTCCTCACCAGTCACGCGGCGCCCGTGGCCAGTCTCGGCTTGGCCACAGGGCTGAATCTTCTGTATCTCGGGGCGGTCATCATCTGGTTTCATCATACCTTCAATGTGTGTAAGGACCGAGGATCGTTGGTGCGGGTGGGCGAATAGTTGAATGGGGTCGCACCGCCTGGTAGGGAACATGATATGAAGATCAAATCAGGGCATGTCCAGCAATCACAATCAACAGTCGATCTCGATGGCTTTTCATTTCACCAGACTCCGGTCCTGGTCCTCGAAAATTTCTGGTCCGCCGAGGAGCGCAGTCAGTTTCGGACGGCGATGCAGCGAGCCAACTGGAATCGGTTACAAGATTTGTCGTACGTGCGGCAGGACTTTCCGAATTCCGGCAACTGGGCGAAGGCCGAAATCGCCCAGCCGCAAGGCCACATGCTGCTGAGCCGATTGCAGATACCCTGCATCCAGCAGTACATCGAGTCCTTTCCCAACATCACACGACGTCATTTGGGGTTCAGTTATTATTCCTATGGCGCCGGTGACTGTCTGCTCACTCATGATGATACGGACCAGGGCCATCCGGCCGGCGGGAAGCCCGCTCCGCTGCGACGCCTCGCCCTCGTCACCTATTTCCACGAAGAATGGGAATGTGATTGGGGAGGCGAACTGATGATCTATTCAGCGGCGGGCAAACAGCAAGGCGGAAAGCCAGAGCTGACCATCACGCATTGTATCGCGCCCAAGCCTGGGTCGCTGGTCATGTTTACGGTGCCGCGGTTCCATCGGGTGTGCCGAGTGGACCAAACGGCAGGTGACCACAAACGCCTCTCGATTGCCGGCTGGTTTATGACCGAACATGGGTAACCAGTGAGCCGCCGGATAGGGTATGCCGGCCGCTCCGCCCGCTCATTTCCCGGCTTGTATGGCGAGTTGACGCGTGGTAGGATCCGCCCCGTCTCCCGCTGGGGCCTGGTGAGGGATGCGTTGAAATGGTTCAGGCCTGCTACCGATGTTGCCTTGCCCGGGAATCTAATCGAAAGCCAGACCCAAGTCGCCCCACCATGTCGCGTCTTTGGCCCGTCCTTTCCCTTTCTTTCCTTCGTTCAAGACAATGTCACTACCCAAGAGGAGGACCCACATGGGTTCCAAAATTTATGTCGGCGGGTTGCCCTATTCGGCGACCGAGCAGCAGTTGAGTGATCTGTTCGCGGTGCATGGGGCAGTTGAGTCGGCCCGCGTCATCACGGACAAGTTTACCGGCCAATCGAGAGGTTTCGGATTCGTCGAAATGACCTCCTCGGACGAGGCGCAGAAAGCGATCGCGGCTCTTAACGGGACGGAAATGGGTGGCCGGACATTGACGGTCAATGAAGCGCGTCCTCAGGAACCCCGAACCGGTGGCGGACCAGGTCGGAGCGGCGGAGGATTTGGCGATCGTGGGGCCAAGCGCGACCGCTGGTAACGACAACTTTTGAATCAGCAAGCGGGGCAGTCATCCTTGGGGTGGCTGCCCTTTTTTGTGCGCAGTCGTTGTGGCGACGATCCGCGACGATCGTAGAATTATCGCCCGCCTGCGGCAGCTAGTCCGGCAAAGGGCAATTCTTCGTCTCAACGGCGAAGGGGAGAATGACCCGACCGGCCACATAGATGGCGGCGACGGCAGAGGCTGCCAGGCCGAAGCTTCCGAAGACCGAAACGAGTGTCCCTGTGAGAAATGGACTGGCGGACGCCACGATGCGGCCGGCGTTACAGCAGAACCCCGCGCCGGTCGAGCGCAGGCGAGTCGGATGTAATTCCGGAAAATACAGCGGGAATCCTCCGAACAGGCCCTTGGTGAAGAATCCCAGGATTGGAAGCAGCGCCAACGCGATGCCGTAGGAATGTGGAAAAGAGAAGGTGGCCGGAATCATGAGCAGGCTTCCCCCGCACATCAAGGCGAACGTGGGCTTTCGGCCGAAGCGATCCGCCAGCAGACCGAAGCTGAAGTACCCCGCCAGTGCGCCGACGTTGAGCACCATGACGGCATAGGAGACATAGGTCGCGCGATCACGGCCGGTTCAAGCTGTGCGATGTCCGGCAGGGCTTGGATCAGGCTGGGAGTCCAATTGGTGGCACCCCACAGGCCGAAGACGGCGACAAAGGCAAGACCGGTTCCGGTCCAGGTCGCGCGCCGATATTGCTCGCTGAAGAGGGACGCGATACGGACATGCGGCGAGGAATGGGCGCGTTGCTCCGCAGCGTGAATCCTGTTCCAACGACTGGAGTCATGGATGTAGCGAGCGATGAGCCAGGCGGAGCCCAGGGTGAATATTCCGATCGCGAAGAAGCCGCGCCAGCCGAAATCCTTGACCAAAAGATTGAGGGCTGCCGCCAGAAAGAAACCGAATCCCCAGGCCGATTGGAGAAATCCCGCGGCCCTGGATCGACTGTGCTCAGGTCAGACCTCCGCCACGAGCGCCGCTCCGGCTGCCCAAAGCCCGCCGATCCCCACGCCGGTTACGAACCGGACACAGGCGAGGTGCCACCAGGATTGGGACAGTGCTGCCAGACCGGTCGAGCCTGCCACCAGGGCGATGCTGAGCATCAGAATCCGCCGGCGTCCGAAATAATCCGCGAGGCTGCCGAGGAACACTCCGCCCACGGCCCACCCCGTCAGAAACGTCGAGAAGATGACTCCGCCATACCACCCGATGAGGCCGGTTGAAATGGTTTCCCCAGGATGGGTGGTTTGGAGTAAGTCTTTCAGTGCGGGCGTCAAGACGAGCGAGTAGATCAAGGCATCCATGGCGCCAAGGGTCCAGCTTGCCCAGGTGACGAGCAAGATGCGGAATTGATCCCCGGTGATGTCTTGATCGGTCCAAACGAAAAATTTCCGGCCAGGAGGATGTGCAGGAGAGGCCGAACCAGGAGGGGGCGTAGTCGCCGGCGCCTGCTGAGAGTGGTGGAGCAGAGACGCCATGGAGGGCTTACTTGAGGAGCCGGAGTCCGAGGTCGTCAAAATAGGTCACGGCGTCGGCTTTCGTCCAGAGCCCGATCCGGCCGCTGGGGAACGTGCTGTCGCATACACGAAAGAGCATGGCCTCGTCATACAGCGCCCTGATCTCGCACCCCTGTTGCACGATTCGGAGTTGGTGCCACCCGGCCGCTGGGAGCGGGTGGTCGATCTGCTTCACGACCTGCTGTACCCCGTTGAGTACACGGTAGAGGCGAATCTTTTGCTCGACCAGGCTGGCCCTCAATAAGTAGTAGTGGCGATCATCGGCGGCATGCCACACCAGTCCACCGCCGAGATCGGCCTTCCCTGCCACGGCTAAATAGGACACGTTGATATCGACGTTGGCGCTGTCGGTTCCCTCCACCAGGAGGAGCTTGTGTGCCTGGTCCGTTCCTTTCGGCAGCACTTGCGCGGCGCTCTTCGCACGGTCGGTAATCAGGATTTTCCATTCGCCGGCCGGCCGGCCGGCGAATAACGTCCCGACAACGAACGAGCTGGGCAACGAGCCGGGAGACGCACCGTCGAAGTTCCACTGTTGTGCCTGGGGCACAACTGACTCGGCCGGCAGGGACGCTTCGGCCCACAGACCTGTCATACAAAGAGCGGCCAGGACAATTGCTCCAAAGGAGATGAACCAGTTGGATGAGGGCACCGGTTCAGGGATGATCATCGAGGGTTCCCGTCCAGTCAGAAGCGTGGAGGACTGTACACTATACGGGGCGCCGTCGGCGAGCCTGTCGTGAGAAAATTGAGTCAGGTCGGTGGCGGTGATCCCCGGAGGGCGGTCCAGCCGCAACTCCATCGGTGCGTACTCTCGGTATCACTGGGGCATTTCCAGTTCGCGGAGCTTCCCTTCGGCCTGTTCAATCCAGCGTCGATTCGAGGGGGTATCGAGTTCCAGCCGAAGGTATTGTCTCAACTCCTGGGCCGCTTCCATGCGCTGGCCCATGCTTGCCAAGGCGTTCCCGAGATTGAGGCGAATTTTTGCGTCGTTGGGTCGCAGATGCAGGGCGGTGCGAAATTCGCCGACCGCAGCTTCCGGATTCCGTTTCTCCATCAAGGCCAGCCCCAGGTTGAAGTGCGCGTTGACATCATTCGGTTGAAGGCTGGCAGCCGTTCGGTACTCTGCGAGGGCCCCATCGAGATCGCCCATGGCCTTGAGGGCTACGCCGAGGTTGTTGTGCGCGTTGACGTCGCTGGGATGGTGACGCAAGACCGTCTTAAACTCTGCAATGGCGCCTCCCAGGTCCCCCATTTCCTTGAGCGCGACCCCGAGGTCATTGTGGGCTTTCAGGTCGTCGGGTTTGAGACGTAAGGCTGCCTTGAATTCAGCGATCGCATCGTCATGTTTGCCTATGTCCAATAGCGTATTCGCCAGGTTGAGGTGCGCGGCGAAATAATTCGCCTGGAGCCGAAGTGCGTGCTTGAATTCGTCGATCGCCTGTCCCAGGTCTCCCTTGAAGACAAAGGCTACGCCGAGGTCGTTATGGCGCATCGCTTCCGCGTCGCTGTCGACCGGTTTGGTGATCTTGTCGGTGGGCGAAAGAATTTGTTCTTCCGCCAAGGGAGCGCTGTCGGCCGGCCCGGGCTGAGGAGCCTGTTTTCCCAGAGGAGCTGCGAACGAATGGGCTACAAAGGGCGGCATGAGCCCCAGTGCCAGGAGGATGAGGACACGAGTGATCGGGCGTGCCATGTTGCGGCCGCAGACACCATCTGGCATGGAGACTCCTTCCAAGAAAACGCAGTGGGAATGACGGAAACGGCCTAACCGGTGTCTGGTTCGCCGCTCGCATGGAACCGTGGATCGCGTCCTGTCAGATAGCCTTATCCGAACGAAAAATTCAAGTTGAAAGTCCGTGGTGCTGTGGCGTCGGACATCTGCCCACGGGCCGGTTGTTCCATCGATTTCCGGGCAGGTCCATGAAAAAAATGTGAGGTGAGACAGGATCCTTAACGTGCAGCTGACCTCTGTGAGGTGGTAGGGGGACCGTCCGCCGCAGTGTGCCATCCGCCTCCGACGGCTTTGTAGAGGCTCACCATGTCGGTGAGGCGGGCTCGCTCCGTTTGAGCGAGTTGCGTTTCCGCCGCGAGCATCGTCCGCTGGGCGTCAAGGACATCGAGATAGTTCACCAATCCCTTGCGGTATCGCACATCCGCCAGACCGACGGCGGCGGTGGCCGCAGCCACCTGCTCACGTTGGCGTGCCAGTTGTTCCGTGCGTGCATGAATCGACACCAGCAGGTCCGCGACTTCGCGAAAGGCGAGCAGGATGGCTTGTTGGTAGCTTTCCAACATTTGTTGGTAGCGCGATTCGGCCGCATCCAGCCTGGCCACGTTGGTTCCACCCAGGAAGATGGGCAAGGTCACCGACGGGCCGATACTATAGTTCGCACTGTTTCCCGTGAACCAGTTCGCGAACTCGACGCTTTGCAATCCTCCCTGGCCCGTGATGGACAACGTGGGAAAGAAATAAGCGCGAGCCTGGCCGATCCTGGCATTGGCGGCCACGAGTGTGGCCTCCGCCTGGAGGATATCGGGCCGCCGTTCCAACAGTTGCGATGGGAGGCCGACGGGAATCTCAGGCTGCACGATCACGGCCCGCAACGACTTCGGCTGCAAGACGACAGTGCCTGGAGGTGACCCCGTCAGGACTTCAAGGCGGTGCATCTCGACAGCGCGCAGGCGCTGCAGATCCGGGATCTGTCCCGCGCTTTCGGCCACCAGGACTTCCGTCCGTTTCACGTCCAGGTCGGATGCCAATCCCACCGATGCCCGCTTGCTGATGATCTCGAGCGAGTCTCGACGTAGGGTAAGGGCGCGCTGGGCAATTTCGATCTGTTCATCCAACTCACGGATGCGAAAATAGGATTGTCCGACGTCGCCGATCAACGTCAGTGCAATCGCGCGGGCGTCCTGTTCGATCGCCTGGGCCTCTGCGGAGGCCGCTTCCAGTCCGCGACGGATACGGCCCCAGACATCGAGTTCCCAGCGGAGATCGGCCGCTCCGTTCCAGAGGTCAAAGCTGCTGCCAGGATTTGCGAAGACCTGTGGGCCAGGTTGTTGGCCGGTGGCCAAGCCCAATCCCGCGAGTGTGTTCTTCGAAATCGCGAGGTTCGTATAGCTGCCTTGTACATTGAGCTGAGGATAGAGACCGGCGCCGGCGGTGGTGACCGAAGCCCGCCCTTCCAACACGCGGGATACGGCGCGGCGGACGTCGTGGTTCTGGGCGAGCGCGCGTTCAATGAACTGGGTCAGCTCCTGGTTGTGGAACGATTGCCACCAATCGGCCTCCGGCATCTTGTCGGAGGCCGCAGTAGCCAGCGGGCCGGAGGCCATGCGGGTCCAGTCGGCCGGTGTCTCGACTGGTGGGCGATGATAGTCAGGACCTTGGACGCAGCCGGTTGAGGAAATCACCAGGATGCCCACGAGGACAGAGACCGCGCTTCTTCTGTCGGACGAATGCCGATTCATTTTGCCGGCTCCTCGGCGGGGCGTCCCCCGGGCGAAGCCTGTGCAGGTGTCGTTAAAGGCGTCCGATCGATGAACACATCGACCTGTTGTCCGGCATAGATTGGAAACGGCGGGTGCTCGAAGCGGTAGATAATTTGGAGGACACGCGTGTCGACCCGTTCGCTGTTGTCTCCCGTCAGGGATTTTTTCGGAACGATGTAGGGCTCGATACGAACGAAGGTCAGCGGAATGGCCTGGGCCGTATTGCCTTTCAGGTAGGCGACGCCGGGCCGGTGCGGGATAACCAAGGGGGCGTTGACCTCGTCCACGTCTGCGCGGACCTGAAGTTGTTGCATGTCCCCCAATAGCATGAGTGGCTCGCTGGCGCCGGTCGTGAGGGCGTATTCACCGGCTCTGACATTGACCTGCAAAATGGTGCCGGGGCGGGGAGCCCGGACAGTCAACCGGTCCAGGAGTATTTGTGTCTCGTCCCGTTGAGCGGTGACCTGTTTCAACGTGGCTTCAAATCGGCTCATGGCGCGTTTGGCCATCTCCGAGGCATACCAGGTGCGTTTGACGTCGTCTTCGCTGACGGCCCGGCTGTCGCGAACGGCCTTCAGCCGTTTAAGTTGCGTGTCGAGGTCGCCGATCCGATATTTTTGTTCTTCGACCTGGGCCTGTGCCGGTGGAATGGCGGCCTGGCGGGCTACCAGTTGCGCGCGCAGGTCACGATCATCCAACTGGAGGAGTGGATCGCCCTCGCTCACCCGGTCTCCGACCGAGACGAACACGTTGGTCACAAGTCCCGCAGCCGGCGGGCCGATGCGGACGTTTTCGTTGACGGCTTCGATGATGCCGGTGGCGGCGACGGTAGTGTCATAGGGAGGCCGAGGAGGTTCTACCAACGGTGTGGGCATGGGAGTTTGCTTGCCGGCGGTCAGGACCGTCCAGGCGGCGAGCGTCACGCCGGCGATGGCGAGCCAAACGCTGAACCGATTGAGAATCCTCATGCGATGGCCTCTTTCTGAATCGGATGAATGCCGACGATGCGGCCATCGGTCAGCTCCGCCATTCGATCTCCAAACTGAAAAATGCGACTATCATGGGTGACAACGATCACGCAGCGGTCAGAGGCTCGCCCCACGTCTCGAATCAGTTCCATGATCTTTTGGCCGTTGGGTCCGTCGAGCGCGGCGGTGGGTTCATCGCACACGAGGAGCTGCGGTTCATTGACCAACGCCCGGGCGATGGCCACCCGTTGTTGTTGCCCACCGGAGAGATTCTTCGGGAGAAACTCCGTCCGATCGCCGAGCCCCACGCGTTCGAGCATGAGTCGCGCTCGTCTGATGGCCTCGTTCTTACGACTCCCTTGGATCAGCAGCGGCACGGCCACATTTTCTGCGGCCGTCAAGGCGGGCAGGAGATTGAACTGTTGGTAGATAAATCCCATGGTCCGCCCGCGGAAGCTGGTGCGTGTGCTCGCTGACATCTTGGCGAGGGAGGCTCCCAGCACATCGAGGTCGCCCGCATCGACATCCAGGATCCCGGCAATCGCGGAAAGCAGCGTGGTTTTTCCTCCCCCCGATTCCCCGACGAGAAGCAGCAGCTCGCCGAAATACACATCGAGATCGATGCCCTTGAGCACCGTCACCGTAGTCTCGCCGGATCCGAACGACTTCACGAGTCCTCGGACCTGCACTGCCATGGAAGCCTGGTCCCGTTCTCGGTCGCGTGATCGCTCCTGTGAGTCTGAAGGCACGTCCATGGACATCATCGAAAGACGATGGCCGGTTCAAGCCGGGCCAGCTTAATAATACTGATGAGGGCCGACAGGGTGCAGATCATGAGCAAGGCGACAAAGACGAGCAGGAGCAACGGCCAGGTTTCAACGAACGGCAGCTGGCCTTCCTGCGCGGTCAACAGTCCGAAGGCGGTGGCCAGGCCGATGCCTACCCCATATCCCGTGATCCCCACGGTAAAGGCTTGCAACAGAATCATGCGCGCCAGCGTCGCGGTGGAGGCCCCCATGGCTTTCAACGCGCCAAACTGCCGGAGGTTCTCAACCGTGAAGAGGTAAAACGTCTGCCCCGCGATGGCCATGCCGACGACGAAGCCCAGGAGAATCGTGGTGCCGAAGTTGATGCCGATCCCCGTATTCTTGAGCACCCAGCCGATAGTTTTCCACCCGAACGCTTCACTGGTGAAGGCCCCGAGCCCGGTGTGGTCGCGGATGCGCTGAATGACGTCCTCGACCGGCGCATCCTCTTTGGCCTTGGCCAAGACGTAGGACAGCGTGCGCCGTTCCCTGGGCACATAGCGCAGGGCGCGTTCGTAGGTGGTGTACACCACCGGGATGTTCGTGAAGGTTTTTTGAGTTTTGGCGATGGCGACGACGCGGGCCAGCTTGTCGTTGAGTTCGAAGACCGTGCCGACCGTGATGACCTTCGGCCCTCCCATTCGTTCCACGGCCCACTGATCGACGGCGACAGCGTCAGGCTGCCGCAGGTCTTCGAATCGTCCAGCCAAGACTTCCGCGGGGCGGCCGATCAAGGTGGAGGCGTCCAGTCCGGTCAAGGTGATCTGATGGTATTCCCCGTTCGCGAGCCTGGCCCGCAACAGACCTTTGTAGAGGGGAACGGCCCATTCCACGCCGGGGACGCTGCGGACTCGATCGACTGTGGTATCGGCGATCGGTTTGACCTCATCGACTTGCGAGATACCCGGATCTGTCACCCAAATTGGCACGTTTAAATTACTGATGCTCGATTGGGACCAGATCATGAGCCCCCAAAAGATGGAGCCTTGCTGGACGATCAGCATGACCGCAAAGGTCAAGCCGCAGAGGAGCATGAGGTACTTTGCGCGATCTCCGAAGAGCATTCTGAGTGCGACGTAGTTCATGCGGCAGTCTCTAGATTCGGAGGGACCGGCGCGCGGGCCACGATTTGAGACGAGTCACGCTGGGGGACGTGGGGCCACGCTCGAACGGAAACATTACCATGCCCCTGTTTCATATTACCAAGCACGAGAATGGGGTCGCCCGCAGATTAGGACAGGGCATGCCCGGAGACAGGCCGATCGACTGAGTGCACGCTCAGCCATGGTAAGGGGCTAATGGGCTGTGCCTGGCGTTACACGTGGGAGCGTTCTTTCATGGCATCCAGACGACGTTTGTCGAGCGTGACGTACAGGGCTTTTTCTTGCGTGACCGTCACGGCTCCCGGAGCTTGCCCTTTGGCCTTCCGTACCCACTTCCGCCGCGTATAAATGACCTCGCCTTTTCCGCTTTTTTTGAGATCGCTATAGAGCAGCGCTAAGGTTGCGGCGTCTCTCAACGTTTCTGGCGGCGGGTCGGTTCCTTTCTCCAAGCGGACGACGACATGGGAGCCGGGCACCGCGTGGGCATGCAGCCAGAGGTCTTCGCTCTTGGCGAGACCGAACGTCAGTTCGTCATTCTCGCGGGCATTGCGCCCGACGAAAATTTGAAGGCCGTCCGATGAGACGAAGCGCCGAAAGGGACCTCGGCGTTCCTCGACTGCGGCTCGACGGCGATCGGTGCGCGTCGTCGAGCATGGCGCACTGTGCCCATCGAAGGTCGGCGGTTGCCAGGTTCCATTCTTGATGGCGTCCAACTCGGCCTGGAGCTGCTGCACTTCCGTTTCGATTGCCACCACGCGCGGTGAAATTTCACGCTGGGCCGATACAAATTTTCGATACTTGGCAAAGTAGGTATCCATGTTGGCCTGCGGTGCCTTGGTCGGATCGAGCGGAATCGTCAATTCGGGGAGTGTGTCGTCGTAATAATCCACCACCGTGACGGTCGTGAGCCCTTTTTTCAGCGACCCTAGATTGGCTTTTAGCAATTCACCATAGCGCGCATAGGGTTCGTATTTCGCGGCCTGATCGAGATCTCGACGGAGTGCCGCCATACGGCGGAGGTGTTTCTTGAGGCTTTTCCGCAGGACGGATTCCCTTTCACGAACCTGTGTCAGGTGAGACAGCTCCGCTTCGCGCTCACGGTACAGCGTTTCCAGTTTGGCTGAGAGGGGGAAGGGCTCGGCATCGGACGGCGGCGTGGGCGGAGCTTTGTCGATGCCCTGAGAAAGCGATCGTGATGGAGCCGGGGAGGGTGCGCAATAGGTCTGGCCGATGCGGTCTTTGTTGTGTCGGATGGTGGCGAGCACTCGTTCTTCTGCGTCGAGAAACAGCAGGTCGGCATGTTTACCGAACAGTTCCGCGATCAGAGAGACCGGCCCGTCTCGACTCATGAGATCCACACGAACGATCCGGTCGCCGGCGAGGTGCCGGATCCCATCGATGCGCGCGCCTTGAATCCGCGCCCGCAGCAATTGGCAGAAGGATGGCGGGGTCGGTGGATTGGGAAGGCTACGGTGGACAAGGTGCAGCCGCGCGGTCTCGTCGTGTGCGGAACAGAGTAGTCGACGGGTATGCCCTGGGACGCGAACCTCGAACACCACGACGTCGGGGAGCGGTTGGGTGATTTTCTGAATCCAGCCTTCCGTCAGGGCCGGCGCCAGTTCCTGAACAATGGAACCAATTTCTGTCGCGGTCAGGGCCATCTCCGGGGCCTCGCTCCAAGGCGGTAAAAACAGGTGTGCGTGCTGACCAGGTCTTGTCGGCGCAGGACAGACAGGTTTTCAACAGGGTTAGACGATTCTACCCAATTCTGTCCCATGAGACCAATTCGGTCACAGCTGGGTCAATTTGTCGCGAGAGGATGGGTTTTCGTTCCATATCATGTTTCGGGAATGCAAGGGGTCGGGGCAGGCGAATCGGTGGCATCCACATTGCTTCTTTCCAGCCGCGGATGGCTGCCGAGTTGTCCACCTGTGGAACAAATCTCTCTGGCACCGACGCATACACATAGGCTGTCCGAAGGGAGGCGACTCATGACGTGCACGCGATGTGAAGGGCTGATGGTCTCGGATGATTTAATCGATCTGCAGGAAAGTTATCACCCCATGCGACTGGATGGCTATCGATGCCTGAGTTGCGGCAACGTCGTGGATACGTTGATCCAGCGTCATCGGATGGTGCAGAACTCACATCTCCATCCTGTTGCCGCATTGCCCCCGGAGAAGCCGTTCCTCTTCGATCTTATCAAGCTGACGGCGTAGGTGAGACTCCGCGAAGCCGGTGCCGACTTCGCGGGGTCTCGTTGCAGAAGATACGCATCCCCACGAACACTTCTTTTGCCAGGTTCAATTCCGTCACGACCCTTACCGCTCACCTTCTGTCTCCATAACATCGCAGGCTATCGCGTGGACCCCCAGCACTGTCCTTGACCGTGCGCTCTACCGCTAAGCTTATCATTTTGCGCCTTTCACTTTGAGTGCGGTCTGCCTTGTCAGTTGTCGGACACTCGCGTACAGTGCGCGCGCAATGATCTCCTGAACGTGAAAGGGTGTGGAACGATGACGTTGCTTGATGCTCGGTTTCTCGAACGGCTCATGTCGGAGTTTCGTCGATCCATGCGTGGCTTGCTGAAGGACCTGTGCCGGGATTTTGAGCGGAACTATGCGGAGGCCTCTCGTACCTTTCAATTGCCGATCGAGTGGTTTCGCACGCTCGAGCGCTCATTGACGCCGGCGGAGTATGGCAATTGGAAAGTCGTGGGGTGGATCGAATCCTTGAACGATCTGCTCTATTTCGTCGATATCGTGGTCCAGGTACGGCAGGAGCGCTCTCGCCGAGACATTGCCGCACAGCTCCGCGCGGAGTTCAAGGAGAAGTTCTATGAACATGGGTATGCCGATGAGGTATTTCCCAACGGGACGCCTGAACCCCGCCGTCTCCTCTCTCGCCTCACCGGACTTTGCCAACGGCTGGCGCGGGAAGTCACGCAGGAATCGGTCTGTCTTGCTCCACGTCTGGCCTGCCAGTGGGTGGCGATGCAGCGGAGGGAGAAAGTCTGGCTAGTACCTTGTGATCTGAATGCGAATGTTGAACGTGTCGAACTGCCCTGGGTCTGTGCGGTCGGCGCGACAGGCTTGTGCTATGAGGCGCCCCGCCTTGTGCGACAGGCGCTCACACGTGCAGGAGGGCAGGCAGAGTTTATGATCAAGGAGTCCGGCATCGACCTGCTGGCCGGCGGACAGCCCTACAAGATGGTCGAGTACGATGACGCTGAACGGTGGCACTGGCGCCGCATCGATCCGCAGGGGCTGCGGGATACCGACGACGGTGCGCTCTCCCTCGGGCCGACGCTGGTGTATGGAAAAGAAAAGACCCCGATGGCGGTGCGGCCGACGAGGCCGGAGGTGGCGACACGCATGCAGCGCGCGTTGTCTGTGATCGAATCCGCATGGCCGGAGGGCGACCGGCTGCTGGTGTTGCTGACCTCGCGGATCGTTCCGCTCAAAGCATCCGGTGTGGTGAGCTTCAGCTATCGGCATCGTCCAGGCCTGTCCGTGATCAATTGTTTTGACCGTGACCGGCTCGACTTGATCGACGATCTTATCCATGAAAACAGCCACCACCACCTCAATCTGCTGTTGCGGAAAGATGTGCTGTACCAGAACGATCACAACCAGGAGATGTTCTATTCGCCCTGGCGGCGTAGCCTGCGGCCGCTGAGGGGCATTCTCCATGCGACCTTTACGTTCACGATGGGAGCGATGTTGTTCGAGCGGCTGTCTACCTGGGCTGAAACGAAGCAGGGGAAGAAACAATGGAAGGAAGCTGGATTAACGCCACGCGACCTCATGCGCGCGCGCTTTCGATGTCTCGAAGAAATTGACTCGGTTCGCTACTCTCTGCAGGATCTCGCCCATGCCGGTGGCCGGTTGAAATGGCTGACCAGCATGGGCAAGCAAGTGGTAGATCAATTGGCGGAGGCATTGGGGCACATCGAGCAGCACATGCGGAGGCACCAGACTGCGGTGAGCCGGTCGTCGTTCGGTCCGGCTCTGCGTCGCCATCGTGTCGAACTGGTCCGTGCGCGAGAGACATTTGGTCTGATGTGAGCTATGCCTTCATTCCCACCGGATTGAGGTGTGCAAAACGGATGAACAGCGCAAGGACGGGGGCCTCGGCTTCAGATGCATCGATGCCCGCCGTTTCTACCATCCCGACCTATCGAGTCCTGCCGGTCTTCCGTGGCTTCGGAGTCGTTTTAATCTTCCGAACCTTCCGTTTCGCGGGTAGCTTTTTTCCACTCGCAGCAACTGGTCGGACTCTCACAAGGTACGAACCGATCTCCGGGTCCCCCACCTGAGGATTGGCCGTCGGCCCTTCGCTTTCGGTGTGCGAGCCAGTGATATTCAAGAGGCTCAGGAAGAGACGGATGGTGCCCAGAATCGCCGCCGAAACATTCGGTGGTGGCGCCGGCGGTTTCATGATGCCGCGGGTATTGACCACGAACGTCGAGGCGTGAAACGTCTTGCCGTTCATGAGATCTTGTAGCGTTTGAATCCCCTGGTGATTCTTGGCGTCGTTCGGTGAGGGGGTGAGGGCTGGTTCAGTCAACCCTTTTGTAATGCCCGCATGGAGGCGTAGGTCGCTGATCTGCCCGCCGTCAGCGTACTGAAAGCCGTGGGTCGTCGTGAATCCGCCGAACCCACCCATGATCTCCGAATAGGATCGACCGGCAGTGGCCGTGAGATTCAACCATTGCAGATTGCTGTCGGTATCCAGTGTGAGGAGTTGGTCTCCACTGCCGGGAACGAGATCCTGCTGAATCAATGCCATGAGAGCCCTCCTTTTCGGCTATGTGACGGAGCAATGAGCTAGGAATGTGCAGCAAGAACTGCGCCGAATAGTAGCACAATTGTCTAGGCGGAGAATCGGCACCGTGAAGGCAAGGATGGGACGGGTCTTTTCTAATGGCGCAGGTTCAAGTGAGGCGGAGCATTATTTCTGACCCTGTGCCGTTGTATCTAAGAAGATACAGCTGGTATCCCTCAAGATACGATAACCGAGGTCTTGAAGTGGGAGCACTCGATAGTGAGCCCATCTCGAATTCTACCTGCCGCTGCTTATCGGCGCACTTCACACATGTCTGCCCAGCTTCGCAAGGACGTCTGCTGGACAATCGGTCAGGCATGTACTAACATTGTTCATACGGGAGGTGTGCCGTGATTAAAACATTGAAGAAGCATGGAAATAGTATGGCCCTTGTCATTGAAAAGCCGATGATGGAAGCGCTTGGTATCACGGAAGAGACACCACTCCAGGTTACGGTGAACGGGAACGCGCTTGTGGTCACACCTGCGAATGTGGGGGTTGGTCCTGAGCGAATGAAATCTACCATCAAAGAATTGCGCAAACGATATGGGCCGATGCTGAAGCGGCTGGCGGATTAGTCCGTGAAAGAGTTCACCTTTCTCAGCGTGGAGGATGTACTGCTGCTCCATACCGACACCATCGACATCGACGGCGGCTCGCAGGGTGTCAGGGATCATGGCCTTCTGGATGCTGCCGTCGCGATGCCTCGCCAGCAATTCGATGGCGAGTATCTCCATGAAGATATTGCCGCGATGGCCGCGGCGTATCTCTTTCACATCGCTCAGAATCATCCCTTCGTAGACGGGAATAAACGGGCTGCAGTGATGGCCGCGCTTTCTTTCCTTCATATCAACAAGATTGAGAAGTTACCGGCTCCTCCAGAGCTGGAAGTCACGACTCTGCAGGTTGCAGCAGGGGAGTTGAGCAAGGACGCCTTGACGCAGTGGATGCGGGCTCAGATCGGCAAGCGAAAGTAATCCCTGTCGGCAGATCGAAGACTTCGCAATGCCTGCGTGACATAGGGCCAGTCATACCCAAAAGCCTGATGTGTGCGGAGCATGGACTAACGCGGCGATCGAGGGCCTGGATAAGATGCAAGTACCGCCGGAAGCTGTTTGTACGTCGTTGTCTTAGCGAAAAATCCCGCCATCTCTCGAAAGTACGGATTGCGTCGAGATCCTTGAGTTATAAATTCGTGTGTGCGTTTGTCAACGATAATTGCGTCGACATAAGGGGCCAGGCAAGCCAGATAATCATCGCCTATGTCACTTCCGCTCGCTCTGGTAGCTGTTTTTCTCGCCTCTCGAATTGTATCTTGAATGATCTGTGACGGTATTTTTGCATCTCGCAGTCTTGGCCATACCTGGTCCAGGTCTACCCCAAGTTGGTCGCAAGCGACTCTAACAAGTTTCCGGCGTTTGGCCATTTGCGCAAATCTTCTGAGCGTTGTTTTGTCAGAAATATCACTCGTCGGAACATCGAAGTTGCCTACGAAAATATCAAAAGCAGTCCCTTCAAGCTCCAAAGCCGCCATCAGCTCAGAAGACACTAG
>JAHFEW010000141.1 GCA_023248215.1 Nitrospira sp.
CAGCTCCATGAAGCGGTCTAAGTGAGGGCCGTCGATGGAGGTCAAGACATCATCAAGCACTACATCCGTCTTGTCTGTTTTGAAAAATTTAGCCAAGGCCAAGAACACGCAGATTCCTAGAGTATCGAGGTGTGATTCACTGTAGTAGGCCTGAGGAGGAATTTCAGATGCGCTTTGGAAGTGACCATCGAACTCTAGAGACCCGATCGTATTGGGTTTAAGATAAAATCGAATTTTGCCTATCCCCTCATCAGGATGTATTTGATCATAGAGCTTCTCCACCTCATCCGAAATCTTCCCGAGGATCTCCTCAATGTAGGTCTTGCGCTCGCCAGATGAGATGTCATACAGTTCCTGCAATTTTTTATGCGAGGCTTCCAACGCCTGAGCCCTAGACTGTTTGGTTCTGTATGTGTCTACATGGCCCCTAACGGCGTTATAGTGATTCACGGATTTCTGGGCGGTATCCTTTCTCGACTTGAGGTTAGGTCTTGACGAGGCTACCAGGGTCCACAGCTTTCGGGCTTCACCCTCTATTGCAACAGACACCTCTGCTCCAGACATTAACTGAGTAAAGCTATCCCATGGCACGTCAATATCGGTTACCTCGCTCAACTTGCTCTTTCGAAGAAGCTCACCAAGTGCTCGAATGGCTTTGCAGAATTCCTTTCCAGCTTTACCGAGAACGGAAAGTTGCGATTCGACTTGTTTCTTGGGCAGCAGCGACTGCCTCAACGAGCATTTTCAGCTCTTCCATTTCACCGATGCGAAGAGTGAGCCGGCTGACCAATTCAGCAGGCTTGATCGAGTTCTCACATACCGGGCATTCAGTCAAGGCCGGACGTTTCTCGATGTACAGCTTTGCTTGCTGCAGCAACTTCACCAGTTCGGAGGTTTGCTTTTTCTGGTCAGCTTCAGCCGCCTTCAGTTTCTGCTCCGCAGCGGCTAGAGCAGTCTCTGCCGTAGACTTAGAGGTAAGTGCCTCATCAAGTGAAGCCAATGCAGATGCTGCGGTCAGGAATGCAGCTTCCAAGAGATCGATTTCTTGAATGTCGGCTTTAAGCTGGGATATATCCTTCTTAACTTCGGAAGAGGCCCATGATAATGGGTCTATTCCAGGCTTTCCTTCCGCATTCCATAAGTCATCCAGAGAGTCTTTGGCCTGCCCGAATGCGAGAGAGCATTGATCGAACTCACTCTTCGTGAGCCTTACGGCGTCACGCAAAGCACCCTCAGCCTTTTCCACATTTGGTACAGCAATAAAAGTCTTCAATTCTTCGAATCGTTGCTTCGGAACAGCTTCAATTAGTTTCAGAATGGTCTTGCGTCGTAGGACCTGTGCGTCTGGATATCCTGAATCTGGAGAAACGATTGGACCATCAGTCCCTAATGTAGCTACCCAGGTTGTTGGTCCAGCCGTGATCGCTACGTTGACATCCGATGCAGATGATCCCAGCGAGGCTACGTATTTCTTAGCCGACTGGCCTAAACTGTAGCTTGAAAGCGACCCGTAGGAGCGATTGCAAAGAAAATCAAAAGCATCAGCGATCGTGGATTTTCCTGTCCCGTTCTCGCCAAAAATAAGGGCTACGGGCTTGGATGGATCGAAGTTGATCTCGATGGCAATGCTGGCGCCCCTAAAACCAACAAGAGCAAGCTTACTTATCTTCAAAAGGAGTAGCCCCCTTTTTTCCTGACATTTCCAGCTCGACAACTAGTTTCCAATCTTCTGGAGATAAAGTGCCGGCAGATAACCCCTCTTGGACTTTACTGAGAGCACTTTCAGATAGGAGGCCAGCCTTGCGCAACTGATCGACTATTCGTGAAGCCAATTCTTTGTCTGGTGTTGCCATTTTATAGATCGAACAGCGTCATTCCAGCAGATTATGTTGGCGCGCAATATCTTTCTCTGGTGAAGGAGCATCCAACGGTCGTAATTCGAGTCCCTCAATTTCTTGAATTGTCTTGCCAGCAATGCCCTGCAAATCTCCATACATCCCAGCCGTTGCCTGCATGACTCGATCGATCTGCTCTTCTCGCTTGGCCCATTGTTTGATGATGGCCTTTTTCTCTTTGTCGAGGTCTTCCTGCATCGATGAGAATGCTTCTACGATCGCTTCAACTCTATGACGGAAGCGGGGTCCGGTCAGGTATTGGTAAACCATTTCCGTTTTGGTTTGCTGGCCTTCGGATGCTTGGCGAGCTGAGGCGACTTCGATGAGCGTATGACGGAGCGTGACAGCGACGGGGAGTACAGTCTTCGTGTGAGTGACCCACACATTCTCAATCAACCCAAACGTGTCCACACCCTTGGGAAGCGATTGGCTTACGATGACAGCAATCTCTGCCTTGGCAGCCCGCTGATCTTCCCGCAACTTTGTCAGCCACCCATCGCTCCAGTTTTTCGTCCGCTTCGACTCCCAAATGATGGTGCCACACGGTTGCCCGTTCGGCCCAGCGACATGCTGGAGTGCGTCACCGCCATGTTCACCTTTGGGGACAGGTTCAATCGTGTCCCGTGGAAACTTTGCACATAGCAGGGCTTCAAGTTCTAACTCTTGGACTTCTCCTTGGAGCTGCTGCGATCCCTGTTCCGCCTTTTGCTTGAGCTCCTCGATCTGCTTCTGCATCGCAGCGATAGTTTGCTCCGCCTCCATTACCTTGAACTTCAGACCTTCCTCCGCCTCTTTCTTTGCCTGTTCTCGAGTAGCAGTAAGTCCTGCTTGCACACGTTTCTCGATTGTGAGCTCCACTTCGCGTTTCGCGTCATCGAGTTCACGTTGCTTGCGTAATAGGTCGGCTTGGGCCTTCTGTGCCTCAGCCAGCTTGACATTTTGCTGAGTAATAACCTCCTGTAAATCGGCAAGTGCTCGCGATTTTTGGTCAATATCCGTCTGCAGCACAAGCTTGGCTTTCTTGGCTTCCTCAGTCGCAATCTTGCCCCGCTCCAGCTTGAGCTTCTCCGCCACTTGGTCATCAATGGTCTGCTGTGCCTTGGAGATGGCCTCCTCGCGCTCCCGCAATGACGTCTCACGCTTCGCAACATCCGCGTCCTTCTGAACGAGGCGCTTCTCGTATTCGAGACGAGTGGATGCAATCAGCGGCGCGGCGAGTGACTCTGTCAGCTTGATCTCGGTCTTACAGGTGGGACATATGATGATTGGTTCGCTCATGGGGCTCTCCTTGGGATCACCCAAGTGTGAGATTCTTCACACTCCGAGTACTCGTTTGAGCTTTTCCAGAGACTCAGCGCGCTTCTTTTCGCTCATTCCGTGTATGTTCTTCAATTTCCATTGAACCGCCGGAAGTTTCTCAATACCTTCGATATCCATGAGGTTCCACTTCGGTTGCCCTTCTTTAAGCGAAATGAGGAAGGCCTTCTCGTTTTCGGTCAGTTCATTCTTTAGCGTCTTAATGAGCGCCTCTCTGGCCGCGATCAAATCTTCATACGCAATCTTGTCAATCGTCATACCCTCGAATTCGCTTTCATAGACCTGCCGAATCTCTTTCCGCGTGGGATCGAGGAGCTCCCTGATGGGGCGATCATGGCTGGCGAGGTATACGACGAATACTTTGCGTATCTCGTCTGTCACCCCCTCGTGTTCCAGAAGCACCCTCACATCAAAGAGATCCCGTGGGTGCTGGCGATCTAACGCTGCGCAGATCTTGCCTCCATACAGATCGGGCACTGAGAGCACGGGTGCTGTGACCGAACGCTCAAACATCTTCTGGGCACGTTCAGTCAGCTCGCGTTCTCCGACCGGAAAGACCGACCCTCGAATCACGTCGTTCGGTTCGATTTTGATTCGGGTCTGGCCGGATGCCACAATGAGCTTTGTGGTTCGCTTCGACTCTTGTGCTTGACTTTCATGGATCTTCACGGCTGGCATGGCGCGCTTGAGCGCCACCGCGATACGGCGGAGGGATTCGCTAATCTTTTTCAGTGCGGTTTCACGCCGCTCCTCCACCGGCAGATACGCGAGATCAATGTCCACGGACAGCCGAGGCATGTCCCGAACAAACAGATTGATAGCGGTCCCGCCTTTGATGGCAAAGCATGCTTCTGCTGCGACGTGCGGGATCGCTTTCAGCATCAACTCCACTTGTTTGAAGTACGGGCTTTCTTTCACGCCCGCTCCCCAGCCGCAGCCCAAGTGTCCCGGTTCTCCGGCACCGTGATGTTGTACTTGGAGTCAAACTTCCCGCCCTTGACCAGCATGCGCTTCCCCTTGCCGAATTTGATATGCGACAGGTCGAGCTTTTTCACCCACGCGTGCCTGCAGCTTTCAGCCAGTACCATGAACAGGCGCTTGACCTTCACTGAAGTGCAGTCTTCGAGCAATGTCTGCACCAGTCGTGGGCGCAATGTCGTCAACCCCTCCATCAGGAGCTTGGCTTCTTCGTACGATTCTCTGTTCGGGACTTCATAGAGGACCTCCATCATGGCCCGCTCAGGTGTCGACACACTGACCGAGTAGAAGCCAATGTCTTTTTGCGTCAGGCCATGATCGCCTTTGCCGATGAACAGATTGGTCGTCGTATACCGGACCTTGGCGCCCCAGCGATATTGCCTGAACCACTGCGGAAGTTTGACGTTGGGAGGGCCGAACAACACGACCGCTGTGCCTTGCCCTATCGGCAAGAAATGCGCATATCCCTGCATGGACAGCGCGGTTTTTCCCCCTGCATGTATAGGAAAGTGCAATTGATCCTGGAGAGCATACAGACCGCCAGTCCACTCGACCCTATCGCCTGCCTTGGCGTAGGCACCGCGGCCAATTCGCTGTACCCAGGCAGTTTTTTCATATTCATGAATCAGTTGCTGATAGACTCCCTGTTTTTCCAGCCAGGGCAACACCGCTACCGCGCCAGATGGCCACTTTTTGAGGAGCTGGTTTATTTTGCTGCTTGGAGCACTAGTCATGCTTGTTAAAATAGCGTAATAGTAAACCTGGTGCAAATGGAAAGTTTGTAAAATTGACTGATTTCACAAGAATACCTTGTTGTCTGGGAGCCAGAATAAACTACACATGGGTTGCGGCCGGACCGCTCTTGAATCTTCAACATACCCGCCAGCGAGCGGAGAACAGTGGGTGGGAGCTGACTTTCTGTTGCAGTTTCCCCTCAATCTCCGTGATGAGCTGTTCGCGCCGTCGATCAATCTCGTCTTGTGCATCGAATAGGGCCCGGCGACGCTTGCCCCGTTCGGCTTCAATCGCCTTGATCTGTTTTTGGCCAGCGAGCTTCTCTTCCAAGGTGAGCGCTGCCACGGCGAACCTCCGCGCTTCCTTGATCTGCCGGTCGAATTCTTTGATTTCTCGCTCCAAACCCACTTTCAAGTCGTCTGCCCAGGAATCCAGCTTGTCGACTTCGATCTCAAAGAATTCCGCGTTGCGCTGTGAGATGTGGCGGCGAATGGTGTCCTGACGTTCTTCCGTTCGCTTGCTCAGTGTTGGATGCTTAAAAGATGATGCCATCGGCTTGGTGACGTTGGCCGGTAGGGAGAACAGCCGGCGGACGACCTCCTCTTCCATAAGCTGGCCGTCATCGGTGACTCCGGCACAAATCAGGTAGTCCTCCGCTTGGTCCAGCGCTTCGACGGTAAAGAGCGAAATGTTCAAGACTCCTGACTTGCCGATGAACGGTTCCACGACCGTTACTTTGCCGTCATGCTTCCCGTACTCAAAGGTCAGCTCTGCAGATTCCAGCACACGACTTTTGGCTTGCGCCAACACATGCTCGGCCAGCGGATGTGCCAGTCGATAGAGATGGGCTTCTCCTGTTCGGCGAGGGAGTTCATAGAGACCGAGCGGGATGTCTCCTCCAAATGGACAAGACTTCAGCTTGAAGGACGAATCCGTGAGAAAGTCTGCATGGTGGCGCAGCTCAAAGCGGGTGAGTTGTATCAGGATACGCTCGTATCGATTCAGATAGAGCCGCGAGTTTTCGTCACTGACCCGGAGTTTCTCCCGCACTTCATCGTCGAAGTGTTCGAACAGAAGCTGGCGAGCGTGAGTCATGGCCTCATCGATCTGGGTGCCGAGTTCGCTCTGCAGCTGGTCGAAAGAAGTTTTGATTTCCTGCGGGGTGCGGCATCGTTGGTAGATGTCGGCGATACGTTTCTCGAAATCGACCCCGGACTCGATTGCGCCCAGCACTTCATCGCTAGCACCAAAGACGCCCTCAAAGAGCTGAAACTTTTCCGATAGCAACCGAAAGACATGCTGGTCGGCTTCATTGTGCTGATTGAGAAAGTTCACCACCACCACGTCATGCTTCTGGCCATAACGGTGGCAGCGGCCGATGCGCTGCTCAATGCGCTGGGGATTCCAAGGCAGGTCATAGTTCACCACCAGAGAGCAGAACTGGAGATTGATGCCCTCGGCCCCGGCTTCCGTGGCGATCATGATCTGGCCCTGATCTTTGAAGTAGTCCACGATGGCTGAACGCATATCGGCGGACCTAGAGCCGGTTACCCGGTCTGTTCCTTGATGGCGCTGGAGCCAGGCTTGGTAAACCTGCTTTGATTTGTCGTCGTTGTTTGAGCCGTTGAAAAGAACGATGTGGTCTTTCCACGGACTGTCGGCCAGCACTCGAAGCAGATATTCCTGCGTCCGCCTGGATTCAGTGAAGATGATGGCTTTCTGAGCAGCACCTAATTCTTCTGCCTTGCCAAAGGCCGTGCGCAATGCGATGAGCATGGCCTGCCCCTTCGCATTGTGGGTGATCGAAACGGCCAACTTACTGAACCCTTCGAGATCCTCGATCTCCTGTTGAATGGCCTTGCGGTCCCCTTCGGTGAGAGGCTCAGGCGCAGTCTCTTCCTCTTCCCACTCTTCTGCGATCTCGTCGAGTGACTCGAAGTCTTCCTCCAGCGCTTCTTCCAGTGGGTTCGGCCCGTCGGCCTGGCGTAGTCGCTCGCGCAGACGCTGGCTCATCGAGTCCAATGCCCCCGCAATGGCGAAGGAGGACGATGCCAAGAGTTTGCGCAGGACGAGAGTCATCAGTGACCGTTGGCTGTTTGGCAACGCTTGCAGATTGTCACGACGGAGATAGTCGGAGACCAGATGATAGAGCCGGTCTTCGCTCTCCGACGGCGTAAATGGCTGCACCATGGGCAGGCGCTTGGTATAGCGTACGTATGGCAACACTTGGCGGCGCAAGGTACGTTTACAGAGCGGCTGCAGGCGCGCTTTCAAGATATCGAAGGTCGGCTTGTTATGAAGGTTGGCGAACTGCTCCTTGAAACTCTTGAAGTCGCCGAAGATGCGGTCGTCTACGACGCTGACAAGCCCATAGAGTTCGAGCAGCGAATTCTGCAAGGGCGTGGCGGTAAGGAGGAGCTTCGGCGCGTCCTTCAAACACTGCTTCAACGTATTCGCAATGATGTTGGTTGGCTTGTAAACGTTTCGCAGACGGTGGGCTTCGTCGATCA
>JAHFEW010000142.1:0-3763 GCA_023248215.1 Nitrospira sp.
GTCAAGCAGGAACCGGGCCAGATGCAATGGTCAGTTCCGGGAAGCTGGCCTGACCATTTGCGGAAATCCGCTACAAGGCTGTTCTGATCGCTGTAGCGAAAGGTCGCAGCCTCCCAGATCCACCGATCGCAATATCACGCCAATTCAAGAGCCTGCTCACTATCCTTCACGTGGCATTAGGATTGCTGAAGCTTGCAGGAGGACCACGCACAGGGAACGTTTTTGTTTTCACGCTATCCAATGAAGTGAGGAATGTTTCTAGCAAAGGAGGCCTGAAGGTTCAGGGCTCTCCGGCAGCCGGCAATTGAAGGAGCAGCCCGGCAGCGAAGTGATGGATGGGGGGAACCGGGGGGAGGCGGCTAGGTACGAACCCTTTGCGCGCATGAACGGTTCGCAAGATCTACATCGTCTTGAGAAAAGGGTGTTCTTATGGTCACGAAAGCTCGCGACTGTACTCCAGCGTCGTCAAAGTGCCTGTCCGCTCTGAAGGCGCTCCTGGCCGGGTATCATTCGCGAGGTTGTGCCATCCGCCTGTGGGATGGCACCGTATGGGAAGCTGAGCCTGGGGATGCAACCAAGTTCACGATTGTCCTCAAGCACGCTGATGCCTTGTGTAAGATGGTTGCGCCACCTCGCGACCTCGCACTTGCGGAGGCATATGTTCGCGACGACTTTGACATTGAGGGGGATATCGAAGCCGCGCTTGCCCTGGGCGAGCACCTCTATGCCCTGCCTTGGAACACGAAGGCACTCTGGGGCCTGTTCTGGCAATTGGGCCCCCTTTCTCTTCTTCGGCTGCGGCATACCCGTGACAATGGGCCGGTCTTGAAGGGGAAATTGCATTCACAGGATCGAGACCGCCAAGCGGTGACCTCTCATTACGACCTCTCGAACGATTTCTTTTCCCTCTGGCTGGATAGGCGCATGGCGTATTCCTGTGCGTATTTCTTGAGTCCGTCGGATGATCTGGACAGAGCTCAGGAACGCAAATTGGACTACCTCTGCCGCAAGCTTCGGCTCATGCAGGGGGAACGGCTACTCGACATCGGCTGCGGATGGGGTGGACTGATCATGCATGCGGCCCGCCACTATGGTGTGGACGCACTCGGCCTCACACTCAGCAAACCCCAGGCTGAGTTGGCGAACGAACGTATCCGGCAGAGTGGGCTCGGTCGCTCCTGTCGTGTCGAGTTGTGCGATTATCGTGACCTATCCACCCGCAACGCCTTCGACAAGATCCTGTCGGTCGGGATGTATGAGCATGTGGGTGCATCGGCCCTGCCGAATTACTTCGAGCAAATATGGCGCCTCTTGCGTCCAGGCGGCGCCTTTCTCAACCAGGGTATCGCGATCCGGAACGCATGCAGGCCTGACCGGTTTATTGATCGGTATGTCTTCCCTGACGGAGAGTTGCTTCCGATCGGTCCGCTGTTGAGCATGGCAGAGCGGAGCGGCTTTGAAGTGCGGGATGTCGAAAGCCTGCGTGAACATTATGCGATGACCTTGCGGCACTGGCTCCGGAGGCTTGAAGGCGGCCATGACGAAGCCAGGCAGATCGTGGATGAGAAAACCTATCGAGTATTTCGACTCTACCTGTCCGCGTTTGCGGCACGGTTTCAGAGCGGCTTATTCGACCTGTATCAAACGCTCTTATTGAAATCGGACGGTGGTGCAAGCGGACTGCCGCTGACACGCGACGATTGGTACAGGCGGGGGGCCCGTGAGCAAGAGTCGTTGGCCTCAGTGTAAGGCTGGTTTCCTCAAGATGGAAGAATTTCATCCAGACCGATGCGGCGATCAATGCCGGCCATTCCAGCGGCGCTAAATGGGCATCGGGTTCGCGATTCCAGCCGTCTGGCCAAGAGCGTGATGGATGTGCGCCTGCGGGCGAGTGAAGCGCTAACCTGCGTTTGAGAAGGGGAGGACACTATGACATTGACAATGCCGGATGCCCTGCAACTACTCGAGCTGTTCCATCAACGAGATTATGCCCAAACCAGACCCCATCTGTACTTCAAGTCGCTCAAGTCGGGTAGCTGGGTCCGTCCCAAAGGGATCAGAGTGGTTCCGTCAAACCTCGACATCGAGATCTTGGATCTGGAAAGCGAGCAATGGGAAACGATTCCTTTCAAGGATGTGAGTTTTGGACTGTGGTAATTTTCGCGGCCAGACCGTTGGTCTGTGGCTTAACAGGATCGCATGGGGGCACGCTTGTGGCTTGATGGAGGGATGCGATGGACGTCATGGAAGCCATTTATCAGCGCCGCTCAGTGCGGGCGTACACCGGCCAGCCGGTCGACAAAGCGACAGGTGAAGTACTCATCAAAGCCGCGACCCAGGCCCCCAGCTCGATGAACGAGCAACCCTGGGCTTTTGCGGTGATCCAGGATCCGAAGCGTCTCGCAGCTTGGTCGGAGCGGATCAAAGCCCATGTGTTACAGCATCTCAAACCGGATTCTCCGCTGGCGAAGTATCGGGACATCCTCTCCGGTCCTGACTACCATGTGTTTCATCGGGCGGGGACGCTCATCATCATCTGTGCAAGGTCAGGTGCCCACAATGGAGAAGAGGATTGCTCATTGGCCGCGCAAAACCTGATGCTGGCGGCTCATGCGATGGGGTTGGGGACCTGCCCGATCGGATTTGCACGGCCGTGGCTGAACCTGGCAAAGAGCAAGCGCGAGGTCGCCATTCCGACAGGCTACAAGGTGGTGTTCCCTGTCGTCGTCGGCTATCCGAAGGGCGAGACCGCTGCGGTGTCCAGGAAAGAGCCGAAGATCGTGGTGTGGAGATGACGGCGCGCGAAAAGGAGCCTATTTCACAGTGAAGGTCAACGCTCACAAAGAGCCCAAGCCAATCCGTCTGGGTGTGGTGGGATTCGGAAAAGTAGGAACCATCTGCGCCGAGGCCTTGCTCGAGAGCAAGGACCTGGTATTGGCGGGGATCGTTCGACGCCTCGATAGTCTTGCCCAAGCATTGCCTGACGCGTTCGGTAAGATTCCGATCGTCTCTCACGTAGCGCAGGTTCACCATGTGGACGGGGCGCTCCTGTGCGTGCCGATGGCGCAGGTCCTCGATACGGCGCATGACTGTCTTCAGCATAGCATCCCCATCGTCGAATCCTCCGTGCTGCATGGGGACGCCTTTCATGCTCATCGTGACGCGATTCACCGGCTCGCAATTCGTTATGACGTACCGGCCATTGTGGGGGCCGGGTGGGATCCAGGGGCGCTGTCCGTCGTGCGGTTCCTCTTCGCACTCCTGGCTCCGGAGGGCGACATCGAGACCAAGCATCGTGTGGCAGGGAGCCTCCATCATACGGCGATGGCTCGACAGGTGATTGGTGTGAAGGAAGCGCTCTGCACGGAACTGCTTGCGGCGAACGGAACACGACAGCGTTATGTCTATGTGGAATTGGAGAAGGGGGTCGATGCGGATCGGGTGGCTCAAGCGATTCGCGCCGATCCGCTGTTTCTCGGCGAAGAGACCCTGGTGTTTCCGGTCGATAGTGTTACAGCGCTTGAGCAAGAAGGTCGTGGAGTCGTACTCGAGCGGCGGAGCGCACCGGGGAGCTCGGGGCATCAGCGGTTTCTATTCGAAGCCCGCTTCGATGATTCGCTGCAGACAGCGCATATGATGCTGGCTGCTGCCCGTGCATTGCCTGGGCTGGAGCCAGGCGCACATTCTTTTCTCGATCTGCCGCTGAGTGCCTTGTGGGGAGAGCAGGGTCACAACGTTGAACGAGCGTGGCTGTAGATGTGAC
>JAHFEW010000142.1:3863-7373 GCA_023248215.1 Nitrospira sp.
GTCACAACGTTGAACGAGCGTGGCTGTAGATGTGACCCTTGGCGACATGATGGCAGCTCCTGCTCATGACGGCCAAGCCTTGTGAGGATCCACGTGTGTTGCCAGGAAGAATTGCCTGGGAAGAGGAGTGTGAACATGAACGTCCCCTGGGCAATCATGCTGGTGGCGGCTACCGTGACAGCCTGTACTGGCGCGACGGTCATCCCGCCCAACCTGGAGGAGCGCGTTGATCGCAACCTGTCGTTCGATCAGCTGAAAGAAGCGCCGGCGTCCTATCAAGGACGTCTCGTCGTGTTTGGGGGGAGCGTATTGTCCGCCAGGCGGTTGAAGGATGCCACACGCATTGAAGTGCTCCAGCTGCCGCTCGACAGTTCGCTGGAACCAATTGGGCGCCCGACCGATTCGCACGGACGTTTCCTGGCTTTTCACAAAGAGTTCTTAGACCCGGCCGCGCTTCCTCCCGGGACACACGTGACCGTGGTCGGCGAAGTGACAGGAGCCGTCACGCTGGCGCTGGATGAGATCGACTATGTCTATCCCTCATTGGACAGCCAAGCCGTGACGGTCTGGCCTCCCCGATTGCCGACCTACTGGTTCCGCCCCTATCCGTATTTCGGCGCGTACTGGGGACCCCATTGGGGACCTTATTGGGCTCCCTATTGGGTTCCGTGAGAACGAGGAGGGGAGATCATGGTCACAGGTGAGCGTGCCAGATTTCATGATCGTCGCGATGCCGGCCGGGAACTGGCTCACGCGCTTATGCGATACAAGGGCGCGAAGGACACGATCGTGCTGGCGCTGCCGCGGGGCGGCGTCGTCATCGGCTACGAGGTGTGCCTCGCACTGCGTGTGCCGCTGGATGTGCTCGTGGTTCGAAAATTGGGCACGCCCGCCAATCCCGAACTCGCGATGGGGGCCCTGGCGGAGACCGGCTATCGGCATCTGAATACCGACGTCATCCACACCTATGGCGTCACCGATGGGCAGTTGGAAGAGGAAGTCCGACGCCAGCAACAGGAGATCCATCGGCGCATTGAGAGGTACCGGGGCGGCCGGCCCCTGCCACGGCTGAAGGGGCAGACGGTGATTGTGGTGGACGATGGGATTGCGACGGGAGCCACGTTGTATGCGTCGCTGGACGCGCTCCGCAACGCAGGGGCCGCGCGTGTCGTGGCGGCCGTGCCTGTCGCGCCTCCGGAGGCATCGCGCGAGCTTGATAGGAAGGTGGACGAGGCGGTCATCCTCCAGACCCCGGCCTGCTTCTTCGGCATCAGTCAATTCTATGACCGGTTCCCTCAAGTCGAGGATGAGGAAGTCATCGCCTGTTTAGAGACCGTACGGGAGGCTTTGTCGAGCGGCAAGAGATCATCTGGATGAGGGCGCGAGAATCCGCGCGTGCGGGACGGCCTAGCAGGCTGCGGAAAAACTTTGTTGGTACACGAGAAATTCAACCGCGGGTGCATGTAGCTCAATAGAACACAGTCTGGCAGGATGCTCAAAAAGGCCATCCAGCAAGGCCGCAGCGAATGAAGGGCCGAGGCGTACCCTTGGGGTACGTTGAGGGTCTGAATGATGCGAGAACGCCGCTGGCGGACTTTTTCAGCATCCTGCGAGAGGCACAAGAAGGAGTATGCCATGGCGTTCGAACTGACCAGCAGCGCCTTCAAGGAAGGCGCGCTGATTCCGAAGAAACATACCTGCGAGGGCCAGGACCTTTCGCCTCCCTTGCGCTGGAGCAATCCCCCGCCGGGAACGCGCAGCTTCGTCCTGATCGCCGACGATCCCGACGCCCCCGGCGGCATGTGGGTCCACTGGGTTATCTTCAATATCCCCATAGATGTTCGCGGATTGGCCGAAGGTCTGCCTGCTCAGGAGACCTTGCCGAATGACGCACAGCAGGGCCTGAACGACTTCAAGCGAGTCGGCTATGGTGGACCCTGCCCGCCGCCTGGGAACCCCCATCGTTACGACTTTAAGCTCTACGCGCTGGATCGTGAGTTGCATGTCAAGCCGCGTGCGGCCAAGGCTCAGGTTCTCGACGCGATGAAGGGCCACGTTCTGGCCGAAACGCAATTGATGGGACGGTTCGGGAGATAGCGTCTCGGAACAATCGTATGGCCTCGTGGATCGCGATGCTGGAATGGGCATGAGCGGCCGATGCGGGTCTCTACGTGTGGCGCTTATGAAGCGTGATGTGGTTACCGTCCTGGTCTTCAATGACCGCCATTCGGCAGACGGGCGTGTCAAATGTTTCAGTGATGAACGACACGGCCCGCTCCTTCATCTTGTGGACAAACGCATCGAGATCCGACACCTCAAACGCCACGACGGCTCCTTTCGCTCCCGGAATATGTCCCATGTCCGTGGTCGTGATCGCGAAGGTCGCACTTCCGACATCGTATTCCACCCAGACGTCTCGGTAGTTGTCGCTCACCGGCAAGCCAAGCACATGTTCATAGAAGGCTCTGGCCCGTGCCATATCCGAAACGGGATAGACGGTGAATGCTATCGAGGTAATCATTGTGGGAGTCCTTTCATGCCGAGAATCGCCGGAGGTCTTCGCCTGGTCGCCTGACAGACGATACGAACGAAGCTTCTTCATGTCTTTGGAATCTGTCTACGGTTGTTCAGGCCAGGTAGAAAATTGCCCGCCCGGATACAGGAAGGATCACGTCATGATCATTCCGGGCACCTCTAGTGTATGCGAAGCCCAATACCAAAAAAGGGTTAGACCGGGGGAACTTGGCTCAAGATCTCGCGCTCTGCCTCAAGCCAATCGTCCAGCGCACAACCGTGCCGGTACCCCTGCTCCGCATAGCGCTCGTAGGCACGTTTGGCAATCAGAGCGTTGAGGTCATCGGAGTTCGATAGTGGCGGGGCTTGGGAGGTGGCTGCCGATCTCGAAGGCTTCGCCGGTGTGCTGGTGGAGGTTCGTCGCTTCTGTCCTTTACTGCCTTGCGGGGATGGGGTCAGCATGGGGCACTCCTTCCATCATGGTTGCACGGTAGGTTCAGGGCTGGCACCGACGAGAGGACCCGCTGCGAAGGGACGGTCGAGACATTCCAGCGGAAATGCGGGGGTGAGACCGATTCGGCGCAAGGTCTCCGCGACCCTGGCCGGTGTGCCCCAGTCACACCAGAGGACGTCTTGGAGCTCAATGACGACTGTGGAATCGGAGGCCTGTTGGAAAAGGTCAGTCGATAAATTGTACGCCGGCATGTCTTCGTAGATGGCCTCGAGGACGTCGGTTTCCTCAGGCTGTCCGATGGCGCGCCTGAGCTGTTCAAAGCGGAGCATCAGGTCCGGGAAACAACGCGTCCCGAGCTGCCACAGCAACTCGGCTCGCGCGGCAAACACAAAGGTATTCCACAATGCGCCATGGCGGAGGGCTTCGTCGGCCTGCGCCGGGCTGGGCTTTTCCATAAATGAATCGACCCCGCGCACCGGCTCTTCGCCGCTGGAAGAGAGCGGCTCGCCTGGCAGAATCCATCCATACTCCATTTCGAGTCG
>JAHFEW010000143.1 GCA_023248215.1 Nitrospira sp.
GGAACAACTCAACCTGCACACCACCGTCGAATTAGTCGAATACGCGCTAGCGGAGGGGTTGACCGGCCAATCGCAACGACTCTTCTTCTAGACCGGCTGGTATTCTCGACCCCCAATCGCTCTTTTGTACCAGTCTATAGCCAGGTATGTTTTTGGCTATAAGCCTCGTATTCTTACGCGTGTGGTTTTGCCTTCACCTGCATACCATGCATTTTTTAGTGTATGGTTTTCCCTTCATCCGCCTACGATATCGCCTCATTTTCTAAGCAGTGGTTCTTGGGCTCGAAGAATGAGTCAACGACGGTGATGCACAACCCTAGTTCACCACGTAAGAACAACAGCCCTCAATTCTGTAGGAGGAATTTATGCCAAATGATAGTGCTGCCAGCAGGGGGAGTACGTCGGTGGCCGGTGCTCTTGAGGGGGTCAACCAGTCATCTCTACTATCTGATCGAAGGAGAACCGCCGAGGCCTGGTCTCTGACCATCGAGGAACGACGGGCTTCGCCTCGCCTTGAGGGTCACCTTTCGACGGTATTGCACTGTGGCGGTCGTAACTGGAGGGGGGAGACCAGGAGTATCGGCTTGGGCGGGGTGGCATTGGCTTTCACTGGAGACGTTCCCGCCATGCTGAATCAGCAGATCATGTTGAGCCTCGGCCCGGAGGCCGACGGCCTCGACAGTCTTGGAATTGTGTGCGGGATTCGTGCTTCCGAGAACCAACTCGCTCCAGATAGAGCCCAATTAGTGGTGACATTGGCCGTCCAATTCGTGCGCCTCAGCGACGGTGATGAGCAGGTGGTGGCCTCGCTGCTCGCTGAAGGGCGAATTCGGTCAAGTGGGGTGTGTGTCGCTGCCGCACTGGTCGTACAAGAGAGCGACGAGGTGCTCATCGATGCCAGTTCACAACAGCCGGTGGCCGCTGCCAAATCGCATGCGTGTTTCGTGCGGGGGAGCGAGGGACCTCGCCAGGAGCGGCGGCGTCATCGGAGGGTCGCTGTCGGATTGACGACCGAAGTCCGTCTTAGGGATGGGGCCGGCGAGCGAATCTTGCCTGGCGCGTTGACGAAAGATTTGATCTCGAGGGGAGCCTGTGTAGGCGTACCGGATGGACCAGACCTGGTGGGCTCTGAATTATTGCTGCAGTGGACGAGGTCTGCTGACGACATGGAGGGGGCGACTGCCGCCTCAGTATCTGTCCAGGCCTGCTCTATTATGGGCGAGGTGGCGTGGACCAGGCCTGAACAGGCCGAGGCCATTCCAGCTTTGGCAGAGATCGGCGGCCGGGCTCTGTTAGCCGGCGTGCGCGTTTTTCCGGGAGCGGAAGAGACAGGGGCCGTGATTGAGCAGCTCCTTGGGCAGCCGCAGGAAGAGACTGTCGAGGGCGGATTTGAGGGGCCATCGGTAATCAGTGAGTTTTCGGAATGCTTTCGGCCATCCGGGTTCCGTATCGTGCTCTGTCACGATCGACCGCGAACCGATGTGACGGATGATGCACCGATTGTGGTCTTGGCCCCTGGGTATGGGGAGAGCAAGCGGGACTATGTGCCGCTGGCCTACTACCTCGCGGGCAACGGGTTTCATGTCGTGCGCTACGATAATGTGAACCACGTCGGGGAAAGTGACGGCGTCGTGACGCAGTTTCGATTGCAGGATATGGAACTTGATCTGGAGACCGTGCTGCAGCACGTCGCTGCTCAATGGCCTGGTCGATCCATCGGTCTCGTGGCCACCAGCCTGGCCGGCCGCGTCGCCCTGAAGGTGACGGGGAAGGCGCCTCACGTGAAGTTGCTGGTGTTGATTAATGGGATTATGGATGTCCGGCATACCCTGCAGGCCGTGCATCAAGAAGATCTCATCGGCGAGCACCTGGCGGGCGTACGTAAAGGCGTGGTCAACATTCTCGGCCTGACCATCGATGCCGATCGCTGGTTGGCGCATGCCGTTCAGGGGAACTATGCCGATCTGGCCACGGCACAGCGTGATGCCGAGCGCCTGCGGACCCCTGTCGTGCTGTTTCACGCCGAGCACGACGCGTGGGTCGATCCAGCGTCCATTCAGACGCTGGAAGCAGCGGTCGGTCCGTATCTGCGTCACTCGTATGTCGTCCCGGGCGCCTTGCATCGACTTCAGGAAAGTCCACGAAAGGCCCGAACGGTGTATCGTCAGATTGCCACGAGCTTCCAGCAGGAGTTGTGGTCAAATCGTCCCTTAACGCGGCTCGCTGAACCCTCGCATCGGGAGATTGGTGTGCAGAACCGGGTCGAGCGTGAGCGAGGCAAGGCCCGGCGGTCGATCGGGAAGTCGGATCATGTGGCGTTCTGGAAGGAATATCTGCACAATTTTCAGACGATTCCGAATGTCGCCGATTTCTGGCGCCTTATGGACCATGTCTATCGCTTGATGGGAGATTGTCATCACGGCGAGCGGATTTTGGATGCGGGGTGCGGCAACGGCAACTTCGGCGTCTTCCTCCAGCTCAACCAAGCGTTTCGACAAAGATATGCCAGACGTGGTGACTTTCGCTCCCCTGATTATGTCGGCGTCGATTTCGTGCCGGCTGCGTTGGCGCAGGCGATGGCAAACTTCGAGCAAGTTGGGGCGACCTTACAGGGGCAGTTTCATGAGGGGCTGCGAGCGTACGTGCCGATGTCGACGCAAGTGTGCCGAGCCGACTTGGAGTCACCGTTGCCGTTTCCCGATCATAGCTTTGATCGGGTGATGTGTAATCTGGTGATCGGGTATGTGCGCGACCCGCTCTTTACCCTGCGCGAGTATCTGCGGGTGTTGGCGCCTCAGGGCAGGCTGGTCATCTCTAACCTGAAGCCCTATGCGGACCTCTCGGCTATCTATCGCAGTTTTGTGGAAACGGCTCAGACGCCCGATCAAGTGGAGGAAGGTCGTCGGCTCCTGGACAATTCTGGTAGAATCAAGGAGCGGGAAGGCGAGGGAATTTTCCATTTTCTCCACCACGATGAGTTGGAAAACCTGTTGCGAGCAGCGGGTGCCTCTCATCCGCGAGTCTATTCCACCTTCGGGAACCAAGCGCTCATTGCCGTGGCCGACAAGGATATGGCCAGCCTCACCGTCGCCGCATGATCACGGGGACCGGGCTGTGGTAGAGTGCGTGATATGAATGTGCTCGCCTTCAGCGCCCTGGTCAACGCTCTGGCTGCGACAGGGCTCGGCGTGTTTGTCTATTTCCGGGATCCTGCCGCTCCGCGCAATCGGATCTATGGACTGTACTGTCTGAGCATTGCCACCTGGAGTGTGTTTTACTGCGGGTGGCAGCTCACCGAGTCCAAGGACCTCGCGCTCAGCCTGCTGCGCTTGCTCATGGCCGGCGCTATGCTCATCCCCATTCTGTATTTTCACCACACGGTCACGTTTCTCGACATTGCGGCTCGTCACGTCAAGGCTCTGAAAATCGGATACGCCCTGGCCGCGCTGTTCCTGCTCGTCGATACGACGCCCTGGTTGGTGGCGGGCGTTCACCCTGCGATGTCCTTCTCCTTCTGGCCGGTTCCTGGTCCGTTTTTCCATCTATTTCTTGTGTATTTTGTCTGGTACGTCGTCTATGCCACTTCCCTTGTGGGCGTGGCCCTGCGAGACGCCAATGGAATCAGGCGGCATCAGTACGCCTATATGCTAGCCGCCAGCATCATCGGCTATGTAGGCGGGGCGACTAACTTTCCGCTCTGGTATGGCGTGCCGCTGCTGCCGTACGGCACGGTGCTCATCACGATGTACACGGCGTTGATGGCCTATACGATCGTTCGGTATCGACTGATGAATATCAGTGTCGTACTGAACAAGGGACTTGGGTATGCCATTGTATTGGCCATTATCGTGGTGGCCACATCGATCGGTGCGGTCCTCAGTCATCGTGCCACCGGACACTCCACGCCGCCTCTGCTCGCCGGAACGCTGTTTTTGATTTGTGCCTTATGGGTGCTGAGCAATAACCCCCGCTCGACGTCCAATGTCCTCTTCAGCGGAGTGTGCGGCGCAGCCTGCTTCTGGTTATTCGGTTGTTTCATGCTGTTCTCCGCCTCCCACGAAGAGGAGGCGCTCTTCTGGATGCAGGTCATTTATGCAGGCATTGCGTTCTTGCCCGCGTTGACCTACCACTTTGCGCAGAGCCTTACCGGAGGGGCTGCGAACGATCGCCTGATCATCTGGAACTATGCCATCGGCGGCATGTTTGCGGGACTGGTCTCCACCGCCTACTTATTCGACGGACAATACGTCTATTACTGGGGACGGTATCCTAAGGCCGGAGTGCTCCATCCACTGTTAGTGCTGTATGTGGTGGCAGGCGGCTGTCTGACCCTCCATCGCCTTTATCTGGGGTACCGACTTCATCTCAGGTCATCCCCGCTGCTGGGCGCCCAATTGAAATATACCCTGGCGGCCCTTGCCCTGGGGTTCACGGCTTCTCTCGACTTCCTGCAGAACTATGGCGTGGGGTTTTATCCCGTGGGCTACCTGCTGGCCGGCCTCTCGGTCACGGTCGTCGCCTATGCCATTGCCCGGTACGAATTGATGGATGTCACGTTCGTCCCGACCCGACCGAAAGTGATGTTATCCATCAAGCTGATGGGGCTGATTCCAGCGTACATGGTGATCTTGCTCGTCATTCGAATCTTTACCGGGACGTTCCATTATTTGCTCGCAGGGGTGCTGTTTGGTTTATTCGTCATCGTGTCGAGTGGCTTGGCCAACCTTCAGAAGGGTGTGGAGCGAGCAATCGGGCAAACACTGTTCCGAGAACGCTATGACGCGTACGATACTTTGGTGCAATTTTCCAAGTCTCTCGTGGCGATTCTTGAACTCAAATCGCTCACGAAGGAAATTGTTCAGACGCTGGCGCGCGTGATGAACATCAAGACGGCGTCTGTATATGTGCTCGATAAGGAGCAAGGGATCTACAGCTTGACCGCATCGTATGGGTTTGGTACCCGTGATTCCCTCGTGCCCCCGATCAAGATGGAGAGTGAGTTTCCCCGGGCATTGCTGCGAACGGAGACGGCACTCGTCCGAGAGGAAATCGAATACGATAAGGCAGACGCGGACTATCTGCGGTTACTCGATACCTTGAAAGGGTTGGAGTCTGAGGTCTGCATTCCACTGATCAGTAAGGAGCGGCTCGTCGGGTTTTGCAATTTGGGCCGTCGCTCGAATCATGGCATGTATTCGACCGAGGAACTCGGACTCCTCAAGACACTGGCGCAGCATGCCGCCATCGCGATCGACAATGCATTGCTGTACGAAGACTTGCGTCGATCACAATTGTTGATGCGACGTACCGACCGCTTGCGATCACTCGAAACTATGGCCGGAGGGTTTGCGCATGAGATTCGTAATCCCCTGACCTCCATCAAAACGTTCGTCCAGTTGGCGCCTGAACGACGGGACGATGTGGAATTTATGGAGCAGTTCAGCCAGGTGGTGTGCGAAGACGTTGAACGGATCGAACGGCTCGTCCATGAGATTCTGGATTATGCACGCTACATGACGCCGAAACTCACTCAGGAGAACTTAAACGACGTGGTCTCCTCATGCCTGTACTTTATTGAGGTGAAGGCGAGCAGCAAGGCCATCACGATTCAGAAAGATTTGGCCGGCGATCTTCCTTGCGTGAAGCTGGATCGGCAACAAATCAAGCAGGTTCTCCTGAATCTCTTCATCAATGCTATGGAGGCGATCGGTGGCGAGCAAGGAGGACGGCTCGCTGTTCGCACGCGGAAACTGATCAAGCCGGTCAATGACCCTTGGGTTCAGATCGAAGTTGAGGATAGCGGGCCAGGGATCGAGCCCGGGGATCTCGACCATATCTTCGATCCGTTTTATACCACTAAGCATGAGAGCGGGGAGCGAGAAGGGACGGGGCTCGGCCTGACCATCGCACACCAAATCGTCCAGGAGCACGGCGGCTATCTCGAAGTCGCCAGTGAAGTCGGCCATGGCACGAAATTCATGGTCAATCTTCCCGTCAATCCGCCTGTGGCGGAATGGCATACCGCGCAGCCTGCCTACGAAGAGGGCAAAAAGCTGGCGGGGGCATTTCTCGCGAGACCGCATCTGGGGTTGGAGGAGCAATTCAGCAAACCACCCTCGGTGATCAAGGCCACGACCTAGGAGCCGCACATTGCCGGCACCTCTGGAAGTGGAGTCCTGCCGGAAGCGCCGGTGCGTACGCGTTGCATGTGGGGACAGTTACGGCCAACCTATCTCTCAGACTCGTGTTATCGATTTCCTGCTATTAGAGTCGCGCCGGTACCGAGAGCAGTGCCATAATTCTGTGCTCCGCCCAAAACCGATCCTCTCCTGGGCGACATTTTTGGAAGAATCCACAGTGGCCGCCGTAGTGCGGCATCACCATTGCAATGTTCGGATTGTGCCTGATCGCCGGTGTGTCGAAGATGGAGGCGGGAATAAAGGGGTCATCGTGGGCTGTGATAATCAGTGTGGGAACCGAGATTTCGTGCAGAACGTGACGAGCTCCAGCGCGATCGTAGTAATCGGCGCCATTCACGTACCCTCCGTCGCGGGCGGTGTAACAATCGTCAAACTGGGTAATGGTTTCCATCGAGCGTAGCGGGGCCAGGTCCCATTTCCCAGGAAAGAGTCTGGCCTTTCGTCGTATTCGGGCCTTGAGGCGTGAGAGGAAGTGCCAATGATAGATCCAATTCCGTGGTTGTTCTAAGGCGGCGACGCATTGGGTGGGATCAATGTTCGGACTGACTGCCACGACGCCAGCCAGGGCTGGCTCGGATCCTCCCATTTCTCCCGCCGCCTTGAGCACAAGATTCCCTCCCATCGAGTAGCCCACGAGCCAGATTTTCCTCAATTGGTCCCTTCCCGCCAGTTCGCGCACAATCGCGCGATAATCGCTGCTGAGCCCGTTGTTATACAGCGTGGGAGTAAGGTGGTCGGTGCCTCCACAGGTGCGTTGGTTCATCCGTACGACATTGAATCCTGAACGGTAAGCTTTAGCCGTGATCCCGCGCATGTAGTGTGACTCTGCACATCCTTCGAGCCCATGGAGCAGGATGATAGTCGGCGAGGCGGTACGGTTGCTCTGCCAGTGGCAGAGCCCCAAGAGCTGTGTGCCCGGTTCCGTGGTGAACAGGCGCTCAATTTGGGGGATACGCCACGGCAAAATGTTTCGAGGCCAGTACCGGGGAACCAGCGTCATGAGGTGTGGGTTGCGAAGCCACCGTGCGGGGGTGAAGCCATCCAGGGTATTCATGTACCCTCCATCATAAATAAAAGCCGGCGTCCTGCGCACTCTTCATTTCGGCTTCGTGTGGGTACAATCAGGCTCCCTCAAAGGAGGCCGTCGATCAACCG
>JAHFEW010000144.1 GCA_023248215.1 Nitrospira sp.
CAGCAAGAGTGTCATCGCCAGACGGATAAGATAAGAAGGGAATATCATCGTCATGTTTCTCGTCCTTTTCAACTGGACCCTATCGAAACGCGGGATACCTGCCCACTGAGTCTGCCTTCTCTCGCCCCGGGCGATCGCCGCGCTCAGGATAAACAGGCCTATGAGGATGCTCGTGCGAGTGTTCAGAAAGTGTTCTCCTTTGTGTAGCTTTCGGCGTCGGCGTACGCAGGAGTGGCCTTAATCAACTCGAATCGTTGACGTGGGGCTCATGGATCCGGTGAGATTCTTAGGATCCAACCAGACGTTGTACTGAATGGAGCCGGCTTTCGAAAAACAGAGGCTCACATATTCCTGGGGTTGGATGATCACCAAGTCTTCCACTTGTCCGAATCGTTTAAATCCTTTCTCGCATATTACGTGTTCTCGCCACTTGGTGTCGAGAATGCCAATCTGCACCGGACTGGGGCTAAGGTTATGCCATCTGATTTCGTCGCCTTTATTGACAGAGAGTGTGCGAGGAGCCACTTGTTCGTGGATTTGGACGTAATGCACGGTCGTAGTGCGTTGTGTCTGTTGAGTGGTGCTACATCCTCCGAGTCCCACGATGATAAGAGCCGTAATGACAAAGGTGATGCCGGTATGCGGCATCCTGTCCTTGACCGACGAAGCCCACCATTTCCACCGTGACATAACGTTTCCTTTCCGGTTGTAAAGTGTATCTATTGCCTGGTTGCAAGTGCGACGTACCGGTCATGATCAGTTCTTCATTCGAGAACGGTTTGTAGAGAACATAGTGAACCCCGAACCCCTTGGCGATGGAGCTGTAGTCTTTCGTGCCGCTGCCTCCGGTCATGACGATGATCGGGGGTGTCGGGGAATTCTTTTGTTAGATCGAGGCATAGTTGCGTTCCTTTGCCATCGGGCATCACCATATCGGTCAGCACGAGATCGCAGGGAGTGATCCGGAGCCTCTCCATCACGTCTTTCTCATTGTGTGCTTCTTGGATCTCATACCCTGCTTGTTCCAACGCGATGCGTAAGAACGTGCAAATCTCGGAGTGGTCGTCCACGACGAGCATGGATTGTCTGATCTTTGTCGGAGACCCCACTGCGCATACTCCTCCGCTCCCAGTTGTCTGGGCCGTAGCATCCCGTGCCGCTATGAGAGGGGATTGGCTAGAGTCTGGCCGAACCTATGGTCCCCATGCTCGATCAGTTATTCATGAATGGGTCGCATAGGTTCATGTGTTCGGTGTATCGCAATTGCACAAGATAACCATGCACGTATATCTGAACCAGCCTCGATCGGATGACTTCAACGAATGCGCTCTCCTTCCAAGCTCGATGGTCTGCGCCATTTCAGAAAGGCGTTCACGCGGCACCGTCACGCGACGATATCTACTCGTGGCCGTAGCCACACCACTTTGCCTTCGTAGGGTCTGACGAGATGCCGATGATCCACGGATCGCTGCACCTTTCGGTTATGCGCAATCAACGGATCGACGATGTTTCCGCAATTCATGCAGAGCCATCCGTCATATTCCCAGGCTCCCACAAGGCTTCCCAGGTTCGCGAAGTGAGCCCGTCGTTGTAACCCTCCGCAGCGATCGCATGTCATCGCTGTCACCATCACATTCGCGAAGAAATCCGCCCGCTCAGAACGATAAGCGCGATGATAGGAATCATTCCCGCCTCCATCCGTGCTCGACGGTGTTCGAGCTCCGTAGGGATAAGAGGCTGGGTCAGAGTGATCACCATGCGCAGCCCCCAGGCACCGTCCAGGAGAGGGGCCAGTGGAGCCTTGGGCTAAACGGTGATCGAAGTATGCGCATGCGTTCTGACCCAGCCATGAGCCGGTTCTTTATGTCATTATTGTTGCAGTTCTTTGCCGTTCAGAAACACCGCCGTACATTTACGCCGAAACAACTCGCGATCGATCGGTTTGATGAGATACTCGCGCGCTCCGAGTTTCATGGCCTGCCGGAGCTTGCCGACGTGGGCGGAATCGGACATGGCGATGACCGGCACAGTCGGGAAACGCTCGGCCATCTCCTGCAGGACGGCCAATCCGCCGAGGACGGGCATCTGCAGTTCCACGAGCATTCCATGGAAAGGGGCGGTCTCCCAATCGTAGGCGACGCGGGAGAGGCCGGAGACGCCGTTGTCTTCCGCCGCGACCTCAAAGCCGAAGGCGCTGAGCTGATCGCACAGCATCCCCCGGACATCGTCGTCATGATCGATCACTATGATACGTCGTGGTGTAGACGGTATGTTCATCGCCGTTGCTGTCTCCTCTTTCGATGTGTCGTGACGAAGTAACGATGAGGGTCTCATTCGTGTGTTCCTTCCGGGACCGTACGGTCTTGTGTCAGGTTCGTGGATCAACAAACACCGGAGCGCGGCGCTTCCGCGTATGGCTATAGCTCGGTGCGAGGTGCGCGTCGCGATGGCGCAAAATCGTTGCATCGAGGATGTCTCCGCAGATAAGGCAGCGATACCCCACGAATGACATCGCCCCACTGTCGGCTTCGTAGTCGACAAAGACTTCCGAGATCACCAGGCTCTGGCACCGTGGACATCTCATGTCACGTGAACTCCCGTGCCTCTACTCTCGATCGACTGTGGACGACAATCCGTGTGTTCGGTCGAAAGCCCCCGAGCACATGCGAGAATGTAAGCATTCTCGGGTCGGCGCGTTTACGCGCCATCTCACGACGTCCTCGAATCAGGCGTCGCACTGCCAGCATGAAACCCCCGCCGGCGATGACGAGAACCGCACCCCACATGAGATCGAGCGGGCTTGAAATCGCATTCATCGCAGCCCCCTTCCCCTGAAGGTTCTTCCGAACAGCGGCGTTTCCTGATTCCAACCTCGTCCGGTAGCGGATAAGACCATGCGTTTGATGTTACAGGTCAGGCCTACCTGCGATACCTCATGGCGGCTCTCGATCAGGCCTGGTAGATAATAAGATCAGGCGTGCGATCATCATTGTGCGCGGTTCTCTCCAATGTCCGGCTCATTCAAGGCTTTGTGTTCACTGAGCGACGAAGCGTTCTCTTGAGAAGGATGCGGGTTATTCTGGTCGTGATATGGTTCAATCAAGACCAGTACTGTAACCTGCGCCGTTTTCTTCCGGCTGTCCAAATGAAGGGCGCGCATACGAAAAGTCTCGTGTCGGGGCTGAGCCGAGTTCACATCCTCCGTGGATGCAGTAAAGTAAGAGACAAGCTTTTCCGGAGCGCGCTCTCTCAATTGGGCGACGAGTTTGGCCACGTCCATGCCGATATCCCCAACACGCGCGCGCGACTCGTCTGCCGGATTCATCAAGAGGCTCTGGGCGTAGGGATTGATATAGCGAATACGCATTGCATCCCCGAACACAATCACCCCTACGGTGTGACTACCTCTGGTCGGCGACAACCGCTCTCCGTCATGCTCGTCCATTACACGCACACGCTCCAGGATGAGGCATCTCAGCGATTTTGGGCAGCGGGCAAAGACAGAATCGGGAGCGGCTGCCCATGTGCTCATGCTCCCTCGTTGCCTCCGCCGCGTGCGATCCATAGGTCACCCATTCACAATACGGTGTTAAGGTTCGAGGTTCTCACTAGAGCCTCTGTAGAGATGACCGAAGCTGCGTCCCGGTTTTCTCTGGAGGGCCATAGGCCGGCTGGTGTCCCGTCGCCACAGACTCGTTGCTCGTCGAGACATGCCGGATTACTGTGCGAATTGTCGAGAGTAACGATTGTGACGACCCTTTGATCAGATAGCCCGACGCGCCTGCCTCAAACGCCGCAGCCATGATTTCCGGTTCGCTGTGGGAGCTGTGAAAAATCACGCGACAGTCCGGAAGCATCGTGTGCAGTTCGCGCACGGCGTCGATTCCATTGAGCACCGGCATGTCGACGTCGGTCAGCACGAGGTCAGGTTTCAAGGCCTGGGCGGAGGCGAGCAAAGACTGCCCCTCTTCTGCTGTTCCGACCACACGGTAGTCGGGTTCCAAGAGAGTTTGTAGCAAGGTGAGAATCTGAGGATGATCGTCGGCGAGCACAATGCGAAGACGTTCCATACGAGCACCTCGTGAAAGGTTAGCAGCATGACATGCAGGACATGCTGGATAGGAGCATACCCAAACAACCGCCGTGAGGGAGATAGGAAGGCTACCGGTGGAGTATGGGAAAACTACGGGGTTTTAGCAGAGTGTCTACGAGCAGGGAGCAAACAGTACCCGAAGGGGCTAGGAGGCGGTCACGAGGCCATGCGCCACAGCATATTTCACCAGGTCGGCGGTGGTGTGCAGATTGAGCAACTCCATAATCTTGGCTTTGTGAAACTCGATGGTGCGATGCGAGATCTTTAGCTGGCTTGCGATCTCCTTGGCCGAAAACCCCTCGGCGACCAGTTGGAGAATCTCCCGTTGCCGTGCAGTCAAGTCGTCCGCTGCCGGGATGCGAGGCCGTCCTGGTGTGAGGAACGAACTGATCACATCTTTCGTAATCAGCGGGGTGACATAAAAATCACCGTTCATGACGGCTTGAATGGCCTGTATGAGTTCCTGTGCGGCTGAGCGCTTCAGCAGGTAGCCGGAGGCCCCAGCCTTGAACGCTTCGTTCACATAGGAGGGATCGGCATGCATGGTAACGAAAAGGAACTTCATCTCCGGATGGTGCTTCTTCAGTTTCCGCGCGGCATCGATTCCATTCAATCGAGGCATGGAGATGTCGAGGAGTACGAGGTCAGGCCGAAGACGTTCGGCAGTCTCGACTAAGGCACGACCATCTTCGGCCGCGCCTATGAGCTCGCAATGCTCTTCCAGCAATTTTCGGAATCCCTCAAGGACGAGCGTATGGTCATCAGCTATGAGAACGCGTGGGGTGCTCATGGTGTGCTCCTGGGAGTGGAATCTGTACGACGATATGGGTTCCCTCACCCGGTTGCGATCGGATGTCCAGTCGGCCTTGCACGGCTCGCACGCGCTCACGCATGTTGACGAGCCCGAGGCCGAGATGATGGGCGCGGATTCGTTCTAGATCAAAACCCACCCCGCTGTCATCGATGGATAGCGTAACCTCCCGGCCGTCGCAGGTCAATTCCAGTTCGACGCGCGAGGTCTGGGCATGCTTCGTCACGTTCGCCAAGCTCTCCTGCGTAATCCGATACAGGCACGAGGCAACCTCTCGCGGCAACGGGTCTGTCAGGTCTTCCTGCACCACGACGGTCTTAATTCCGGTTTGTGCCGAAAACTCATCCGCCAGATGTTTGAGCGCTGCGGGCAGGCCGAGATCATCCAAGATCGAGGGGTGGAATTGATACGCCATGCGCCGAACATCATCAGAAATCGCGGCAAGCCGTTGAGCCAACGATTGGAACGCCTGACGCGCGTGGTCGGTTGAGGCGGGAGGGGTGGTCTCCAGAGTTCCCATTTCGATGGCCAGGAGCGCCAGTCGCTGATTGATGTCGTCGTGCAGTTCGCGCGAAATTCTTCGCCGTTCTTCTTCCTGTGCCGTCATCAATTGTGTCGTCAAAGACTGCAGCTGTCGTTCAGTCCGTAGCCGGTCGGTGATATCTCTGAGAATGACGGTAAAGGTCGTCTTCCGTCCGACGGTCAACTTCGAGATGCTGGCTTCCGCGGGAAACTCGCTCCCGTCTTTCCTCAGACCAAATACTTCGCTGCGTTGCGCCATGCGGCGCGCCGATTCCGGGGCCTGACCGAACGACTGAATGTGCTGCACGTGGCCGACTCGGAACCGTTCCGGGAGTAGCTGGTCGATCGATCGCCCCAGGATTTCGTCCGGATCGTAGCCGAATAACCGTGCCGCGCCTTGATTAAATAGCGCGACCGACCGGTCATCCTCGATCACGATAATCGCATCTTCGGCGATATCCAGGATGCCGGCAAGCCGTCCTTGCGACAGTCGAAAGGCTTGTTCCGTCTGCATACGCTCCGTGACTTCTGAAACCAATGCCTCGTTCACCCCGGCCAGCTCACGGGTTCGAGCGAGCACCTTTCCCTCCAATTCTTCGTTGACCTCCCGCAGCGCGGTCTCCGCATGTCGGCGCTTCATGGCAAACCACACCAGCACCCAGATCATCGAAATCGTGAATGCCCGGTTTCCGACCGGAATCCAGAGTGGCAGATCATGCCACATAGGGCTGAAAAATTGACCTATCACCGTGAGGACGGTACTGATTCCGGCAGCCGCCGACGGCATCCAAGAAAACCGCGAGGCGGTCGCAATCAATATGACTGTGACGTAGAGGAAGTGGTTGGCAAAACCGAGGGGGGTGTAAATATCGAATAGGAACAGTCCCGCCAGCAGCAGCACCATAATGCCGAGCAGGGTCCATTCTCTCGGGTAATCATTCATAGGCGACTTGGCCGGTTACAACAGAAAATTATGGTCCCCCGAGGCATGCCAGTGCAATCGCTACTGTGGAGTACACACCTGCGCCCGAACTTCTCGGCAACGGGCGGTCCGAACCGCATGGCATACCATGCGTCACGGCACTACCGAACCATGGCGAAACGGACGTCATGTAAGAATCTGTATCACGTGCCGGATGAGCATGAAGCGGGCCGCGGGTCCCAGGCTCGATGAATCGGTGCGCATGGCATGCGCCGATTGTCCTGCACGAATGAAATGATTGGGGATCCGGACTCGAGGCTTCCCGTAATCTTTCAGATGAAGCCCCGTAGTTTCGCATTGCATCATTACCCCTTGCTCCTGTTACGCTCTGAGTGGGCGTAAATTCGATCTGCTACCACCCCATCCCACCAAGGAGGTTACTCATGCGAACCTCTCTCATTCTTGTCTTCGTCGCCATTGCAGTTGTGTTCGGTCTTTCGATCGCCTTTGGAAACCCTGACATGTTGCTGAAGCATCCCGGCTATCCGATGGGGAAAGCCATCGATCCTGTGAACGGTCAGCCGACGACCAATGATGCCGGACAAACCAACGCCGCCGGCGAACGGGCGTTACAAGAATCGGCCAAGGTAGACGATACGCATTCACGACAATCCGTCACGAACAGCAACGACCAACGGCTGCTGGAGAAACCAGGGGCGGGGATCCTACCAAGAGTTCAGGGCCCCGATATCAAAATAGAGCCACCGGTGAAGGAGGCCACAAAAGCGAGCGCCGCTCCGCAGTAAAGGCCGGGACATTTCAGCTGGCAGGACGATGCCGTGTATAGCCTGTAGAGGGGTGTGCGGGACATGATCTCCCCGGGTTGTTCCCGGATTGCAGAAGGAGGTATCTCATGGCTGACGAGGCGATGTGTCAACAGGTCCATCGGGCACTGG
>JAHFEW010000003.1:0-67058 GCA_023248215.1 Nitrospira sp.
ATTACTCTAAGGTGTTTGGTCATGGTTTCCAATGTTTTCGTAGCCTCCAAATTTAAGTTTTGCCACTGCACCTCATCTCGTAGGTAATTACGGTATGGCATGGGAGCCGTGTCGTCGCTTCCTCTTGTTATGGGGAGACGTATTAATTCTGTAAGATTAGGAGGCTTGGGAGGCTGGGAAAGATCCCTAACCCATGCATCAGTGTTCAATAGCAAGCGGTTGTGGGTAGGCTCTAGAACCCAATACCCCAGGGCGTTGGTAAGAAGTCCCAGGAAATACAGAAATCCCACCATAAGTGCGAGACCGAATCCTATGAGTGTTCGTGACTTGCCCCATTGCTGCATGATTACAAAGTCCGTCATTCTTTTGGTGTACGCAGTAAGGCTGTTTCTAAGTGGGTACACCAGGTATGCCACGGCCATTATCGCAAGCGTACCCTCAACCTTGAGTTCTAACTCCAAGTGCAACACTTCAAGCCCTGATGGGCTACGGTGTTGCCATGCCAACGAGATCCTACAGACACATGAGTGCCGAAGAACGTGAGACCTTGAGCCTGGGTCTGGCCCACGGCCATTCGCTGAGGACGATGGCGTCGGTGTTGGGGCGCGCCCCCAGCACCGTGAGCCGTGAGTTGGCCCGCAACGTAGCGCGGGGCCAGCCCTATCGTGCCTGCACCGCACACACGTTGGCGGCCACCCGAGCCTGTCAGCCACGGCGCCCTCGCAAACTCCTGGATCCCTGGCTGTGGCAGTATGTCAGGACACATCTGGTTCAGGGCTGCTCGCCCGAACAGATTACCGGGCGCCTCCGACGCGCGTATCCTGACGACATGCGGAAACACCTCTCGGCCGAGACCATCTATGCGGCGCTGTATGTGTTGCCACGCGGCACCCTGCGGGCTCGAGGCCCCTTCAACTGTCCGGGTTGGTGAACGGAGGAACGGGACGACCCGAGCTGACCCACGGTCTTCACTACGACTGACCCGGATCTTTGCGATCTGTCCCGCTCCCGTGGTGCCATGATGCAAAACCTCCTGTGAAGATACAAGGTCTTGCAATCAAACATTTCCCTGCTCGTGGCGGACAGACTGCTTCGCTCCCTGTCAAAAGGTGGGGGCAGGTCTTGCATTACTATATTCCATCACCCTTCTCCACCACACACTACAGATGTGTGATTACAAGACCTGAGCCCATTCTCTCCTACCATCCTCATCAACGTGAACTCGTTACACCCTACTTCTCAGCAATACTGGGTCAACAATCCATCCTTCGAGACGATCACAATCTGGTGGGATGCCATCAGGCGGGCTCGTCTGTCCGATCGACCAGGCGGCTTGCACGGCGCAGAGGACCGCATCGAGAACATCGCCTGTTTCATTAGCGATAGCTTTCTCGCGCACGATTGAGGCGAGTCGAAGTCGGAACCAAAAATCACGGTGCGCGTGGGTCTCCAGACCATTGACAATCCGTTCCCGCGTTCTCGTCAGTACCGCGTTCTGGCGACGCTTGTCCTCGGCCTTGTATGCCCTCCCCTCTGCATAGCGTGCCGCGACGAGCTTCGGATACGGCTCAACCCCAACGCGGGAGTCATTCCGCGGCAGGACCGGCAGGATGGAGATGTTGGACCGCAGCAGCCGTGGCGCACCCTCGAAGAACATCTTTGCCACCGGCACGCCGTAGCACATCATGGGGCTGCGCGATCCGGCCAGCTCGTCGGTTTGGCGGCGATGCTGCTTGTCCCGCTTTGGGCGAGAGGCTCTGTAGGAGCGCAGCAATTCCTCGAAGGCCTCGCGGCCCCGAGCGGCCAGCCATGAGACCGACGACGCCCAATCGCCCGTGCGATGGAGTTCTACCAGGAGCCGGCGTGGCTGGCCGAACGGAAAGTCCAACCCTGCACGCCAGGGACCGGGCCGATCCAAAAACGATTCGAATGCGGCAAACGATGGCAACTCTTCCACCACCTCCACTGCCAACAGGTCACGAGTCAATGACCCCACAGCACAGGTGATGGGCTTCCGCTTGTTTGGACTGCTCGTGAAATCTAACCCATAGATCACCATGTTCGTACGAGCCTTCCGCTGGTCCTCTGGCGATGGGAACGCGGTTGACGCTGTCGTACCCCGGCTTCTTCACCGATCCGGTAACAGGTAGTCCCCCAAGACGAATCAGATGTGGGCCAGGCAAACGCCGCCCGCTGATCGGAGATACACAACCGAGATGCTCAACAATGAGTCCGGCCCTCTATTGTGCCTTGCAATTGCGGTCCAGGTCAGTACAATGAAGGTGGACTGACGTGGACGGGAAGGACGGAACATGGTCGCTCCCTTGTTACTCCTGCCCCAATTTCTTTCTCCTGGACCCCGGTGTGAGTCTGACGCGATACTCTGTCTGGATAGCGCCCCTTCCCCCAATCCTCCGACACGACAACACTTATCCCGGTATCGCCGATGCTCACTCTTGCGTACGGCTCATGTGTGGGTGGCAATCGGAGCGCTGGCGCTCGCAGGACTGAACCCGCCCTCTGTCCACGCGACGAGCTTTTTCCCCAACCTCTCCCACACCCATCTTGAGGTAGGAAAAGCGCTGTTGAACAGAGGCGATCTCGCCGAAGCGATCGCCGAATTCCGCGCGGCGACCAGGCTCCAGCCGGACAACGCCGAAGCCCACTATAATTTGGGCTACGCGCTGGGGCGGCAAGGTGATCTCGACGGAGCGATTGCGGCCTACGCCGAAGCAGTCCACCTCAAGCCTGGCGACCCAGCCTACGCCGACGCGTACACGAACCTGGCGCATGCACTTGGCCAGAAAGGAGACCTTGACGGAGCCATCGCCGCGTGGAAGGAAGTCATCAGGCTCCATCCGGACGATACCGAGGCCAGCGCGAATCTCCAGCATGCTCTGCGGAAAAGAGGCGATCTGGACAGAGTGGTGATGGCGTGGCGGGAAGCTATTCGTCTGCAGCCGACCGAAGCCTTAGCCTATGCCGGGCTGGCTGCCACCCTCGAACAGAAGGGCGATCTCGACGGCGAAATCGCCGCCTGGCGCCAAGTCGTGCGGTTGAAGCCGGAAGACCCCCGCGCGCATCTCAATTTAGGAATCGCGCTAGGACAGAAGAAAAACCTCGCGGCAGAAATTGCTGCCTATAGGGAGGCAATCCGCCTGAACCCCGACGATCCGGAGTTTGCGGACGCCCACTTCAATCTCGCCTATGCATTGGCCCAGAAAGGAGAGGTAGAGGAGGCGATTGCCGCATGGCGAAAAGCGATCCGTTTGAACCCGGCCGCGGGGTCGGAGCGGAAACGCCTGGGGCTGGCCCGCGCGGAGCAGGGGACCCTGGAGCGGGCAATTGCGGCGTGGCGAGACAGAATTCAGAGGAATCCCACCGATGCCTTCGCCCATTTCGAGTTGGGCATCGCGCTCGGGCAGAAGGGAGATTTGGCTGGGGAGATCGCGGCCTACCGTGAAACCATCCTGCTCCGCCCGAACGATCCCACCTTGGCAGAAGCCTATCATCAGCTCGGAGAAGCCCTCGCCCAACAAGGCGCATGGCGTGAAGCCATCGATGTATATCACGCACTGGCGCGCCTCAAGCCTGACGATCTGCGTGTGAAGCGTTCACTGGGAGACGCGCATCGCGTCCTGGGGTTCACGCTGATTGAGAGGGGCGAGCTGAGCCAGGCGATTGAGCAGTTAGGAATCACCCTGCGATTCGATCCCGCCAATGAAGAAGTCAAGCGCGCCCTCGCCAGCGCCCTGATCACCGAGCACAGCCAACGACGGTAATGACAAGAAAAGGGGACAGGCTGTTTTTCTAGCGGCTTCCGTAGGCGGCCCCGCCTCCGCATCGTAGATGCTAATCCCAGCGCGGCCGCAATGTTCGCTTGCCAGTCTTTCCTTCCGAATGGCTGTTGCCGGTTGATGCAGGTACGCAGCGTGACAAATCATGATCGAACAGCGGCTGATCGATCTATCTAAAGTTCAGACGCAAGAATACGTAGCCTGTTTTCTTTTCTTGCTCCGATACGCACAGGTGGGAACCGTAGTGGCGCCCTTCCGAGCCGCAAATCGAAACGACATCAAGCCTGGTTTAACTTGAGGGCGGCGGCGACGATTGGCTTAGCCCAGTCCGGTGTGCGCGAGAGGTTCGGCGGCCCGAGAATCTTCGCCCGTTCCATCTGCAGCACCAACCTGAGCGAGGGCGCCTCCTCAGCAGCAGGATCCGCCTCCTCGCTGTTGTCATGGACCCGCAAAGCTGTGAGGTGAGGCAGGAGTGCGATGAGGTTCAGTCGGCTATGCTCGTAACGTCGGCGAATATCTTTCTCAGGAATGTCGTGGCCTCCCCGGCGAACCCTCGCTCGCACTCGTTCAAGGTGCAGTTCCGGACTGGACAGGCCCACGTACCAGATGTGAATCTCGATCCCTTGCGCGGCAGCCTGGGCGAGCACCTGCGTGATCGTATTGCCGCCGAGAGTGGTCTCGAACGCGAAGTCCAGACGCTCCTCAATCGCCCGCTTCAGCAACCTCACGCCCTGCCGCCAAGCTACGCTGTTGGCAGCCTTTTGACTCAGGGTAGGATTGACTGCCATCAGTCGTCGTGCGGCCTCGTCAGGATTAAAGTAGTCGCTTCCGAGCGCACGAAAGGTCGCGCCGGCTATGCTGCTCTTGCCTGAGCCATTCACGCCGGCTATGACATAGAGGCGCGGCGGTCTCTTAACGCTCATTTCACGATACGAGTGCGGGACGGTCGGCGGGGTAGCTTGAAAGACGGTCGGCGGTCTTTGCGTGCGGCCGTGACAGCGGCGCGTCCGAGTTGGGAGGGAGACGCATTGAACGCATCAGCCATACCCTGTCTGGCCCTCGCCGTCTGCATGCTGGCCAACAACGCATCAAATTCGCTGGTGAGTTCATCGAGCTGGGGCGCGCGATCTTTCACCAGCGCGACGAACTCCTCATAAGACAAGAGCACGGCCTTCGGCAGATCATGCCGGGTAATGGCGACTGCGCCACCATGCACCGCCCGCTCAAGGATAGTTCCGAATTCGTTCTTCATTCTCGTGGCTGCCACGATCGACATATCCACGAGTTGGCCCTGGCTGTTCCTATAGGTCAGCTTGGACATAGCCCCTCCTCTCGGTTGAGAGAGTATACCCAAGATAGCCGCATTGTCCATAATAGCTATTATGTATGGCTGAAACTATCGGTACGCATGAGCACCGGCCTAGACCTCCCATGCTCCATGCCTGTCTACTCGCCGGCGACCAGCTCACACAAGACAGACTTTGCCATTGCATGGGAAACGCCATGGTCGCCTGACGCGGCAAGGCTGGTACCCGCTCATGCAGTCGAATGGCGGAACAACTCCTAGTCAGGCTCTGGGGGAAATAGCGGGGTCAATCGAGGCGCAAGTTGGAGGGCGACCCGTTGATCTCCTGAAAAGACACGGCCGGCTCACCGTCTCGCCGGCGTGCGCAACCTTGACGCTCGTTCTTCCTCGCGACGCGCGGCCCCGGAAGGCCCTCGCCTGGGCAAAGGACGCGTCTCGGCGCGACCAGGGTTGGGAGGGTAAGAAGGCGGCGCGCAGTGGGAGGCCAACCAAGCCACCCTCCCGAGGATAGAACAGGCACGCTCAGAAGAACGCTCGGACTCCGAACAGAAACCCGAAGGACGACGCATTCCAATCATCCGACCGCACCCCGTCGATAGTCACGTGCCCGTCGTTGCGCTTGTAGGCCATTTCGGCATTGAGCGCCAGTGCGGAGTTCAAGAAGTAGTCTGCCCCCCAGGCCAATCGCCACGCAAAATTGTTACTCGGACTGATTGTCCTGCCACGGATGGCGTCGCTTTCACCAAACGAGTTCACGTTAACGCCAAACCCCATGGAGGCATAGGGTGCGATGGGCCCGAGTCGGCCTGGACGGAGTTCGACCGTCGGAAGAAGAGACACCGTGTCCATATGTCCGAGATCGACGGAAGGTCGCTCTTGGTTGACAGAATGTCGCTCCCACTCAAGGGTAAGGCCAGCTGACAACCACTTATTCACGCCATACAGCCCCTGCACGTTGACAAGGGATCCAACCTCAGTTGAAAACCGCGTCTTCAGCTCCTGGGTCAGAGGGGCGAATCCTGCCCGGAAGCCGAGCAGCCACTTTCCTTGCTCAGCTCCCCCCGGCGTCCACTTCCACTCCCTTGTCTGAGTAACATTTTCTGCGTGAACAACGCCGAGTGGGATCAGGGGGGCCATCACACTGAGCAGAACCAGCATCACAACATACCTTGTCCGGATCATCTGCATAGCACGTCTCCTCCAATGCTGTTTGTTTGACCAGGCTCGGCTTATCCGCAGAGAGTGGGCGCGGCTCTCACGCCTTGCTCCTGATGCTTGTGTGCCTTCTCGCGCCCATACCTGCCAAGTTGACCGACAGCTTCATCCGCCCGCTCCAGACTATGCTTCCTATTGGTCCGCTTGCCGGACGCAGGGTCATCCTCACGTCCATTGCCGTCTCGGTTGCGACGCTGAAGCCATACCCCGATAGCGCGAACACCACGGCCCTGAATCCAGCGAGTACGAGTTGCCAGTCTATCCTCCTTACTCTGAAAACCATAGCAAACGCTCGGTTTTTGCCTAGGCGAGCTGAAGCCTTTAGATCTTGCGCAGGGCCGACTCAGAGACGGACAAGCGAGGATCATCGCGGATGACCCTCCCTTGATTTTACAGACACCTCCATAAGGGGAAGAATGGTGAAATTGGAGGGCATCATGCCAGCAACAACGCGACGTCAGTTTGCCGACGCATTCAAGTGCGCGGCGGTCCGGCGCCCTCCTCGCCTTCTCATCCCCCACCGCTCCCCCATCACCTCAGAAGTGATGGATACGCCTCCGATTGTGCAGTAGACTCGCCGCGGCAGATTTCATAATTGGGCGTCACATTTGGACAATCGAGGGGCGTTATGAATATGGAAGAACTCCGATCGCTCCAGGCGCCACTCAAGGAGCGCTATCGCGAATGTCCGGAAGCCGCACTCATGACCCTGAGGGCTGAGGGGCGAATCGGAGAGGGAATTACTTGCGCGGTTGGAACCGGAAAGGCGCTTGTTGAAGCGGGTCTGCATCCTGCTACAGGCGGTACCGGACTTATGGCTTGTTCTGGCAACATGCTGCTGGAGGCGCTTGCAGCCTGCGCCGGGGTGACCTTGGGGGCAGTCGCGACAGCTATAGGCATTGAGATTCGTGACGGAATGGTTCGGGCGGAAGGTGACCTGGATTTTCGAGGCACGCTCGGAGTATCCAAGGAAACACCGGTCGGGTTTCAATGCATCCGACTCCAATTCGATCTTGCGACAGACGCGACGGAAGACCAACTCGCCACACTACTTCGCCTCACCGAGCGTTACTGCGTCGTCTATCAAACGCTTCGTCAGTCTCCGGAGATAAGCGTCTCGCATCGCGTGACAAAATCGGGCTCAGCGTCAGGGTGAGGTGGCCCCGGAATAACAGACACCTGGATTACGTACCACTCTCCTGCCGCTCGAACTCCTCCGGACTCCGATAGCCGAGCGCCTGATGCTGGCGCTGCCGGTTATAGAAACGGTCGATAGAGTCCTCGATGGCAACCTGGGCCTCAGCCTGATTCTGAAACTGTCGGTGTCGCACCAGTTCGTTCTTCAGCGAGCTGAAGAAGCTTTCTACCGGCGCATTGTATAGCAGTTGCCCTTCCGACTCATGCTCAGGACTACCCCACGGCGCGCCAAGAGGGTCTGATAGAGACTCGCGCGATACTGGTTGCCTTGATCGCTATGGTGCACGAGCCCTGGGGCAGGACGTCGACGCTGCCAGGCCATCCACCATGCCTCCACGACCACCGACAACGTTTGCCGCGGACTTCATGGCCCACCCCACGACGCGGTGTGAATAGAGATCAAGCAAGACGACGACGGTCAGCCAGCCAGTGCGCGTGGGCACGAACGTTAGATCCCCGGCCCACACGCGATTCTTGGCCGACACCGCAAACTGCTGATTCAGCCGGTTTGGAATGGGGACGACGTCCTGCTGACGAACCTGCACCGTCCGCACGTAACGCCGTCGGCGCAACGCGACGATCCGGGCCAGGCGTCGGAGGCGGGCCACCAGATGCCGGCCGCAACTCAGTCCGGTTCGCGCGAGCAGCCGCCACATCTTCCGCGCCCCGTAGGCTTTCCGCATCTGCAGATGCAGCACCCGCATCCGCGCGATCAGGAGCCGATTTCGCTGCGTGCGGAAACTATCGGGCCGCCCTTACCAAGCATAGAACCCGCTGCGACTGACCTGCAAGGCCCGACACAAGCGGGCCACCCGAAATTCGTGCGCATGGGCCTGGATGAACCTGTACTTCACTGCGACTCCTTGGCACAGTACACCGCGGCTTTTTTTTAAATGTCCGCTCCTCGGTGACCCCGGCCAATTCCCGCTTGAGGCGCGCCAGTTCGGCAGCCGGCTCGGCTTGCCGACCCGACCCAGGAAACGCCCCGCCACGCGCGGCGACTTCTTTCTGCCATTTGTAGAAACGATTGCGGGGAATGCCGGGTTCACGGGCGATCTCGGCTGCCGGGCGAGGCCGCCTTCTTCCCCTGAACTCTTCTGAATCTTCACGCTGTGGCATTGGAGGCGCTCGCCACGATCGACCGCTCCGACTGTGGCATTAGGGGACAGACCCTCCATTTGGTCGTGACGAATAACACCACAGGCTCTTTGGGAGTGGTCCATGCAGACGGGTGTACCCTCTCGCGTCCATCCATGGTTTCGGCAGAAGTGATTCACCTCCGCATCCTTCTGCCATGTGGCATTGTACGTGCACCTTTGGCCTCCTGTCGGAGCGGTGCAGCCGGAGCAAGCCTGGTGCAGGAAGGAAGTACGGGGGCTTGCCTGCCTTACAGAAGTATCAGAGATCTCACACACGAGCACTGAAGGAGTTGTTATGTCGACCTCGCATCTTCCCCGAGACAAGAAAGATCGATCGGTTCGAGCCCGAATGCACGACCCCTACAAGGCGAAGGGCAAACTCCAGGAACCGTCGCTGTGTCGTGAATGCAAGGCGGTCTACCACAAAGGCCGGTGGACATGGGACCCCGCCCCGCCGAAGAGCCACGATCTCCTGTGCCCTGCCTGTGAACGGATACGTGATGATGCGCCCGGCGGGGTGCTCCTGCTCACGGGTGAGTTTGTCGCCAAGCATCGGGAGGAGGTTCTCGGCCTCGCCCGCAATGAAGAGGCTCGTGTCAAAGCCGAACATCCTCTGGCTCGCATTATCAAGATCGCGGACCAAGCCGAAGCCCCCAAAGGGGTGGTCATCACCACGACCGACCCCCATCTCGCGCGGCGCATCGGCGAGGCGTTGCATCACGCACATCACGGCACATTCACCTGTCGCTATGAGGAAAACGAAGATTTGCTCCGGGCGAACTGGCAGAGCTGAGCACCGGGAGACCAGCCAAGAATCTCTAGAGGTCAAAAGAGGCAGGCGATGGTGATCGAGTGCGCCTAGGTGAAGCCCTTCCACGCTCTACCATTGAATCGAGAGCGGATCCGATCGGATGTCGTCATGCCTGACGAGGGGCCTCTTTTTCCTGAGAGGTCTCTCATGGATACGAGTGACCAGAGCGGGCTCTTCCGCTTGCGGGCCGATGATTCGAAAGAATCTACGCCGGCGCAGGAAAGCCATCCGTATTGGCACCCATCTCGATCTGTTCCCGATCACCGCTTCGGATCATGGTGCGCGCTCCTGTGCCTGGCGGCGAGTATGGTCTTTTCTTCACACCTCTCTGCGGGGGCATTGGACCAAATCCCCGATTTGACCGACAAAGCGGCTCAAGCAGTGGTCACCCTCAAGGGCCGCGATAACTTCAACAGCGAGTACATATACGATGTGAGCGTGAAGAACCTGTCGTCCGATCCCTTAGTGGCGGAGTCGCTCATCGTCGTTCTTGACAAGATCACCAATATCGGCGGCGACGAATTGATGACGGGCACGAGCGAATCGAACCTGAGTCGCATGGAGATCCTGGGGCAAGATGGCGAAACAGACGAGGGTAAGCCGTACTTCCGCATCCCCCGCGGGTCTGGGCCGGATCTGCCACCTTACGACGAAAGCCGTCCTGCCACCGTGCGGATTCGCAACAAGGACTATCTCATCGTGTTCACCCCGTTTTTTAGAGTCTATGGGCTGAAACGGACGCCTCCCCCACCGAAACCGAAGGAACGGGTGTCGCCATTGCCTCCGGCCAAGACCCCCGGCGACAAGCTCATTCAGATGCTCATTCAGAAAGGCGTGTTATCTGAAGAGGAAGGCCGCGCGCTCTATCAACCATGATCCCTCCCAGGGGGCGAAGAAGGAGCGTCAGCGACTGACTTGAACAGCAAGCCGGCTGACTAGCCGCCACCCGCCACGGCGTTCCGCTCTTCAGCATGGTGTTGAGAATCGTGAGCGACTACCGCATGCAGGCGATCACCGCCAGGTTCTGCGTGGGATCAGGGGCATTAAGCTCGACGCTCGACGCCCGTGATCCCGTCACAGGAAACGCAGGTCCTAATAATTCAGTTACTTTACGGGGAGCTTCACGCTGATCGCTCCGCCGAGATCCCCTTCGTTTGCACCCTCTTTCTTATAGCCAGAGACATCCGTCTCGCCCTTCGGTGTTCCATGACAACCCAAGCAGCCTTTTCCATAATAGAGGGGCAACAGAACCCGTACGGCTTTCCCACCGTCGACCGTCTCGCTCATCGCCTTGTCGCCCTGTCGGGGATAGGACGCATCGGCGAGTTTCTTAAGGAGGCCGGCTTCAAACTCGTCTGCCTTATTCTTGGGGTTCCGCAACAGTCCGTCTTGCGTCGTTTGCTTGAGATAGATCCCGGTCTTGCTGCTGAACTCCGCGGCTGCCTGCGTGCCGAAGTGTGCCGGCGTGAAGCCTTTATACGCGACGCCTTTCTGATTGATATGTGCCTGATTGGCGGCCACGGTTTTCTTTGAGGCCGCCACGAGCTCCGGCAACAGGCCCTTCGCGGTTTCTGGCACAGCAGCCGCCTTCAAATTACCCAAATCGACACCAGAGCGTCCTTTGAATTTCTCAATCAACTCTTTTTCGAACACGTCTGGTGTAAATCCCTTGTCCCCCTTGCCGGCATCATTAATGAGGGGCTGATTGGCAGCAACGGTTCCTCGACCGGCATCCAGCAAAATCGCCAACAGACGTCCAGTTTCGACCAAATCGGGATTGGCCGACGCGGGAATCGGTGCAAGACCGATTACTATCGCGAACAGGCCCAACGCGAACAGGACACTGCTCTTTTGGGGAACATTCATACAACCTCCTTGTTATGACAGGCCGATCAAGACTCCTTCCCAGGAACACCTGCTTCCTGGAGAAGCCGCACATCACGCGAGTATGGACTCTACTTACCACGCACACCAGTTATTAATTTCCCGTTCCTCTATAGGTCATGAGGAATAATGAGCGTGAGCTCTTGCAATTACATATTTCGCGGAGCGTGGCGGTCCGGCTTTCTTCGTCATGCGTTATTCGTCACCCGTCCGAACTATTGAGCATTCAACATTGAAAATTGAACATTGCACATTCTTACCACTTTCTCCCTCACCCGAAACCGGAGGGCAAGCTACATCTTCGATCGGCCTTGCCTATTGGGGGAGCGGAATTGTGAGAAGAATTCCACCCATCACGTCACGCGGCTTGAAATCCCTCTTTGGGCTGTTGGGGTGTGCATTATGACAACCAACGCAGGTCTGAGACACCGCTTTATCCGGATAGAGTGCTTGGAAGACGGGAGTTCCATCCTCCGTCGTCACACCAGTATAGGGACGATCGGGATTCACGAGGATCTCCGTAAGGCCGGTTCGCTCGAAGTCGGTGGTGGGCCTATTCCTTGTGTTTATCGCCCAATTGCTGATCAACCGGAATCGAAGCCCACCTGGTTGGTCAGCCACGAGCCGCCCCGCCTCCAGCAAGAACTGAGCTGGGAGAGGGAGCCTGGCGGTCTCTCTCCAGTTTTCCGCGGCGAAGACAATGCCTCGCATCTGCATCCGATCCACAATGTCAGTGGTGTAAAACGTTCGATCTGCCTGGATCACACTATGCACATAGTCGGCGACGGTTTCGGCTGGTATACACTTGGGCGGATCTGCCTCTTTGCTTGCGGCAGTGAGAACCCACTGACCGAGTAGGCAGGTTGAGATTGTTCCAACAGCGAGTCCCATCCAAAAGCCTCTGCAGTTCATGATGCGTGCTCCATTTCTTTGGCTAGTTGTCGCTTTAGTCACTCCTTGGCCCCGATAGCAGATCTCTCAAACCAGAACGCTTTGTCTTTGATCTAGGAAAAAGCATACGCCGAAGGACTTGATAAATCGAGATGAGCCGTGAGGATTTACGCTATGATTATGAACGCGAGCGAACTGAGAAGGTGACCAGGAACCATTTCGTGGCGCGCGGCGGATCGGTTCCTTCCTCACCGCCCCTCTCCTCACCTACACAACAATGGGCCAAGCTGATTTGAAAACGTAGAATGGCCCTGCTCCTCATCCACCGCGCAGAGGCTCGCACTGGAGCCGACCATGACGGGGATCTCCCTCACACCCTCACACGTTCGGCTGCGATACATCGCTCTTGCCATCTTGCCTCTGGGAGCAGTTGGATTCACGGGAACCCCGTCCCTCGCTCAGAACCATTTCTTTCAGCCGTACTTTGGACGTCGCCATCCTCTGCTGGCGGTCAGCTTGATAAGCGTTCTAGGAATTGTCTCCCTACATTTGTTGTATTCACGCGATTGGTTTGAAATTTACGCGGACAGAGCGAGCCTGAGCGGGGTCGTTCTTTCGGGGACAATGGCCACGCTGTTTGCCATTCCGGTGATCCTGGTTGAACTCAGTATCGTCTTCCCCTATTACCATGTTCCGCCGCCTCAGTCTTTGTTGTTTTATCCCGCCATGGCATATGTCGCGGTGATCGTCCTTCTGCACTGCCTCTTTCCCTTCTACTCGTCTCCCTCGGCTCACTATTCAAGAGCCTCGATTCCAAGCGGCTCGCCTGGTGTTGCATCCTCCTCACTTCGTGTCTGGAGCCGATCTTTCAGCTGGGCGTGGGATTCGCGAAGAAACCGTTCTCATGGGCTGACGTGTACGTGGGACTACATGTGTTCGCGTTCAATCTGCTTCAACTGTATATTGTTCGGCGATACGACTTTGTCTCGATGTATGCGTTTCGGCTTGTGTACTACATCCAAGGGCATATCGTTTGGGGTTCCGTCTCTGTCGAGAAGTCCTGAGGCACATGCAACATCCATTCTGGGGATTTTGCTTCGTCGTCCTCGGATTCTATCTTTTGTTCTGGGGTGCACAGGTGCTGTTCCCTGGAAGTGCGGCCAGCACGGTGGTCCTCGTCCTTGTGACCATTGCCGAGGTTGGACTCGCCTGGTCTGCCCTCACGCAACGCTCCCATATCCGCTCCGGAATGAATGAGGGTAGGCTTCTGACTTTCCAGTAGACTCGCCCACATCACATTGCTGAACCTGCCTTGCTATGTTACAAAGGCCTGCCGCAGCAGCCTTAATCGTTGGCCCCCTCGCTAGGAGCACTCAGAAAATGAGTGACGATTCGCCCACTGAAGCTCACGAGCTCACCGAGTCAGAACGCGCTAAGATTCGTGCAGAGGTTCGATACGCCTTAATTGCAGCGCGCGAGGCTCATCCAGCCGAGCCACCGAAAAGTCGACTGGCTCAGGCCCTTGGATATCTGAGCAATGGATTCGTATTGCTCCTTGTCGGCTCACTCATTACATCGGTACTGGTCCCAGACTTTCAGCGGAGATATGAGAATAGGAAGCAACAAATGACGCTGATGCAGGACTGCCTTGCACAGTTCCTTCTGTACGGCAATTCGCTATGGCAAGAGTACTACGCGGTCTTGCCACTGACCCAGCGAGTAGAAATTGATGAAACCACATATCTCCAATATGTAAACAAGATCGCTGAGATAAAGCTCAAACGTTACGACGCCTATGCGAAAGTCCTCGCGCTATCCGTCGTCTTCCAAGAGCAAACCGAAACGACCGCCGCGTCATCTATCGACACTGCTCTCAAGAGCTACGCCGTTAGCCTAAACATCGCCTCCGCATCAATAGACAAATGGCTCACCGATCTGTACTGCACGCCGACAAACAGAGACCACAGCCCTTGTGCGAGTTTCGATCCGACGTTTGATGCGTTCGATGAACACACGAAGATTAAGCACTTCGTCGTGGACCTAGGGAACAGGGGCACTGATGATGTCGCTGCAATGATAGTGAGACAAATCAATCAATTGTGAGGTTGCAATATGTTCACGTTTCGACGCTCATACTTGATTCTGCTCTTCCTATTGGTCCTACTGACTACAACGGCACACGCCAATGGGATTAACCCTCCTCGGCCAAGTGGATCCGAGACCATTGAGGCTCTTTGTACCGATCGAAAAAGTGGGAACACCACGACCGTTCAGAGGGCACGAATGACTGTTGACGAACCTACTGGAGGGCTGGAGGTGCGGCTTGAAAAATCAGATGCACAGACACTTCGGCTCTCACGGATTACTCGAGTTCAACTTGCTACTGGCAAGCCCAACTCGGACGGCTTTGCCGAGGCCTCACTTGAGCTCCTTGAGCCAAGCTACAGGGGCGAAGGCTTTGTTAAACTAAGAGTTAACGGAAAGCCAGTGCGCCTGGCGGGATTCTCCGCTGATCTGAGGCGCGTCGACATACCGCTAGAAAGCTGCAGAGAGCTCGTGCTGAAAACATCCCGGCCTTCAGAGGCTGAGCACCGCGCCCCTAAAATGAAGCGCTAATTAGCGCTTCCTCGTCATGGGGCTAGGAGCAACTTCTCGACGCGGGGCGGGGATCTGGTTCATCTGGTTTCGGTCTGTCTCGTTTGTGGGGTTCGACGAGCGAGAGACACAAGACAGACCCGCGCACCAAATAGACCGCCTCTGAATCGCCCCGTCCCTTACACAGCAATAGACCAAGCTGTCCTGAAAAAGTAGCATGTCCCCGGTTCTTCTCTTCGGTCCAGCACAAGGAGCGCCATGAAACATCGGGGAAAGACGCCGCCGTTTCGCGGGCCCAAGGGCGAGACCCTTCCGGGCAGCATTGTGGAGATCGGCTATCTCCGTCTGGGCGGACTCGATCAGTGGGTGATGATCCGTGGGGAGAGCGTCGCAAATCCGCCCTTCATCCTCCTGCATGGCGGGCCGGGCTTTCCGGAGATGCGTCTATTCCGCACCTTCAATGCGCCGCTCGAGAAGAGCTTCACCGTCGTCTACTGGGAACAGCGCGGCACCGACAAATCGTTCGACCGCAAGATCCCCACATCCTCCATGACGGTCGAGCAGTTCATCACCGATCTCGACGAGTTGGTCGATGGGTGCGTAAGCGCCTCGGCAAGGACAAGGTCGCGATCTACGGGCACTCCTGGGGCTCTGCGCTCGGCGTGCTCTATGCCGCACGCTGCCCGGAAAAGGTTGCGGCCTATGTCGGCACCGGACAGATCGGCGATTGGCCGGCGAGCGAGTTGTCGTCGTATGCCTTCGTGCTCGCCGAAGCGGAGCGTCGCCACAACCGCAAGGCCCTGCAGGAGCTTCGTGCCATCGGCGCGCCGCCCCACACCTTCAGGAAAATGATGGTGCAGCGCAAATGGCTCGTGCGCTTCGTCGGCATCGCGCGCGGAATATCCTTGTGGAGGTTCTTCCGAATCACTCTCGGCGGGCCGGAATCGTCGATCTTCGCTCTGCCCAATATCGTGCGTGGCCAGCTATTTTCTGCGAACGCGATGTGGCCTGAAATTTCGGCGCTGAATCTCGTGAAGGCCGTGCCCGCGTTGCAGATGCCGGTGTTCTTCTTTCTCGGGCGCCATGATCATGTGGTCGCCGCGGAAACCGGCGTCGACTATTTCGACATGCTGACCGCGCCGTCGAAGAGACTCGTCTGGTTCGAAGAATCCGCACACGAGCCTCCGGTCGAGGAACCGGCCAAGTTCAATGCAGCGATGGCGGAATTGGTGCGGCCAGGAGTGCGGTCCTGATTCTCGTGACCATTGCCCGGGGGGCGCTCCTACGGCCTGTTTGGAATATTAGACGATGTCGGCCTGTCGGATATTGAGCGGGAAATCAGGTGCCATAAACCATTTCGCGACGCATGGTGATCCGACTCCTTCTTCCCCCTCTCCTCACACAAGGCTACCACGTCGTCTCCGGACTGATGGATACGCCTCGGACTTTGCAGTAGACTCGCCCCGGCAGACTTTTTACTGAGAACTGATGCGGCAACCAAGACTCGGAGTTCGCATGCCACACGTGTTGATCATTCATGAGGTCGAGGCCTATCCGGCATGGAAAGCCGTGTTCGATCAAGCGGCAGACATCAGAAAACGTGCCGGGGAAATCTGCTACCAGCTCCTTCGATACGACCATGATGCCAACACGATCGTCCACTTCTCAGAGTGGTCATCCCTGGACAATGCCCGTCGCTTCTTCGAGTCCCCGGAGTTGCTAGAAATCAGAAGAACGGCCGGCGTCAAAGCACCAAGTTTTATCTACCTGCATGAAATAGAGCGTGGCGTGCTCTAGCAGGCTGCGGAAAAACTCGATTGTTGCGTAATACGCCGCGATCAGCTCACGTGCCGTGTCGGTGTCAGAATAGCCCGCAGGATGCGCAAAAAGGCCGTCCAGCAAGGCCGCAGCGAGCGAAGAGGCGAATCGTACTCTCTGCCGTACGTTGAGCGTCTGAGCGATGCGAGAACGCCGCTGGCGGACTTTTTCCGCATCCTGCTAGTGCTCACGCCGCGGCGCGCAATGGGCGTGCGCGCTAGCACATCGTTCGTCGCTCGTGAAGGATCGCTCGTAGTTTTCTGTCCGCATTAGCCTCCCGTCAATCAGCGCATTTTCTGCATTCACATACTTTGGCTTTTGCCCCCTCATGTTGTGCCGAATGAGGGCTTCAGCTATAGTCGCCCCACCCCCTTCGATGAAAACACTGGACGACATTCGCAGACGACTCGCCGCTGGAGATTTCGAGTTCAGCCGCCATGCGTTTCAACGCGCTATTGAGCGAAATATCAGTGAGGCTGAAATCCGACAGGCCGGAGCACAAGCCAGAATCATCGAGGATTATCCCGATGATACATATGCTCTCAGTAGCCTGCTGCTCGGATTTACAGCAACCGGTCGTCCGTTGCATGTTCAGGCATCCTGCGTCGATTCCGACATGCTGAAGATCATTACGCTCTATGAGCCTGACCCGGCAGAGGGGTATGATTACGCCAGACGGAGGTAGCCATGTTTCGCTGTCACGTGTGTGGGAAGACCGAGAGCCGCGAAGAACTGGTCACCGAGGTCTTCGATATCGAGGGGAAACCTGTACGGGTTGAGCAAATCCCCGCCATGGTGTGTCTCCACTGCGGCGAACCAGTGTTCAGCCGGAATACCACCGAACGGGTTCGGCGCATGGTTCATGGGGAAGCGAAACCGATCAAGTCGATTCAGATGGACGTATTCTCCTACCGGTAATCTGGATCTTAGAATCCTCACACACTTACGCAGAAATCGACGTCTGCCGAGACCCCATTTCGGACAGGTGTCGCGCCTGCTCAAAATATTGGCCAGGGTCGTTTCAGCACGGCGCGGAGATCACTAAACGCCCGCGCGCGTGAAAACGGCAATCATGTTGACGTTCACTTCGAGCGGCCACAACCCAGGGTCGGGTCTGCTCTTAGCTCGTCGTTCGCGGCTTTTGCCGTAGACTCTTCTCTGCGTACCCCGCGCGTCTTCTCGTCATCATCTCTCAACCATTCGTGCCCTGATCGTGTTATAGCTATGCCCTCCTGAGTTCCTTACATTCCGCGATCCATTGCACGCTCATTTCATACTGAGGGCCTTATGACGAGTCATCGCACCGATCTCAGAAGCATCGCCCGGCGCGCCATGATCGAACGTGGTTTGTTGCCGGACTTTTCACCTGCGGCGATGGCCGAGCTAGCCCGCATCCAGACGTCCGCAACCGACCAGACCTCAGGGCTACGTGACCTGAGGAAGTTGCTGTGGGCCTCGATCGACAATGACGACTCCCAAGACCTGGACCAACTGACGGTAGCCACGCCACGTCCTGATCGGTCTGTGACCATCCTGGTCGCAATTGCCGATGTGGACGCGCTGGTCGCTAAGGATTCCGCCCTGGATGCGCACGCCCGGCACAATACGACGTCGGTCTATACGTCCGGCGACATCTTCCCCATGCTGCCGGAGAAACTCTCGACTGATCTGACGTCACTCGGCGAAGGGCAGGACCGCCTCGCGGTTGTGGTGGAATTCGTGGTCGCGGAGGATGGGGCGGTCCTCGGCTCCTCTCTCTTTCGGGCGCTGGTCCGCAACCATGCGAAGCTGGCTTACAACAGCATGGCCGCATGGCTCGCGGGAACGGCGCCTGCGCCTGAGCGAGTCACGGCCGTATCAGGTCTCGATACGCAACTCCGCCTCCAAGACCAGGTCGCGCAGCAGCTCAAGGCACGACGACATCAGCAGGGTGCACTGAGTCTTGAAACGATTGAGCCCCGCGCCGTCTTTGATGGTGACATGTTGACGGCACTCAAGGTCGAGCAGAAGAATCGCGCGAAGGAACTGATCGAAGATTTTATGATTGCAGCCAATCAGGCGACCGCGGCCTATCTCAAGAGCAAAGGCGTGCCTTCATTTCGTCGCATCCTGCGCTCGCCCGATCGCTGGCAACGGATCATCGAGATGGCCGCACGCTGGGGTGAGGCCTTACCGGGAGAGCCGAACGCGCAGGCGCTCGAAGCGTTCCTCGTCACACGTCGGGAGGCCGACCCGCTCAGATTTCCGGATTTGTCCTTGGCGATTGTGAAGCTCATTGGCCGAGGCGAATATGTGCTCGATCAGTCGAGAGACGGCGCTCCTGAACATTTCGGGCTGGCGGTGAAGGGCTATACCCATTCCACGGCTCCCAACCGGCGCTTTCCCGATCTCATCACCCAACGGCTGCTCAAGGCGGCGCTGGCCGGTGCGCCCACGCCGTATCGTCCGGACGAACTGGAGTATCTTGCCGGCCACTGCACGGAGAAGGAAGACGATGCGGAACGAGTCGAACGGCAGCTCAGAAAATCCGCCGCGGCTCTGTTGCTGGAACCACGGATTGGGGAACGATTCGACGCCATTGTGACAGGCGCGTCGGACAAGCGCACCTGGGTGCGGCTCCTTGAGCCGCCGGTCGAAGGGAAACTGGCAACGGGCGCGAATGGCGTCGATGTCGGAGACACCGTCCGGGTGGAACTCGTGAGCACGAATGTCGAACGCGGGTACATCGACTTCGCGAGAGTCGCCTCGTGAGGAAGCACAATGAACCGGCCTCATGAACCATATCGCGGCGCGGGACGTCTTGTTCCTAAGACCGCCGGCTAAGGCACTTCTCGCTCAAGATCCACATGAGGGGCACCGATACGGTATCTGGCGAACTACACCTAGGGAGCGAACATGCTGACCGCAATCGGCGATGTCATGCGACGCGTGTACGAGCGCGGCTGGATTACGACACGAGACGGGAACATCAGCATGCGGAAGCGCGAGGGGAAGTATCTCTACATCACCCCTTCCGGCTGGCGAAAGACTATTGTGCACCCGGAACATATCGTCCGGATCGAGGTGGTGAAAGATCCGGCAACGGGCCAGCTGATTCCGAACGTTCGTGAAGGCCAGCAACCGTCCGGCGAGCTGTGGATGCACTGGAACTTGCAGCGCGACACGAAAAAAACTCGAACTGTCGTGCATGTGCATGCCACGCACATCGTGGCCGCGAGGTATGCGGGCATTGACTTGCAGGCGATTAGCGCAGAGTTTCCTGAAATCTCGCGCTATACCCGGGCGGGACCGACGGTCCTCGCAGTGCCGGCCTTGTCACGCGAGTTGACCGACGTGACTGCAGATTGTTTCGGCCGCGGGCAGGACGGCACGCTGGCCTTCGACATCGTGGGGCAAGCCAACCACGGCGTCTGTGCGGTCGCGACCGACCCCTGGGCTGCCTACGAACATGTCGAGCGCCTCGACCATATTTGCGAGATCGTCCTCAAGAGCGGTGTGATCAAGCCTGTGCCTGCGAAGGCCTCTACGCAGCCGAAGTGAGTTCGCGCTCTTCCGCCATTACCTCACCCGGTGCCCGGCAGGGCATTGCGGATCTCTCCTCGCATCTGAATTTCTTTATCCACACTTCTGCTTCACCATCCGACGGTGCTGTTTTCCTGGAACGATCCGCCCCGACTTTGTACTATACTGTCGTGATGGCTCTACCTTCTGACCTTTCCTTTACCGACTCCCTCACAAGTGCGCAGCGCACGGGTTTCTATGAACACCACAAACCCCTCGCGGTGGGGATGATCCTCGCGGTGTTCTTTCTGCCCTTCGTTGGGCTGTTGGCCGGCGGGCTGTTCGGGGTAGTGGCTGGCGTGATCATCTCCGTATTGGCCTATTACCTCACGCCCTATGCTGTGCTCAAATTTTTTGGAAGGAACCGCGCATGACTGTGCCGGTTTTTTCCTGAATCCCCTCACACCCAAGGAGCTTCCTCGATGCTGACGCTCTGGCCCATTTTTGTGACCGTCTTCCTGGCTGAGCTGGGAGATAAGACTCAACTCGCCACGCTGTTGTTCGCGGCCGATCAACGCGTCAGCAAGCTCGGGGTGTTTGCCGCATCCGCTGGGGCGCTCGTGCTCTCCAGCCTCATCGCCGTCCTGGTGGGCGCAGAACTTTCTCAGTACGTCTCGCCGCGGATGCTGAAACTCGCGGCGGGAATGGGATTCCTCGCCATCGGCATCTGGGTCCTGTTCGATGCCCGGTCCAGCTAGGACCGGCAAACCACCCAAAAGTCGTCTCTCGTTTGTGATCGTCGGCAGCCGCCATACCCTCCCCTTCCTTGACTGGCTAGGTAGCAGCTCGTATGCTTGACTCGTTGGGTCCGTCTCTCTGAGCTTCAGCCTTGTGGGAGTGACACTTCGATGAGTTGCCCGAGACGTCGTTCCCTGCTGCCGCTCCTTCACCTGATCATCGCAACTGTTGCGTTCCTCACCGCCCTGTTCGCATGGCCGCCTGCCGCGCGGGCCGAATCGTTTGTGCTGCTCGCCACGTATGAAGGGGTCATCACTCCTGTCTCCGCGGAGTACTTCCACGATGCGCTCCTATCAGCCCAGGAGAGCGGCGCTCAGGCCCTGATCATCCGCCTGAATACGCCCGGCGGACTCGACACGTCGATGCGGCTCATCATCAAAGACATCACCGCCGCCACCATTCCCGTGGTCGTCTATGTGTCGCCGTCCAGCGGAAGGGCCGCCTCTGCAGGAGTGTTCATCACCATGGCCGCGCATGTGGCGGCGATGGCTCCCGGCACGAATATCGGCGCGGCCCATCCGGTCGCCATGGGCGGCGGCGAAATGGATAAGACGCTGAAGGAGAAGGTGGAGAACGATTCCGTGGCCTATCTCAAATCGATCGCCGCGCAACGGGGACGAAACGTCGCGTGGGCGGAGGATGCCGTGCGCAAAAGTCTGTCCGTGACGGAGCGGGAAGCCCTGAAGCTGAAGATCATCGATCTGATTGCTGACGACGTACCGGCACTGCTGAAGCAACTGGACGGCCGCGCGATCCCACTTCCAACCGGCCCGATGGTGTTGCACACAGCGGGCGTGGCAGTGCGCGAATTCCCGATGGGGCTTCGCCTGGAATTCCTCAAAACCCTCAGCGATCCGAACATCGCCTACCTGCTCATGACGCTCGGCACCGTTGGACTCATCGCCGAGCTCTATAACCCTGGCGCGATTCTGCCTGGCGTCGTCGGCGCCATCAGTCTGATCCTGGCGTTTTATTCCTTGCAGTCGCTGCCGGTAAACTACGCAGGCGTGCTGCTGTTCCTCCTCGGGATCGTGTTCCTTATTTTGGAAGCCACGGTCACGAGCTTCGGCTTGTTGGCCATCGGCGGGATCATCTCCATGCTTCTCGGATCGGTCATGCTGATCAAGACCGATGTGGAGTTCCTTCGGATTTCCTGGTCGGTCATCCTGCCGGTCGTCGCACTGGCCGCCGCCTTCTCCTTCTTTCTGGTCGGGATGGGGGTGAAGGCGATGCGGCGCCCTGCGGTGACCGGGCGCGAGGAAATGGTCGGCCTGGTGGGAATCGTCAAAACGGCGCTCACGCCCCAGGGACAACTGGCGGTCCATGGGGAACTCTGGCAGGCCGTCAGCGAACTGCCGCTCCAACCTGGTGACGAAGCAGAAGTCACCGGCATCGATGGTTTGCGTTTGCACGTGAAACCCGTTTCGAAGAAGGGGGTCTGATATGGGTCCGCTCGTGAGTCCCTTTGCACTCCTGTTTATCGTGGTGGTGCTGATTCTGATGGGGTTCAATGTTCTCCGGGAATACGAACGGGGCGTGATCTTTCGATGGGGCCGGCTGGCCAAGGGACTCGTCGGGGGCAATGGTCCCGGCGTCGTGGTCATCATCCCGTTCATCGACAAGCTGGTGCGCGTCAGCTTGCGGACTGTGACGATGGACGTGCCGCCTCAGGACGTCATCACGAAGGACAACGTCACCGTCAAGGTGAACGCGGTTATTTACTTCCGAGTCGTGGACCAGGAGCGGGCCATCATTCAAGTCGAAGACTACCTTTACGCCACTTCCATGATGTCGCAGACGACGCTCCGCAGCGTGCTGGGACAGAGTCAGCTCGACGACTTGCTGTCGAAACGTGAACAGATCAACGCCGATCTCCAACGGATCATCGATCAACAGACGGAACCCTGGGGCATCAAGGTCACCGCCGTGGAAGTGAAGAACGTGGACCTGCCGCAGGAAATGCAACGAGCCATCGCCCGCCAAGCGGAAGCGGAGCGCGAACGTCGCGCGAAGGTCATCCATGCCCAAGGGGAATTCGAGGCCTCGCAACGCCTGGCCGATGCCGCCGATGTGATCAGCCGAAACCCGGCTGCCCTGCAGCTCCGTTACCTGCAAACCCTGGTCGAAATTGCCGCCGAGAAGAACTCGACCACCATCTTCCCGATCCCCATCGATACGATTGCCCCCTTCTTGAAGCACTGGGGCAAGCAGTCAGAGCCGTAGACTGCTGGGAGCAGAAAAAAGTATCAGCACCTATTTCGGTCATTCCACATTCGTTATGTGATATTCCTCGCGAAGTATTCTCCTCCCCGCTCACTGCTGCACTTCACTAGAGTTTGGTCGGTTTTCACCTTGACTCATAATTCCTAGGCGCATAGGTTAACCTGCCTTTTTGACAGGACGTGACGGCTGGGTCAGGTGACCCACAACCTTAACAACGACAGAGGGAGGGTATGCATGATGCGGTTCGTCAAAGTGAAGGATGAAGAACGTTCGGGTGAGGTTGCCATCAATCTCGACCTCGTCAGAGAAGCGCACTTTGGAGGGGGATTGCTGCACCTCTATTTCGAGCGCAGTTCCTCGGCGCAGGATGACATGACGTTTACCGGAGAGAACGCGCAGAAAATTTGGGCCGCGATGGGATAGGGCGAATCGCCACAGCACCAGCCCGGAGGGTACACCACCATCCGGGAGAATGAATCCTCGGCAGGACAGACCGCGCACAGGGCGGAACGGATCCCAGCACGGCTTGCTGAGTTCCTCCGCAACGAGTCGCCGTCCTCCACGAAGCCCGCAGGACGTTGTGCGCCATCCAGTCTCACCGACTCAAACTTTTGGCAATCACAGGAACCACCACTCTATGGCCTCGAACGCGACCTTCCTCATTCTTTTCTTCACACCCCTCGCGCGAAGAATAAGCACTTCCGCCTCACAAGCGATTTCTTTGAACCAACTGTGGGCAGGCGTGAACTGACGCCCAAATCCTTCCTCCCTCCCTTTTTGAATCGTTACGGCTAACTGGCCGGTGCGCTCAACAATACGTGCATTTTCGTGTACCTCGATCACGAAGCTCTTGCCTGATTTGTCCGGTTGTGGGATAAGCGCGGCGAACCGCCTTCGTCGCTCGTGAAGCGTATCTCGCTTCGGAATCGCTCTGAGTGACGTTTAACGGTTCGAGAGTGGCGAACGGCAAACTACGAGATCCGACAAGACTATTTGATTAGGCGCAACGACAGAACGGGGGGCACATCATGGCGCAGAAAAAGTCAGGCAAGGTCACCTGGTCGACAGCAGAGGGATGGGAGGTTCGTGCTGCGGAGCGCAGCACTAGCGCGGGGCGGCGAGCTGCGGCCGAGGCGCCGGACCCGTTTCTGACGAATCTCACTGCGACCAAGCGCTGGCAAGTCGAGCAGACACTCGTCGCCACGCCGAAGGCGCGTCGGGGCGAGGCAGCACCAGTTCCGCTCACCTTGGATGTCGAAGGCGGTCCTGATGAGGTGTACGTCGTCATGACTCGTTATACCTCCGGAGCCATTCGGTTTCATATGCCGACGGAACCGGCTCGACGCGGTGCACGGCGAGGCGGTCGAAGGATATACCGGTTTTCGATTCCCGTGCCGGCCGCCCCCGTCGAAGAGGCAGGTGGCCGCCGGGGCTTTATCAGCGCTGCTATCAAAACCGTGGTCTTGAAGATCGCGGGCAAAATTGCCGACTTCGCGCTCTCGAAGCTCGCGTTACTCTGGGAAACCGCGACGTGGAAACTGAAAAAGCAACGTGAAGGTTGGCTCTCCGTGACTGCCGAGGGCCTCGGTGGGGAGCAGGGCCTGCCCGCCGCTGACTTACAGACGCTGAGTTCATCGGAACGCAATCTCCTGTTTCTCCACGGCACCTTTTCCAATACGAAAGCGGCCTTTCACGGACTGGCGCAGACGCAGGGCAGCAGCGGCAAAACATTTCTTGAGGAACTACAACAGGTCTACGGCAATCGTATCTATGGCTTCGACCACTTTACCCTGAGCCGCACCCCTCAAGAGAACGTGCAGATGTTGCTCGAGGCCCTGCCCGATCGCCCGACGACCTTCGACGTCATCACGCATTCACGCGGAGGCTTGGTCCTGCGGCATTTGGTGGAACGCCGCGATTTGTTTCCAGGCCTGGCCGATCGGTTCGTCATCGGCCGTGCCGTGCTCGTCGCCAGCCCGAACGAAGGCACGCCCCTCGCCTCGCCTGACCATGTGACCCAGTACACGAACTGGCTGTCCAACGTGTTGGAACTGTTCCCCGACAACCCCTTCACCACCGGCATCGAATTCGTCAGCGAGGCGTTGTCTTGGATCGCCCGCCGTATCGTCGGCGGGTTGCCGGGCCTGGCCTCGATGGACAACAAGGGAGACATCATTCGCGCGTTGCAGGCTGCGCCGGGACCACCGAACCAAGCCTACTCGGCTCTGGTCGCGAATTTCGAGCCGGACGCCGCCGTGCTTCAGCGAATCATCGATGCGGGCGCGGATTTATTTTTCGCGACAGCCAACGATCTCGTCGTCCCGACTGAAGGTGGCTGGCGGGTGGATGCGGGAAGCGGAGCGGCAGTCACGATTCCAGGAGACCGCGTCGGTTGCTTCGGGCTAGGTGGGAATATGACCCAGCAGCATCCCGTGAACCATGTGAACTTCTTCGAGGATCCCGGCACGGTGGATTTTCTCGTTCGCGCCCTGCGCGGGCAAACGCAGCCCGGCACGCCGATCGAGATCGAGACCAATCTGCCGTCAGGCCGCCGTCGCGGCGCGGGACGCCCGGAAGTCCAGCGCGAGGGTCGCCCGGCGGTTCGACCCGAGACGGCACCACCACTTCGTGAAGAGCGAAGCCCTGCCCTACCAGCCGTGAGCTCCTTCACTCGCCCCCCGGAATCGGAAGACGTGTTTCAGATTGCCCTGCTCGATCCCCATCCGCAAGACAATGTGGCCGACCTCATTGCCACCTTTCGCAACGCGCGCGTGATGGAGAAATTAAGAAAGCGTCGGGACAGGCCGTCGAGCGCGGACGGGCCACGCGCCGAATCGGACAGCGGAACGACTCACTGGCAGCAGATCATCGCCGTGCAGAAACGTATCCAAGGCTACATCGACGGCGACTCAAAGTTTCCGAAACTCCCGGGTGAACAGGACCTGCAGCGCCTTGGTGCGGCCCTCTTCAAGACCCTGTTCCCCGGACAGGTCCGGCGACTTTACGACGCGGCCCGATCCGAGCAGACCAGCCAACGCCTCCATTTGATTTTCACGTCCGATATCGACTGGATCGCCGCACAGGCCTGGGAGTTCATCTACGATCCGGATCGCCGGAATTTCCTGGCTCTGGAAGAAGTAAATTTCACGCGGAACGTGCTGACGGCCATTCCGGCCGATCGCCTGCCCGAACGAGCGGGCGCGATGCGCATTCTCGTCGTGGTGGCCCAGCCGCTCGGACTTGGAAAATTGTCGGTGGAGGAAGAGGCGGACGTGATTCGCAGCGGATTTCGGCGCCTCCTTGATGCCAAGTTGGCTGAGGTGGAATTGCTGCTCGATGCTACGCCTGAACTTCTGCATCGGACACTCGCGGCAGCCCACTCGCCATTCGACATCTTGCATTTCATCGGCCATGGCGAATATCGAGCCGAAGAGAATTGCGGGTATCTCGTCTTTGAAAACGCGGAAGGCGGAGTGCATGAACTGGATTCGTCCACCCTCCGCCAAATCGTGTGCCGCCGGGGAATCAGACTGGTCTGTCTCAACGCCTGTGAGACCGGGCGCGGCGGACGCGAAGATTTCAGCCGCGGGGTGGCGCAGGCCTTGATCGCCGGCGGCGTGCCGGCTGTCGTCGCCAACCAGTATCCTGTGTTGGACGTGTCAGCGACTGCGTTTACGCGGCACTTCTATTGGGCACTGGCGCTGGGACAGTCCATCGGCGATGCGGCGCGCGAGGCCCGAGTCGCGGTGAACTATTCGATTTCCGGCGAAGCGATCGATTGGGCGGTCCCGGTGGTGTTTGCGCGCAATCCGGCCCAGCGGCTCTGCCTGCCGCGAGAGGCGGCCGACTACGAACGGACACGCACGGCATCGGTTCGCGGGCGCCGGCGAGCCGTGCAGGATCGGATCAAAATCGGCATCTGGAATGCGCATCGCATGATTCCTCACCTGCCGGAGATTTGTGACCATCTCACGAAAGCGCAGAACATGTTTTCGTTTGAAACCGTCTCCTTTCCGGCGCCGATCGGCACCTGGCGACGCGAAAAAGATGAAGACCAAGCCTTTGTGGTGGCGGAGACGCTCTATGAACGGCTGAAAACCAAGCCCAAGGAATTGGGAGTAGACCGGCTCGTCTGCATGATCAATTTCCCGCTCAAGAGCAAAGACGCAAAATATTTGTATTACTGGCCGCTCAAGCCACGGCAGGACGAGCCATTCTCGGTTGTCTCAACATTTGAGGTGCTGGATCAATTGACCGGACCGGAATTCACGGTCGAACGGATGATGGCTCATCTGGCCGCAGGCGTCGCCGCAAACCTCACACCCCATCGTCATGGGCCGGCTGACTGTCCGTTCTTTTATAACTCGAATCGCAACATTCGTTCGATTGCCGGGCGGCTGACGTTCTGTGCGTCGTGTCGTAAGAAGTTCACAGGGAAAGCAGGACTCGCCAGACTGCGGGCGGCGGAACAACTGCTGGCGGCCTATCCGTGATGGGCAGGAGCTAGTCCGAATTGTAGAGACGCACGGCCTTGACGAGGTCTTCCGGCGTGCCGATGTCGATCGGAAGGTCGTGGGGAAATATGACGCTCTGCACCGGCAACCCTTCTTTCAGAGCGGCTTGCAGCACGACACCCATCGCCAAATCTCCACCTGGATCGTTGGCCGTGCTCGCCAGCTTTCCCAGCTTGCGACGGGTGTCGTCGGCGCGAAGGAAGCGATGCAGGAAGGCGGAGAAGGTCGGAGTCCAGACCGCGCAACACCAGCCGTAGGTCAAGATCGTCGAAACCGGCTTCATGACGATGCCTCGCACGCGACCATCGGCTTTGCAATCGACCATGTCCCAGACGCGAGGGTTGGAAACCCGATGCAGCCCCAGCACCACCTCAGCCCCGGTTCGTTCTTGCGCTTCAAGTAACTGCCGATAGGCATCGTCGGGACCAAAGAGAATATCGGGAAAACCGAAGGCCACGCGCTGCTGTTCGATAAAGGGGTAGGCACGGTCGATGGTATCGGGCGGCCCCAAAGAACCTGAAATTACGATATAGGCGAGCGACAGATCCACCAAGCGGCCGTCACGGAAATAATTCGGGATGTCCCATTTGCCGTCACGAATCACCAGATAGGCCTTCGTGATCCCGGCGGCTCTGAACTTTTCCAGCAGATAGTGCGCCGCCACCTTTGGGCGCGGCATCCCGGTTTTCGCATCGACCGCGAAACCGACCGGATAGACTTCTTTGCTGCAAGGGAATGGTTGCAGGCGTTTCGCCAGCCCCGCGGCAGGGACCAGGCCCACCACTTCTTGCCCGGTTGGCGCGGAGGATTCGCGCTGATTGGTCGGAGACATCATCAGGAGCGTCCCTTCTCGCTACTCTGAATGTCGCGGGTGATCTCCCGATAGTAGGTTTCGAGCAGGGCGGCGCGGGCCGGTTCGATGAGCACCAGTTGGCGCTGATCGAAGGTATTGGCGCAATAGAGATAATTGAACCCCTCTGCCCTCCCCCATTCGACATGCAACTGCCGGCCGTCCGGCTCTTCACTGGTGACCTGCTTCAACACCTGTTTATTGGGAAGATCCATCCAAGCCTGCTGGGCCGAACTCTCATGGTTCTCGTAGAGAGGCTGATCGGCCTGCGCCTGAACAGATCGAAGGGCCTCGATATCGAGCGGCGGCGCCTCATCCGGTTCCGGCAATTCATTCCACGTCAGAGACTCTTGCGGGGGCACGGCACCGAGCACATACAACGGCCCGTCGTCCGTGACTTCCTCCACCGAACGATAACGCACCGGCTCCGGCGACGCGAGCAACCATAGGCCGCGAGCAGCGAGTGCCCGCTGAAACGGAACGCGCCTCGCGAGTTGCCTGGTCTTTTCGAACACGAGCATTCGACCCTGCGTCGTGAGCCCGGCGCGGAGGCGATCAAGCCGAGTTCCTAAACCGGTCCTCTGATCGAATCGCTGCTGCGCCTGCGCATCCACCGAGCGCTCGAACGTTCTCCAGTCACGACTGGGCAGACCCGGGTCCTGCTCAGCCTGCAGCAAGGTATGCGTCGCGATGACCAGATCAAACTCGCCAGGGAGCGCCTCCTGATCTATATCCAGACATTCGAAGCGCAGATTGGTCAGGCCTAACTCTTGCGCCCGCTGTCGCGCGAGGTCGATGGAGGCTGGCGAGCGATCAAGGCCGAGCACGGTACAGCCGGGATGTTGTTTCGCATAAAACGTGGTGAGGATCCCGATGCCGCAGCCTACATCAAGCACGGAGGGCGCACCGTCGAGGTGACGCACCACCCGTGACCCGACCTGAAGATAATATTCGTACCGCTGACTGTAGAGCGCGGGCACCGTTCGAGGTTGCGCTGTCAGATCGTAAAAAGCGATTTCAGCGGAGGAACCATCGGTCCCCAGTCGCTTGGCCTCGATGTGTTGGTGAAGCGTCGCGAGTTCTTGCGGGGTAAAGACCTCTCGCTGCCAGGCGAAGTAGGCAACATCCGTCTCGACATGCCGCAGGCCCCACCAGGCGAGATGGGCACTGAGCGCCTGCCGCGTCATCTGCTCGCTCATCGTTCGGGTCATGACGCGCGCGTCCCCCGTTCCGGAACGTCAGGGGCGCTTCAACATAATGGCGTCTTCATAGGCCAGCGGCACCGGGTGCGGGTGCCGCAGTTGCCCGCTGCCGAAGACGACATACTTTTCGCAGGTGAGCTGTTCGAGCCCGATCGGCCCTCGCGCATGGTGGCGGGTCGAACTCAATCCGACATCGGCGCCGAAGCCCAGGCTGTCGCCCGCGTTCAAGCGCGACGAGGCGTTGACCAGGACGGTTCCGGCGTCAACCTCTTTGGTAAAGCGCATCGCCGACTCATACGATTTCGTGACGATGACGCAGGTATGGCTTGGGCCGTGCTGGGCTATATGGGCCAGGGCATCGTCAAAACTCGGCACCATCTTAATGGCCATGCTGGGGCCTTGAAACTGTTTGTTCCAATCCTCGGCTTGGGCCGGTTTGACGGCCTTATGGCCGGTCATGAGCATCTGCCCCATCAATGCAACGGTCTTCGGACAGCCGTGGACATCGATCTTGAATTCATCCAGTAATCGCAGAATCAGCGCCGACAAGAGCGGTCTGGCGATACCTTGATGGACCAGCAGGGTATCCAACGCATTGGCCGCGGAGGGCAGCTGCACCTTTGAATTCACCACAATGTTTTGCGCCAGCGGGATCTCGGCGTCATCATCGATGTACACATGGGTGATGCCGCCGTCGTGGCACAAGATCGGCATCTTGGCCTGTTCTTGAACGACCTTCCGAAGGCCGGCGCCGCCGCGTGGAATGATCGCGTCCAATGCCTTCCCGGACTTGATCAGCTCCAGCGCCGCCTCTTTCTCCGGACGGTCGATGATGGTGCAGGCGCCGGACGGAATGCCCGCCTCTGCGGCCGCGCGGTTCAGGCTCGCGGCGATCGTCTGCTGAGTCAGCGTCCAATCCGGTGAGCCGCGAAAGACACAGACATTGGCCGACTTCAGGCAGAGTGCCAGTGCGTCGATCGTCTCCAACGGCGCCAATTCGGAGACGATGCCGATGACCCCGATCGGGACACGAACCCGACTGACCTGGAGCCCGTTGGGTTCATCGTGACGGCCAATGACCTCGCCGAGAGGATCCGGCAGATCGGCGATCCGGTGCAGCCGATCCACCATCGCCTTCACGTCATCGGCCGTCATACGGACTCGCGCGACCGCGTCCCGCACCCGCTCTCGGTTTTCGTACCCCGTCATCGATTTCCCGACCGCATCCACATCCTTCTCATTGGCGGCCAGGATGGCCTCTTCCGCCTCCGCGAGACTCGTCGCCATCGCACGCAATGCCTTATCCCGCGCGGGACCCGACGTCAGTGAGAACGGACGCACGGCTTCACGTGCCAATTTCAACAGCTTATCGAGATAGAGCTTGACTGGAACTTCAACCATGGTTTTCCTATTTGCTGATCTGGTGAATAGGTAATCTGGTGATGTCCGCGAACCGCTCGGCAATCACCACAATCACCAACTGCTCAATGCCGCGCCGGACTATACCACGCGATTTTTTTGTGAGTCAAAGACATGCCCCGTCGTCTCCTGCCGGTTTTCCTGATGTGGCGCATGCGGAAGGAACTCGCAGGAGCGAACCTGATTACGGTGTTGGGCGGCGAGCCAACGGCTTAGCCAGGCCCAGAGCAACATGATCGGGACGAGGGCCCAGGCGATGTGTGTGGCGGTCACGCCGAGGGCCTTAATTCCCGACACCAGCCATCCGGTGGAGGCATCCCCTCCGCGCGAGACGGCCGTATCGATGAAGTTCTTCGCCTTGTATTTTTCCTCGCGACTCACAACCGTGAAGAGAACTTCGCGGGCCGGTTTAGACAATGCGTATTCCCCGACTCGCCGCAGGACGGAAAAGCTCACATACATCACGAGCCCCGGCCACAGGGCGATGCCCAGAAAGCCGACCAGGCTGATGAACGGAAGAAAGAGCAGCGCCGCCACCAAACCAAACCGACCGACCAGACGGTTCGTAATAAGGATCTGGGTCAGCCACGTGAGTACATTGGTCGCAAAATCCAGTGTTGAGAACAGACGCGTCCGGGCTTCCGGCGTGGCGAAGTGCTCCGCCACCAGCCGCACTTGTTCGAGGTATAAAAATGTGGCGGTCATGGTCAGGAGCGAGAGATATCCGCAGATGCCGAGCAGATAGGGCGAGGCCCACACCAGACGAATACCGGCGAGCAAACTGCCGCCCAACGGTTCCCCGATGTTCTCCCGATGGGAGAAAGACCGCGCGCGACTCCAGGTCTCCAGTTTGTAGATGCACCCCGTGCAGGCCAGCAAAAAGACCGCCGAGGCCAGCATGAGCATCGGAACCGGGAACAGATAGGTCAGTCCGGTGGTGAGCAGGGGTCCGAATAATGCGCCGGTGCTCCCACCCGCCGCAATCACGCCGAAGAGGCGCGCGCCCTGCTCCGGCGTGAAGAGATCGGCCATGAAACTCCAGAAGATCGACACCACGAAGAGGTTGAACACCGAGAGCCATACGAAAAATCCTCGAGCGACCCACTCGATGTACTGCTGACTGGTCATCAAGAGATACAAGGCGATCAGATTGGCGATAAAGAAGCTGTACACGGCGAGCAGCAGTCGATAGCGAGAATAGCGAGCCGACAGCCAGCCGAACAAGGGCGTCACCGCCAGCAGAGTCACAAACGTCCCCGTCATCATCCAAGGCAGATTGTGGACGCCGCCCTGAATAGCCATTTCATCGCGCACGGGACGAAGAATGTAGTAGCCGCAGAGCAGGCAGAAGAAATAGCCAAACGACCAGGCCAACGGCCACAGTTCCTGTGGCTCGGCCTGAATGAACCGGGCAAGTGAACGGCGCAATCGCTCCATGCGACTCCAAGTGGGAGCCCAGTGTATCACCTGCAGGAAGAAAATTTGCTACAATGCCGCCCGCACCGAACGACTCTTGCAGCAACGACTCAGTCGCAGGAACAGCTCGACCGATGATCGATCTCCGCAGCGATACCGTCACCAAGCCCTCTCCTGCTATGCGCGAAGCCATGGCGCGCGCCGAGGTGGGCGACGATGTGTACGGGGAAGACCCCACCGTCAACCGACTCCAGGAACGCGGCGCCGCGCTGGTCGGAAAAAAAGCCGCGCTCTTCGTGCCGTCGGGAACGTTGGGTAATCAACTCTGCCTTCGCGCGCTGGCTGAGCCAGGACGTGAAGTGATCGTTGAGCGTCACTCGCACATCGTTCGTTATGAACAGGGCGCCGCTGGGGCGCTGGCCGGTGTGCAATTGCATTGGGTGAACGGCACGCAGGGACTCATAACGGCCGAGCAGGTCGAGGCCGCGATCCGCCCCAAGGATGCCTACAGCATTCAGAGCGCGCTCCTCTGCATCGAGAATACGCACAACGCCGGCGGTGGGACCGTCTACCCGCTCTCGACCATCCAGGCCATTCGCACCGTCGCTTCCGCCCATGGAGTCCTCATGCATATGGACGGGGCCCGCCTATTCAATGCCGTCGTTTCCTCGGGGGTCTCTGCCACGGACTATGCGCGGCACTTTGAGACAGTCACATTCTGTCTCTCGAAAGGACTTGGCGCGCCGGCCGGCTCGTTGATTGCCACGGACGACCTGGGATTGTTGGAACGCCTGCGAAGGTTCCGCCGAATGTATGGTGGCGCCATGCGCCAAGCCGGCATCCTGGCGGCTGCGGGCCTCTATGCGCTGGAGCACAATATTCAACGGCTGGCGGAGGACCATGCGAATGCGCGGCGACTCGCGACTCTGCTGCAACAGATTCCTGCCGTCTCGATCAATCCCGGTGCGGTCGCGACGAACATTCTTTTCTTCGATGTGCACAGTTCAAGGCTGTCGATGCCGGACTTCGTCGCGGCGCTCAAGCAAGAAGGACTGCTGCTCAGCGCCGTCGGCGGCAAGACCTGTCGCGCCGTGACACATCTCGACGTGTCAGCCGATGCCATCCAGCGCGCAGGTGACATTGTGGCACGCGTGCTTCGCCGATAGAGCGGCCGCTCATTGACAGGCCGATGGCCCCCTCATAAAATGCCATCACACCGGACAGTACTGAGAGGTATGCGTGACGCTTGACGCGGTATCGTTTCAACAGATCAGCCGGATTCTCGATGTGACAGATGCCTTAGGCCTCAATCGCGAGGGGGTGGAGATTCCTCTCTCACCGGAAAATCCCGGCATAGTCCGCAAACTCCCAAATGGCAAACTGGAAATCGTCGTCGACGCCGAGGAACCCTTCGACCAGTGGCTTGGCACCCTTGAACAACATATTCGACGTGTGCAGGCGACCTGACACGTTCTAGGACATAGACACTACCCATGGAACCACAACTTGCCGCTTCCTCACCCCAGCCTTCACCGGCGCTTCCTTCTTCCGAAGAATTGAAGGCTGAGCTGCTCGACATTCCTGAACCTCCCGAAATGCCCCCGGCGGCCGCCCCGCCTGGATACGACGATGCCCTCGCCATCGCAGTCAAATACGTCCGCGCGAAGCGCGGCGGCGATTTGGTGGGTGTCATTCTCGTCGGGTCCGGGGCTCGGCGCGCCGTGACGGCACATAGTGACATCGATCTCATCGTGTTGGTGAAAGGACCGGCCGATGGACAGGAAATGATTCGCGTCGCCGACCGGCTGGTGGATATTCGGTACGGCGAGCACAAAACCGTCGCCGAGGATATCGACTATTCGCCCCGCCTGGCTCCCCTGCTCCGGAAGGGACGGATTCTGTATGACCACGAGGAGATCGCGGCTCAGCTCATTGCGAAAGCCGCACAACGGTTCCGCCAAGGTCCCCCGGCGGCCAGTCTCCATGAACGCATCCGTCTGAAAGCCGACTGTCTCCATTGGCTGGGTAAGGTCGAGGACCTGCGCGACAAACCCAATACCGCACAATACCTCCTGCAAATCTTTTTCGAGGACTGTCTCTCGGCATTCTTTCGAACCCGAGGCCTCTGGCTCACGGCGCCCGTCGATACCCTCCGGTTCCTGGCCTCGCGCGATCCGGCACTCGGCGAACTGGCCAGCCAATTTCTGAGCGCGGCCACACTCCACGAACGACTCACGTATGGCCGGCGGTTCGCCGACGCCCTCTTTCGCGACATCCCTCTTCCACCTCGCGTGGACTAGTCGGGAACGGTCGTCCAGGTTCGAATGCGACCATCCACTTGCGTTCGTGTCCGAGCATGGTACCATCGGCGCAGAACCAGGTGAGGCGCCACGGTTAGTGGTTCACACTCTATCAGCACCAGGCATCGCACAGCCGCATCATCAGAGAGGGTCAACTATGGAACTCGGATTTGTCGGACTCGGCAAGATGGGGATGAACATGGTGACGCGTTTACAGCAGGGGCGGCACCGCGTCGTGGTCTATGATCGCACCCCCGATCTCGTGAAGCAGGCGGAGAGCAAGGGCTGTGTCGCGGCCGCTTCCCTGAGCGACCTCGTGGCAAAATTGGCGGCTCCTCGTGCCGTCTGGGTCATGGTGCCATCGGGAGCCCCGACCGAAGAAACCGTTCAAGCCATCGCCGCCTTGCTCCAACCGGGCGATACCGTCATCGACGGGGGCAATACCCGCTTTCACGATGATACACGCCGCGCCGCTGACCTGAAGAAAAAAGGGGTTCACTACGTCGATGTCGGAACCAGCGGCGGGATATGGGGGCTGACGGTGGGGTACTGCCTCATGATCGGAGGCGAGAACGAACCGGTCCAGCGATTGACCCCGATCTTCCAGACGTTGGCACCCGACCAGGGTTGGGCCCACATGGGGACGCACGGCGCCGGCCACTACGTCAAAATGGTCCACAACGGCATCGAATACAGCATGATGCAGGGGTACGCCGAGGGCTTCGAACTCATGGCAAAGAGCGAGTATCGCCTCGACCTGGGCAAAATCGCCGATGTGTGGATGCACGGCAGTGTGGTGCGGTCCTGGCTGTTGGAACTGGCTGTCGGGGCCTTGAAGCAAGATCCCAAACTCGAGAAGCTGAAAGGTTATGTGCAGGATTCCGGCGAGGGACGCTGGATGATTCAAGATGCGATCGATAAGGACGTGCCGGTCCCGACCCTGACCGCGGCGTTGTTCACCAGGTTCCGGTCGAGGCAGGAAGAGTCCTTCGCGGAAAAAATGCTGGCGGCCTTGCGCAACGCCTTCGGCGGACATAGTGTCCGGCGCTGAGGCCTCAACCACCGGGAATCCAGACTATGCCCTCTCCCACGACTCCCGTCGATATCAAGCCCCTCCCCGAGACCGTGACTCCGGTCGAGGCATGTACCCTCGTCATTTTTGGCGGCTCGGGAGACCTCGCCCGGCGGCGCCTCATCCCTGCCGTCTATAACCTACTCCTCGATGGGCTATTGCCGGCCAAGTATGCGGTGATCGGACTGGGCCGCAAACCGATGAGCGATGAGGAATTCCGCAATCTCGTGCGCGAAGGGGTGATCAAACATTCGCGGCAGGCCTTGGTGCAGGAGACCTGGCAAGCGTTCGAACCGCACCTGTTTTATATCCAAGGCGAAAACGACGACCCGCAGACCTACACCGCACTCCGTGCTAAGGCCGAGCAGGTTGAGCACAGCATGCAGCTTCCCGGCAACCGCATTTTTTATCTGAGTATTCCGCCCAGTTCCTTTGCCTCGGTCTGCGAAGGACTGGCTCAGGCAGGCTTGGCAACCCCGCCAGCGACCGGCTCGCCCTACGCGCGCATCATCGTCGAAAAACCGGTCGGGCGTGATCTGGCCTCCGCACAGCAAATCAATGAAGTCACCGGCAAGGTCTTCGATGAGTCGCAAATTTTCCGGATCGATCATTATCTGGGGAAGGAGACGGTCCAGAACCTCATGGTGGTCCGTTTCGCCAACAGTATTTTTGAACCGATCTGGAACCATAAATACATCGATCATGTCCAAATTACCGTCAGCGAAGCGGAGGGCGTCGGGACCAGGGCCAGTTATTATGAGGAGGCCGGCGCCCTGCGGGACATGATCCAAAATCACCTGCTGCAACTGCTCTGTCTCGTTGCGATGGAGCCGCCCTACTCGCTCGATCCCAACGTCGTCCGCAATGCCAAGATGGAAGTGCTGCGCTGCCTCCGACCCATTGTGGGCAAGGATGTCGAGCACTACACGGTTCGGGCGCAATATGCGGAAGGCACCGCCCATGACGGACCGATACCGGGATACCGCCGGGACAAGGGCGTTAATCCAAACTCCACCACGGAAACCTATGTGGCGGTCAAAGCGTTCGTCGAAAACTGGCGCTGGTCGGGCGTGCCGTTTTACCTTCGCACCGGCAAGGCCCTGCCCAAACGAGCCAGTGAAATCGCCGTGCAGTTTAAGGACATTCCGCAAATTCTCTTCAATGCGAACCCCGCCCAGCCCCAACCGGCGAATGTCCTGGCCTTGCGGATCCAGCCGGACGAGGGCCTCTCCCTCCGCATCATCTCGCGAGTCCCCGGCACGCGCGCGCAAACCCATCCCGTAGAAATGGACTTCCAATACTGCGATGTGTTCGGACGGCCGTCCCCTGAAGCCTATGAACGGTTGTTGCTTGATGTCATGGCCGGCGACGCCTCACGATTCATGCGTCGCGATGCTGTGGAGGCATCCTGGGCCTGGGTGACGAAGATCCTGGATGGGTGGGCACAGCAGAAACTACGCTGGTTGCCCGAGTACCCTGCCGGAACCTGGGGTCCGGTGGAAGCCGAACGGATGATTCAGAACGACGGGCGCAGTTGGCGAATGCTCTAGTCCTCATGGATCATGCGGGCTAGGATAGGAGCAGCTGTTTTCGAATCTCGTCCTTCTTGCCGATCCCTCCGATAAACCGCACGAACGCTCCCCGCTCGAACAGCGCGAGCGCCGGCAGCGAACTGATCTCGAGTTCAGCGGGAATTTGAAAGTTCTCCTGCACGTTCATCTTCACGATCGTCACCGCCTGTCCCACCTCCTGCTGCAACTGTTCTAACTGCGACAGGAGTGCGAGACAGTGGCCGCAGCCCGGTTGCCAGAATTCCACCAACACGGGCATCACGGCCTGCTCCACTTCGCGCGCGAAGTCTCGATCAGTGATATCTCGAATCATGCACAGGCCGGGCCGGAGGGTGTCGTACAAGGGTCGGCGGGATCGGAGGCAAACAGCTGCTCGTAAAGCAGCCTGCCGAAGAGACGGTAGCCGCTCGTCGTCAGATGCAGGCCGTCGTTCGAGTAGGGCTCGGCAAGCATGAGAGACTCAGGTTCGGCCGTCGCGGCGAAGAGATCGAAATAGGACAACCCCTTTCGATGCGCATAGTCCGCGATCAATGCATTCAAGCGCTGCCGCCGTTGAATATGCGCAGCGAGCCAGGAAGCGGCATCGGGACTGTCCTGGCCCACGTCGATACGAACGGAGGGCACCGTCACGGGGACCGGAACAATCGAGGCGGCCCTCGCCAATTCATACATCTTGACAAGATTCCGCATGATCTCCATGGGATTTGCATTCCAGCCCAAATCGTTCGTCCCGCCGAGAATGATCACCGTCTGAGGACGACGATTGAGCACGGCGGCGCGAAAGCGCAGGACCATTTCGCCGGTCAGCTCACCGCAGACTCCGCTGATCTCCACTCGTCCTTGGCTGCCAAGCCGTTCCTGCAGCACCTGGCCATAGGGCGTCTCCTCCGCGTGAGGATGCGCCGGACTGGGTGTTTGGTAGCCGGCGGTGAGACTATCACCGAAACAGAGAATAAACGGGGTGCTGTGTAAGGGGTGCACTGCAGAATTCTACCGTCTCGGATGACGCGGCGCAATGCCGGTGGTTCGACCGTCAACCTGAGCGTGCCAGCAGGGGATCGTACATCAGCGAGGTCTGCGCCGAGCGGCTATTTTCTTGACGAAGAAGGAGGCTCGGGGTACGACTGAACCATATGGAATCTACGAAGTCCTTCGAGGGAGGAACTCCGCTCGCACCCTTCGTAAGAGAAGGCGTCGATCCGGAGGTGACCGCGGTCAAGCAGTTGCTCAAACTGCTCGACAAGGCAGCCAAGTCCGCACGGACATATGGCACGAGCAATCCTGTGGCGCAGCGATTTTTTCAGCAGTTTTACGACGACCTCACGAAACATCTGGAACACCACACCCGCCTCGCATTTTTAGTGCAACGCAACCAATTGTTCTTCAGAGACGAAGTCGTCTACGAACCCGAGCGTGATGCAACCGGGGACAGCTTCGCGTTCAAAATGTACTCGGACGGGATTCGCGAATTGACCTTCCACCAAGGACTGACCCAAGCCGACCTCTCATTTTTCCTGGATGCCTTGTGGGGAACGTCTTCTAGCGAAAGAGGATCGGAAGAGGAAAAGAACGATGAGGAAGACGACGACATCGTCACCCGCCTGTGGGCTAAAGACCTCAACACCATCACCCTCGTCACTGCAGAAGAACTGGTCCGGTCGTCCGGATTCGGTCCCGACGTCTTCGAATTGCAGACTCAGGGCTTCATGAGTATGTCGGTGACTTCGCTGCGCGAACTCCTCGACCGCGAGCGCGCGATGATGTCCCCTGAGAAAGGGCACAAGACCGGCATGGCCGATCACGAGGGCAGCGGAACAACCGGCACCGGCATCATCAGGAACCAGCGCTTTCAAGCCAGTGTCGTCGGCTATGAAGTGTCCCAACCCGAGCTCCATGCGTTGGCGCAAGAAATCAAGGTGGAAACCGCTCGTGATGCCACACTCTATATCCTTGATGTCTTGACGGCGGTGCTGGCCTCTGAGCAATCCGCCACCGTGCTGACCAAACTCTTCGAGGTCTGGGATAGGGTCCTCGACGTACTGGTTCGCAACGGGCAATGGACGGTGCTCGAAACCGTGCTGACCTTGCTGCAGGATGCCGAAGCGGCTCGTCCTGACCTTTCGGTTGCCCACAAGCAACAGGTCGTTGGACTGTTCGAAGGATTGACCCGCCCGGAACGATTGAAAGCCATCGGGCTCTACCTGAACCGAACGCCCCATGCCAAAGCAGAAGGGCTGCTCACCCTCCTTCTCATGATGAATAAGGACGCGGTCCCTGGACTCTGCTCGCTGTTGGCCGGTTTGGAGGGGCCTGCGCATCAGGCGGTCGTCATGGAAGCGTTACAGACGATCGCCAGAGACAATGCCGATCCGATCGTGCGCGGCTTGACCGACAAACGACCGGCGTATGTGAAGAACTTGCTGACGCTCATCACCCGATGGAACGATCCCCGCTTTGCCGATGGCGTGGAGAAAGCGCTCCGGCATCCGGAAGCGACCGTCCGGCGCGACGCCCTTCGGCTCCTGGCGACGCTGCGCCCGTCCGGTAACGGGACCAAGTTGGTCGGCCTGCTCGGTGACGGTGACGAAACGGTTCGTCTGACGGCTATGAAGGTACTCGCCAGCGGACAATTCAGCGCTGCCTTTCCTGTGTGGGCTCCCTTCGTGACGGCGGACGAGTTCCATGACCGGTCGCCGGCGGAAAAACGAGCCATCTACCTGGCCATGAAACACACCGCCGCCGATGAAGCCGTCTCTTATTGGCAAGGGTTGTTGACGGAGTGGTCCTGGACCAATCGGAAGAAAAAAGAAGAGCTGGCGCTGCTCGCGGCGGACATGCTCGGAAAGCTTGCGACGCCGGCGGCAATCGCAGCCCTCGAACTCGGTCAGAAAAAGGGCAGCGCGGCCGTCCGACAAGCCTGCGGCGCCGCCCTTTCCGTCGCCAGTCGCCAGCATCGGCAGAGCATCCCATCGGCAGCGAATTCCTGATTGCGAGGACACGACCTGTGAGCGATTCGCCTTCTCCTGCCCAACCGAGTCCGACCACGGACGGGGGGCACCCGATTCTCACCCACGAGCGGTCGCTGGCCAACAAGATCGCCAAAGGGTCCGAGGCCGGCGACATCCTCGATCAGCAGCTGGCCATGCTGGGCATTCAACTGGTGACTCAGCTGAACGTCCTGATCAAAACGTCACGCATTCACGGACGCACGAATGCGGCGCTCGACAAGCCCGTGGACTCCATGCTGACGTTGGTGAAAACTTTGGCTGCGGATCACCCCATAGTCCTGCGGTTGCAGAATGACTTCTTGTTTCTCGGGGACAGCCACTTGAAGATGAGCTCGCAGCAGATGGCGGTGTTTTCGAGCATTATCGAGGCTCTGAATAAGTGGCACGTCGGCGGCGTGTCGTTTGCTTCGACCGCCGAGTCGAAAGACTTGCGGGAGTTTGCTTACCTATTTGTCAGCCTCGACCCGGAGAAACATGCCCTCGCCGATTTGCGGCAGGCACTGAAGACTGCAGGGGTCAAGAGTATCGAGCTGGAAGAACCGCGCGTGCTCAACCTTCGACACCTCGACCAGGCTCAACCGGCGGAGGGCACCCCAGGGTCAGGCGCAGGGGCCTCGCCCAACGGCTCGGAGGATCCCAAGCAAAAAGGCAAGGCGCTAGCCAAAAGCGGATACGCGCGGGCGGCGGCAGCCGTCGGCGATTTGGCCCAAAATACCCGCGCTGGCGGCACCGTGAGCTTCAAACAGGCGAAACGCGCGATTCAGAACATCGTCGAGCTGATGATGCAGGATGAATCGACCCTATTGGGACTGACCAATCTGCGCTGCCATGACCAATATACGCACAACCATTCCGTCAACGTGTCGCTCCTCGCGATGGCGCTGGGGAATCGAGCGGGATACCCGAAAGTCGAACTGGCCGATCTCGGCTTATCGGCGCTGTTTCACGACGTGGGAAAGTGCGCGATCGCATTGGACCTCCTGAACAAGCCCGGAGAATTCACTCAGGAGGAGTGGACCATCATGCGTTCACACCCCACAGAAGGAGTCTTCACGCTCGTCAAATCGCGGGGGATCAACAATGTACCGGCTCGGATGGCGGCGGCATCGTTTGAACACCATATGAACTATGACTATTCCGGCTACCCCAAACTTAGCGTACCCTGGACTCAATCGGTCGCCAGCCGGATCATCACCATTGCCGATTGTTACGACGCGATGACGTCTTCACGGGTGTATCGCCGGGAACCGATGTCGCCGGCGAACGTGCTCAAGTTCATGTTCGGCAAAAGCGGGCAGTCCTTCGATCCGGTGTTGCTCAAGCTCTTCGTCAATTGCGTAGGCATTATTCCGATCGGCAGTCTCGTCAGACTCGAATCCGGACCCCTGGCGGTGGTGGTGAAGCCGGCCAAGGACAAGGAAAATGCCGAACGCCCAACGGTAAAAGTGATTACGGATGAGGATGACGCGCCCCTCGAGCAAGGCCCTGAATTCGACCTCACCGAGCAGGACGGGGCCGGGAGCTACAGGCACAGCATTCTGCAACTCCTGGACAACACCGAGTACCACTTCGACACCGGCCGGTATTTCGTCTAACAGACCCGAATCACCGCAACACTCTCTCCCCCCTACGCCCCTATCGCTTGCTCTCCGGCGGTGGCCACTCCATTTCGGTTTGCCTGCCACAGTAAAAACACGCCAACCGATACTTGGCTTTTCGGCGCGGGTTCGGCATCGAGATAAACACCACCGGCGTGTCATCGAACGGACAGACCGGTTGTTGATGCATGAGGTGTTCGTCGGCCATCAACTCCAGTGAGGCGTTGTCCCATGCTGGAGTGACCTGTTCGGAACCGGTGACTCTGGTATGCCAACCGCACCGTTCGCATTGCACATCGAAGGTCTTGACTCGATCGCGCGTTTGGGACTGATCGATTGTTTCGACCGTGCCCGGGCAGCCGGCACGCTCGCAGCTGATCACTTCATGTTGAAGCGCTTTCACAAATAGGTGATGGGTCTGCTGCTGATCCGAAGACATCATAAACTCCTTTCCGAGAGGGTCGAAGGGAAGCCTGGGCGTCGGGGTGATGCACGACCCTGCGTGGCTTATATCTGCAGACCGCAACCCTGTCAAATCGCTCTGGACTTATGTGGTCCCTTCTTGACACGATATCCCCAGGCGGCTATCCTCCCAAAGTTTGTGGCAGAGACAATTTTTTCGGCGAAAGGAGTCCTGAGATGGGTGTGAAGTGGCAAGGAACAGGCCGGCTCGCGGCAATGGTCGGCGTGCTCGTCGCAGCGACCCTTGGCTTGATCTCGACGAGCCCCGCGGCGGAATTCAAGATGGGGGTCATCGATCCCCAAGTGGTCCTGGAAAAGAGCAAGGCCGGCAAGCGAGCGCTGGATGGGTTGCGCGAGTATGTGGCGACACGTCAGAAGCTGTTGTCTCGGGATGAAGAAGAGTTGCGCAACAGCGAAAAGCAGCTGAAAGAACAGGCCGCCAAATTGAGCGACACCGAAAAGAAGGAAAAGGAAACCTCCTTCCGCAGCAAGATTCAGGACTACCAGAAGCGTGCCCAGGAGTTTAACCAAGAACTGCAGGGCAAGCAGAAGGAACTCGTAGACGACTATATGAAGAAAATTGCCGTGGCCACGCAGACGGTCGCCGATAAGGGCGGCTACCAGCTGGTGCTGGACAAAGGCAGCGAGCAAACCGTGAAAATCGTGATCTTCAACAAAGACACGATCGATCTGACCGAGCAAGTCATCAAGGAGTTCGACCGGACGAACAAGTAAGGACTATGCGCTCAGCAGTTCCTGCCGAATGTGCTCCACCAGCCGAATAAAAGCTGGTGGGGCCGGATCCACCGCCTCACTCACCACTTCAATATCCCGTCCCGAGCCCACACCGAGCCCCAGTGCGGCCGCCCGCTTGACCTGTCGCTGATCCCCGATCCGCCTGCCCTGGAGCTTCGGCCAGGTGCCGAATGAACGCAGCAATGCAATCGCAACCAAGTCGATTGCGACACGATCGCCGCTGCAGAGCAAGAGATCCGTCTGCGCCGCGGTGCCTGAGGTCGGACCGCCTTCGATCATGGTCGTGGTACCGTCAGCCACCGTGAGCGTGGGATGCACGGCGAGATTCAACTCGGCGATGCGTTCGTGCCAGTCTCCGCTCCAAAACGTGACTGATGGTCGATACCGAGGGTGGACCGCCCCCACAAGATTTTTCAAGCTGCAGGAGAACTCCGCAAAGCGGTGGGTTTTGATGACCGGTATATTGATCAGAATCTCGGCATCATAGACCGGCTGCGAAAAGTAGAACTGCGTGAGAGCCTTGGCCTCCGGCGGTTCAAGCCGCACCCATGGTTCATCTTCCAGCGCCAGGACTCTGGCCCCAGCTGCTTCCGCCGCCGCCCGGATTCCCGTGCTCGTCAAATTGGCGGATGTCGGGAGTCGGATGATGCCCGATCCATCAGCCACCACGACCTCGGCAGCCCCGCTCGCCTTGACCATCTCCGCCATCGCTGCGACCACCTGTGGATTGGTTGTCGAGGGGGGCGGCCGGTCGTTCAGCACATTGGGTTTCAGCAGGACACGTTTCCCGCGTAGGCCCAATCGATCAATCCCTCCCAGCAGCTCGATGGCGCGCTGGAGCATGTGGCGCGGGTCCTTGCCATACACGATAGCCACGAGAGATTGCCCGTTTCGCGTGAATGGATTGTGGGGGATCGGCTTGGGAGGCACCAGAGGCCCCGTTGGATCGAAGAGCAGATGACGAAGGATGGTCCGCGGCGATCGCACCAGTGCCGGAAGCAAGAGGAGACCGAACCCTGCGTTGTTGAATAACTCCCGCCTGGAAAACGGCATGCGTTACGGGCGATGGCCCTTCTCGATGGGATAGCCGGCTGCGCGCCAGGCTTTGATTCCGCCATCCATGGAGATCACGTTGGTATAGCCCATCTGCCGTATGCTATCCGCCGCCAGCACCGACCGATAGCCGCCCCCGCAATACAAGACGATCGCGTCCTGTTTATTTGGAAGCACCGTTTCAATATCCCGTTCAATGACACCCTTGCCGAGATGGATGGATCCCGCGGCATGGTCTTGTTCGTATTCGTTGTCCTCACGAATATCGACGAAATGAAACCGTTCGGCTCGGTCCAGTTTGGCCTTCACGTCGGACACGGTGCATTCACGCACACGTTGCTTTGCTTCTTCTACAACTTTCAAGAAACCCGGGTTATGCTTCACGAGGAATCCTCCATTCCAAACAGGGATTGTTGGGCCTGAGGGCGGCGGAAGGTCTGAGGGACCGGCCTGTCATCTGAGGCGAAGCCAGCGCGCCGACAGCCCAGTTCGAACAATTGCTCGATACAGCGCCAGTAGGTTCCGCTTCCGTGATGCCTGCTAAAGAATGCGGCGTCGCTCAAAGCTCCCCCGCGTACCTCTTGAATGCGATGAATAATTTTCGAGATTCGATCGGGGAATGCCTCGCGCATGCGCTCGAGAAACACGGCCTCCACATTGTCCGACAAGCGGAGCAAGCTCCAGGTCGCGGTCGTCGCCCCGGCAGCCTTGGCGCGCGACAACAACTCGGGTATTGCATCTTCGTTTAAACCTGGAATAATCGGTGCCACTGAAATCCCGGTAGGGATGCCGGCCTCGGACAAGATGCGCATGGTCTCAAAACGTTTGCTGATGCTGGGTGCCTGCGGTTCCACCACACGGGCCAAGTCGTCATCAGCAAAGGCAATACTGAAATAGACACGAATCCAGGCTTCCTCATGGAGCTGCTTGAATACATCCAGGTCGCGAACCGGAAGCGCCCCTTTGGTGATGATGCCCACGGGGTTCCGATGTTCCGCACAGACTTCGAGGCAGGCCCTCGTCAGGCCCAGCGTGGCCTCGATGGGTTGGTAACAATCGGTATTCCCAGAAAATACAATCAGCTCGCCTTTCCAGGACGGTTTGCCGAAAGCCTGCCGCAGGAGAGACGCCGCACGTCGCTTCAGAACGATCTTCGACTCAAAATCGGTTCCTGCGCCGAATCCCCAATATTCATGGGAGGGCCGAGCATAACAGTAGGCACAGGCATGGAAACACCCGCGATAGGGATTCACGCTCCACTGAAATGGGAGATCCGGACTGTCGTTCCGGCTCAGTATCTGTTTTGTGTCGTCTTCAAAGAGCTGGATCTCAACGCGCGGCGGCGGTTCGAGACCATCACGCTGCGTGGATTCAAATGGATTGGGTGGATTGGAGATGAGCTTCATCATCGGCATCGTGCCGCCGTCGCCAGGCATTGTCAATTGCCTTTCTTCCGGCCGTCTCATCGCCGCACTGAGACCCGTTTCATTGACTAACCTGGCATCCGGTGTTAGATTTCACGCCGCTTCTGAGGGGGGATCTATGTACGACCTGCGTGTATTGCGGGACAACCTTGACGGCCTGCGTGACCAGTTGGGGCCGCGCGGCAAGGATGTCGCGTGGGAGGACCTCCGAAAACTCACGGAGGATCGTCGCACCCAGATGGTGCAGGTTGAAGAGCTGCGGCACCAGCTTAAGAAGGGATCAGAAGAAGTCGCCCGGCTGAAGCGGGACAAGCAACCTGCCGAGTACGAAATGGCCGCCATGAAAGGCTTAGGAGAAACCATCAAGGGACGCGAGGATCAGCTCCGCCTCGTTGAAGAACAGTTGGCGCACATCGCGTTGCGGATTCCGAACCTCCCCCACGCCTCTGTTCAGGCAGGCCAGCAAGCTGCTGACAACCTTGAAGTACGTCGATGGGGTACCCCTCCGCACCTCACAGGGACGGTGCGCACACATTGGGATCTCGGCGAAGCCCTCGGCATTCTGGATTTTGATCGCGCCGTACGCATGGCCAAAGCCCGGTTTGCCGTCCTGACCGGGATGGGAGCGAGACTCGAACGGGCGCTCATCAATTTCATGCTGGATGTGCACACGACGCAGCATGGATACCGAGAAGTGCTGCCTCCGCTGCTGGTCAATCGTGCCGCCATGACCGGAACCGGACAATTGCCCAAGTTCGAAGACGATCTCTTTCAGCTGCGCGACGAAGAGCTCTTTTTGATCCCGACCGCCGAAGTGCCGGTCACCAATCTGCACCGAGAAGAGATCCTTGCCGAAGAAGCATTACCGGTTCGGTATACCGCCTACACACCATGCTTTCGACGAGAGGCAGGATCCTACGGCAAGGACACGCGCGGCCTCATTCGACTCCATCAATTTAATAAGGTTGAGCTCGTCGCCTTCGCCAAGCCGCAGCAATCGTATGAGGAGCTGGAACGGTTGACCTCTCACGCTGAGGCCATCTTGCAGGGTTTAGGATTGCACTATCGGGTGGTCACTCTCTGCAGGGGTGACATGGGCTTCTCTTCGGCGAAAACCTACGACATCGAAGTCTGGTTGCCCTCACAACAGATATTTCGCGAAATTTCATCCTGCAGTAACTTTGAAGCTTTCCAGGCGCGGCGCGCGAACATTCGCTGGCGGCCGAAAGCAGGAAAAAAAGATGCCAAGCCTGAATTTGTGCATACGTTGAATGGATCCGGATTGGCGGTTGGAAGAACCCTGGTCGCCATTCTCGAAAATTATCAGCAGCCTGATGGCACGGTGACTATCCCAGCAGTACTGCAGCCCTATATGGGCGGGATTCAGAAAATAGAGCGATCCTAATATTGGGAATCTCTCGGCCCGGTTTGGAGGGGTGACGGAGTGGCCGAACGTGCCGGTCTTGAAAACCGGAGACGGGGTAACCTGTCCGCGAGTTCAAATCTCGCCCCCTCCGCCAAATTAAAGCCGGAATCCCCATATTGTGTCACGCTCCGCTTTCCCCCTCATACCATCAACAACTCACCTTTTTCCCCTGAACCACTCCTTCTCTCCGACTCTTCTTCACCTTCTCTCCTGTGACGATGAATTTACACTCCGAACAACTACGCACTTGCGAGACCGCCTGACCGCGTGGTTGACTGAAAAAAGGTGAAGGTGTCTGCTTTGGTTGTGCCCACCCAAGGCGGCAAGAGGTCTCGGCATCCTCCTGGCGGGATCTGCCTTCACCCACGAACTTATATATACTTGCTCGGAGATGAATACTGCCAGGTGCAACAATATTGCACCTCTAGAACGAACTATACCTATATAAGTACATGATTTAAAGGCAGTATTTTTACAACATGGGGCTATTCCTATAGGTATTCCTCAACCCCCTCTTTGGTTTGTGCGCCCTCCCCTCCTCCACGGTATTCTCACTACCCCAGTGGCTCGGTATTGTTGGGCATGCACGAGTCACTACACGCCGTGAACACACCCGCTAGCGGATTCCTACAACTAGCTCCCCCCTTTCACCGGAGGCACTATGCATAAACAGGTCGGCAGAATTGGATCGGTGCGCAGAGAGCTTCATGGTAAAGCCTGCCCCTTCTGCGGAGGACATAAATATCAACTTGTGCTTCGTTCTCAGACCTCACCCGGCACCGAAGGTCTCTTCGCTCGGTGCAGTCAATGTCAGCGAACCAAAGAACTCGACGAGGAGCTTGGTCGCATTCTTTGGATGTAGTCGTCACGACTCTTTCAGATTCCCTGCTCACACAACACACTGCGCCGCGAGGGTCCATGGCAAGCTCTCAAAAAGTTCTCCGCAAACGAACTCGTCAGAAATCACACGCTCTGCGCATGCTGCTGACCAGCGGCGTCATTCGATCGGCCGCCGTGGATCCTCCCTGCATCGCCATCTCACAATCCCAGACAGGCTCACCTCGCATCCTACCCCCGGAAAAGTCAGGGTGCGCACGGCTCATCCACACCACGGACCATGTACATCGCATGGGCGTACTTGCACATTGGCATACAACCTTTATCGATATTCTCAAGGAATTCGGGAGGAGATAATTCGCCCACCCCGCGTCTCCTCCTCTCTGCCATCCCGCCCAAGAATCCGTGAGTCGATCCTGCATTAAAAATCATTCACTGGAATCACTTGAGTGCGCTCCATGCTCTGGGGTATGATCCCCTTCTTCTTGAAGAAGAAGGGGATCCGCGATCAAAGGATATAGCGCGACAGCCCAAAACGCGGTCTGCGGATGACGGCTTGCGGAGAGGTGGCCGAGTGGCCGAAGGCACCGGTTTGCTAAACCGGCACAGGTCAAAAGCCTGTCGCGGGTTCAAATCCCGCCCTCTCCGCCACACCGAACCTGAAGAGTTGATTTTTCTTCAGTGATCCTGTAGACAGAAACCCCTCTCGCAAGTCCTGCCTGAATGCCGAGGTAGCTCAGTTGGTAGAGCACAGCCCTGAAAAGGCTGGTGTCGACAGTTCGATTCTGTCCCTCGGCACCATATTTCGCACACTTAGAGATTGTCCTACCTAGGATGGTGGCACCTGAGCGGCACCAAGAAATCTCTGAATAATTCTGTCCACGACCGGGGCTTTGTGGCAAGAGATCGCTACCGATCCCCACCCAGAGACCACACAATTGACGCAGACGACCTTCACCACCGCGCCAGGATTTGAGCGCTTCCGCAAGACGACCCGCCGTAACGTGTTTCTCGCCGAAATGAATCGGGTGGTGCCCTGAGAGTCGCTGTGCGCAGTGATCGAGCCGGTGTAACCGAAGCCGGCGGGGGCGGGCCGACGCCCCGCAGGAATCGTACGGAGGCTACGGATCTATTTCCTGCAGTAGTGGTTCAAAGCTCTCCAATCCATCGGTCGAGGAGGCCCTGTACGACTCGCTGGCCATGCGTACGTTCGTCGGCATCGACTTGGGAATGGAACCAGTTCCCGATGAAACCACGCTCTACCGGTTCCGCCATCTGTTGGACGCACATCGGCTCGGACCGACCCTCTTCGAGACCGTCAATCAGCATCTCCAGGCCCTTGGCTCTGGCATCGACACCATTATGGATGCCACTATGATCAACGCCCCAAGTTCGACGAAGAACGCCGACCAGGCTCGGGATCCCGAGATGCATCAGACTGCGAAAGGCATGCAATGGTACTTCGGGATGAAGGCGCATCTCGGCGTGGATCGTCAGACGAAGTGATCCACTCGGCCACCGCCACGGCGGCCAACGTGGCCGACAGTACGGTCCTGCCTCGCCTCTTGCATGGCCACAAGACGCAAGTCTGGGGCGATCGGGCTTAGCAAGGCCAGACGGCCCTTCTTCGCCAGGTGGCCCCGCAGGCGCAGGACTTCACCCACCGCCGAGTCCGGTATCGCGGCCGCCTCGATGCGGGGGCGTGGGCGAAGAACCGCACCAAATCCCACGTACGGGCCAAGGTGGAACACATCATCGGCATCATCAAGCGCATCTTCGGATTCACGAATGTCCGCTACCACGGCCCGGCCAAGAATACCCAGCGGCTGCTGGTCACCTCTGCGCTCACCAATCTGTATGTGGTTCGCCGCCGTCTCCAGCCGACGGGAGGCTAATTGGGCCACGCGTCGGCATTGGCGGAAATCCTGCTGGCCGTCAGGCACGGTGCCGGGCGAGCAGCACCAGCGACCGTTCTGAGGCCTCGGGGCCGTGGCGCACACACGCGTCGCCTCGCAAACCGACATTGTTCAGAGGTTCCCTAGGTGGGCACCTGAGACACTTTTTCGGCGCTCAGGATCGACTGGGCGAACGATTCCAGCCGCGTTTAGGGACCGGTCCGATCGATAATCACAATAACTTGCGCCTTCTCCAGGAATTCAAAGTGATCTTTTACACCATGGATTGTCTGGGCGGCTGCATTGCTAATGACGAGGTCCGTGTGGCTATTTCCCACAGGGCGAAGCGCTTTGACAAAAAGTGGATTGTCGGTGACCTTGGGATGAGTTCGCGCGGCGGCAGGATCAGACACATAGGCAGCGATTCCTTGGCTCTGCCGATACTTTGCCAATACATAGCTCTGGGAATAGGCTTCCTGACCATCCTCGGTCAGAATTCTAGGAATCAACGCCGGACGAACCCCCATGCCGCGCGCGTCGACCACGAGTCCCGTATAGGGGCCACCGGCTTTGGGACGCAGAGCCGGGGGTGTTTCTGGGACAATCCTCTTTACAGGCAGTGCATCCTTCGGCGCAAACGTTTCCGATACGCGTCCGGTCAATTTCATTTGAAGCGTGATCTCATAGCCGCTCTTCTCCAATTGCCGCTCGTTAATAATTTTTGCATCCTCTACCATCCCCTGGACCTTCAGTTGAATCTCATCACTGGTTGTGATGTGGTTCTTCACCGTCGTAGTGGAATCGACACGGATCGCCGTGAATGCCTCCAAGAGATTTCGATACGCGACGGACTGGGCCGCACGCTTTGCCAATAATCGAGCCTGCGTGCTGTTGACTGCATCCGGCGGCGGGAAGCCGATCCCTGAGGCGGTCACAATTCCCGCCGTCCAATCCACTACGCCCTCCTGCCCCACCACTTCCGTATACGCGGTCGAACTCGTGACAGTTCCCTGACTATTGTGTGCTGTGGACCTTGCAGCAGTGGCGGACGAGCTCTGGACCGAGGTCGAGGCGAGAGGTGAAGAGCCTGCCGGATTGGCTGAGCTAGCTGCATGCGTATCTGAAGCTCCCTTGTCCCGCACCTCCATGTCGCCCTGACATCCCATGACCAACGCTGCGATGACCGTGATCAGACAGTTGGGCATTCGATTCATCGTCCGCCTCCCTTCGATTCTCATTGAGGATCGTTCGTGGCTCTCCAGCAGTGGAAACAATCAATAATCATGCCTTGCGCATCGCTCTCCGGGGCGGAATCAATATTCTCTTCTTCAGTCGCCGCTCCTTCGAAGCAGTTCCGCGTATTCAGCACCCATCTATTTCGTCACGATAGCCATTCCTTTTGATGACGACCTGTGCCGCAACCAGCTATCCCAGAGGGACGCCTGAAATTCCATTCAAAATACAGGAATTTGCCATCTTCCCTGTCCCGCCACGCAGTCTTGTTCTCTCGCAAGGCTTTCGTATACCCTAATAGGCCACTGCGAACCCCGCTGCAACGCCCTGCGAAAGGCGTCTGATGTCCGACCTCATCTTCTCCGGGAAATACCTCGTCCAGGAAGAAATCGCCAAGGGGGGCATGGGGGTCATCTACAAGGCGTTAGACCGGACGCTCAATCGCTTCGTCGCAATCAAGGTCATCCACGAACATTTCTCCGGCGATCCCTCCTTCACCGAGCGGTTCCTCCGTGAAGCCCGCGCGATGGCTCGCCTCCATCATGAGAACATCGTCACAATCTTTTCCGTCGAAGAAGAGCGGGGAGCCCACTTTATTGTTATGGAATATTTCCCCGGCATGGACCTCCGCGCCAGGATTAAGGCCCGCAAAGCGCTTCCCCTTTACGAAAGTGTAGACATTGCGCTGCAAATCGCCCATGCGCTGACCTTCGCGCACTCCCAAGGTATCGTTCATCGGGACATCAAACCAGCCAATATTCTGGTTGATACCAGGGGACGTGTCAAATTGACCGACTTCGGCATTGCGGCTGCGTTGGATGAAGCGTCCATTACCAGCGCAGGGCAAATCATAGGGACGCCGGAGTATATGTCTCCGGAACAGGCTGGAGGCCTGGAGATAGATGGCCGCACCGACCTCTATTCTTTGGGCATCGTGCTTCACGAAATGATCGTCGGGCAGACTCCGTTCCACAACATTCCGAAGACTACTATCCTGAGCAAGCTTCTTGATCCGCAATTTGAGATCCCACTGATATTCTCGGCCGAGACACCATCGACTGTGAAAGCCATTGTCGAAGACCTTGTCCGCCGGGACCCCGAATATCGAACGCCGAGGGCCGCGATTCTTGCAAACCAGTTAAAGGAATGTCTGGCATCCTTGCCCAGGCAGGAGGCTGAAGAGGCTCCCACGATCATCGCAACGCCGCCGACTCATATAACGCGTCCGACAAGGGTCGGGCCCACTCCTCCGCCCCATGAATCGTGGACCATCCCATCCCCACAGACTGCGCGGCCACAGATAGAATCAGGTGCCCAGCCACCAGCCAGCCAACCCCAGACTAACCTGTCTCGACCCCACCCAGAGGATGAAGCGACCGATATCCTCCCGCGGCCCAAAACAACGTCGCAGTCTCCGCCGCCACCACAGGGCAAATCCATGTGGCGAGCGTATTTTTTTGCGCCGGTCGCGGTCGGAGTATTGGCCCTGGTTCTTATGCTCGGCGGCCTCGCATTCTTGCTATCAAAGGGAGATTGGGCATCAACTTCATCAATCAATAAGACCGGATCGGCCTTCCCTTCCAGACCCGATTCTAGCAATACCGAAACAAACACCTCCTCCGCTTCAAGTCGCGCTCAGCAGCCAACGCACAGCGCTCTACGAGACTCCACTACCGAGCAGTCTGGAAGCGGTACCAGTGCTCAACTGCAGGCTCAAATAGAAAAGGAACAGCAGCAGCTAGTCGTAGATGAGGCCAGGGTGGCAGCCAAACGTCGCGAAGCCGAAGCGATCCAGAAAAAGGAAAAGGACCAAGCGGCCAAACTAGCGAAGGCCGCCGAAGAGCAACGGCACACAGCGGAAGAAGCGGCTCGTGTAGCCCGCGAACGGCAGGAAACCGAACAGCGGAAGTTTACTGAAGAGCAGAAGCGTCTGGACAAGCAGAAGGAACTTGCCACCAAGCAAGCTCAGGCAGCTGAAGAACAGCGTCGCAAGGCACAGGAAGACGCGCGTACGGCCCGCGAGCGAGAGGAACTCGATACCAGACGGAGCAAGGAAGAGGCAGAGATGAAGCATCTGCAGGCCGAACGGCAGCGGCTGGAGAAAGAACGGGAAGTGGCCGAAGAGCAAGCCCGCCTGGCAGAAGCACAGCGAAAGAAGACCGAAGAGGAAGCGCGGTTGGCCAGAGAGCGTCACGAATCAGAGCAACGGCGATTCCAGGCTGAACAACAACGCATTGAAAAGGAGAACGTACTCGCAGCCCAAAGAGCAAAAACGCAAGAGGAGGACCGTCGCAAAACGGAGGAAGAGGCCCGTCTTGCGCGTGAACGCCTAGACGCGGAACAGAAACGGGTGCAGGCCGAACGCGATCGCCTGGAAAAAGAGAAAGAGTTAGCCGCACAGAGAGCTCGCGTTGAGGCAGAGGAACGCCGGAAAGCGGAAGAAGAAACCCGGGCTGCTCGCGAACGCAATGAGGCGGAACAGAAGCGACTCCGGGCCGAACGGGAACGGGCTGAAAAAGAGACGGAGATGGCGGCGCAGCGGGCAAAAATTGAAGCCGAGGAACGGCGAAAGTCGGAAGAAGAAACCCGCGTGGCCCGAGAGCGGTACGACGCAGAGCAGCGACGTCTTCAAACTGAACGGGAACGAATGGAAAAAGAAAAGCGAGAGGTGGCTGCACAGCAGGCGAAGACAGAAGAGGAAGCACAAAAGAAGCAGGCCGCCCAAGAGGACGAACAGCGGAAGAAAGACCAATTGGTCGCCAAACTCACTCCTGGTGGCCAGATGAGCGCCACCGCATCGCAGCGGCAGCTAGAAGGCATCCTCAAGGAATTCATGCGCGCCTACGAGGATCAGGACTTTGCGGCCTTGAAGCGCTTGTCTGATATGGACAGTGACCGGCTCATGTACCTTGACACTATGTTTCACAAGTATCGATCAATGAAAGTTAAACTCGGCACTCTCACGGTGAAGGACCAGGAGGCCTCAGCGACAATTACCCACGAAATCCTGATAGACAACAATGGCGATACGGTAGTTCCAAGTCCGATTCACAAAGCCTTTAGAATCAAGATCCGCAAAACGGGGGATCAATGGACAAAGATCGTATGGTAGCAACTCACTTACTAGCCCGACCTTGCTCAGCGAAGGGGTTCTGAAAGTCGAATCCAAAAAGCTGCGGGTTCTCAGCAATTACAGCGGCAGAAAAAATGTAAAACACATAGTCATACGTTTCTTGAGGAATCTTGTACTGCTTCAACAACTGCCAAAAGTTTCGCTCCCTCGGATTGTTCGGCATCTTTCGAATAATGTTGATGACATTCCCTTCTCCCCAATTATAAGAGGCAATGACGAGCAAGCCCGATGCCTGAGCATCGGTATTGTAGATTCGCCTGATATATTTCGCTGCAGCCTTCGTGGCTTTTTGAAAATGAAAGCGCTCATCTTGCGGATCGTATTTTGCCACGTTTTTCAGCGGTCCGGGTTTCAATCCATACTGTTCAGCGGTTTGCGGAATAAATTGCCAAATGCCTTTGGCATATCCCATTCGAGTAAGAGGTCCCACTGCCTTCGAGTCAAACCCACTCTCCTGGACCGCCAAATAAAAAAATTGCGGAGGCAGGTTCTTTGTCCACATCTCATTGGCAACCGTCGGAATGAGCCCGTTATCCCGAGCACGCTGGATGGCGTTCTGCAGCCGTTCCGTAGATTTCCAACGACGGATATATTTCTTCACCTCGGAGAGAAAATCCCGCGGCATGGCCACTTCGCACTCGCCGAATAGCCGCGCCATCCGAAACACGAGTCGATCCTGTTCGCTCATGCCCTCATAAATATCCAGCTCGGTGAGAAAGCGATCGTATTGCGCCTCCAACTCCCGGAGCTTCTGGCGTTTCGTCAGAATTCTCTCCATAAGGTCTTTGCGCTTGGTATCGGCCACTACCTCTTCCAGTTCGGAGACTTGAATTTCCACCTGCTTCATTATGTAGAACATCTCTCCGGCGGTTCTTGTCATCTGATCGATTCTGTCCCTTTGGTACCATGCGTAACCAATAGCGCAGACCAACAGAATGACGACAGCTCCAACAACCGCACGATATCGGCGCCTCTGTTGTCCCTCGCGGCGCTGTGCCGCTTGGCGGTAGCGACGCGCTTCCTCGCTCTCTTCCGCAGTATCCCCCCGTCTCCAGCGGTCAACAATCTCGGTCACCGACTCCGCTTTTGGGTCGGCCTGAGCCACCCCAGTCGGCTGATCCGAGAAGGCGATCTCATCGCCGACCGCAAGCCATACGGCCGGTCCACCTAATCCCAGTTCCACGGTCACGGCTTCTCGCAGCGGCACTCGAGTGATCTGACGGCCGTTGACATACAATCCATGAGTACTCTGCTGGTCTATAAGCCACCACTGGTTAGCCTCGAATCGAACCTCCGCGTGGATGCGGCTGACGACTCGTTCCGGCACAATCACCTGGCAGTCAGCCGATCGCCCAATCCGGAACACATGAGTAAAGCGCTGCTCGCCACTCCACGTTGTGCCCATGCGGACTCGTACACGAATCGGCTGTGGCGTTTTGAGATCGGCTGTTAAATTGTCAGACATGTCGGGTGAGCAGGAGGCATGTGATCCGCGGGCATCCTACTGATCGACTGAGTAGGCGGCAAGAGCTTGAGAGGACAGAAAGACCTAGGCAAGCGCTTGCTGAAGTTGAACGCGCATGGGATCTTCGAAGTTCTCGATCGACTCGGGCGAAATCAGCTCCACGAAAGCAGGGACACCAGAAAAGCGTGTCGCCATGAGCAGCACATCATCTGCGGGACGGAACGATGTGAGGGGAGCATGAATGGTCACGAAGGACAAGGTCCCTAAACCAGGCAATGGTTTCATTTCGACTTGGCAGCGCAGTGCTGCCAAAAGCTGGACCAAGTTTGGCTGGCCTTTCATGAGGAGCTGCATCACCAGCGCGTTGACGACGAATTGCCGCAAGGCCTCAGTACTCCGCTCCATCCTGCTCTCCAGCATCGAATGCACGTGGGAGAGCGTCAGCGCTGACTCGTAGCTCAGAACCCATTGGACGGGTGACGTAACCGTCACGCTTCTGGAGTCTCGTTCCGATTTGGCCGTATAGGTATATTCCCACCGGTAGATGGCCGGCTGGCTATCGAGTTGTGCCAGGGCGGTATCAGGAAATTCGAGTGGCAACCCGAACGGAGTGTGGCTACCTTCGCGATAGAGCTCTTTGAGACGCGTCAGGGCAAGGTCGGAGCCGTTCACATCGTCACGTGATCCGACATGTCTGCCCAACACGCGGCGCGGCGCCAGCAAAGGTTTGAGGGTATCGATATAGGTGCGGAGATGGCTGCCTAAGATCTGAGAGACCGCCTCGGTCTTTTCACGAAGCGATGCCACCTGTTCAGTGGTGAGCGCCTCTCCCATCCTCGAACTGTCCATCAGTCCACCTCACGCGTGCGGCGCCATTATCGAGTGCTACCCGGAAAAAATCAAGGGAAGGCTCGTGAACACTGATGAAAGAACTCCCTTTCGTACCGGAATTCCTAGCGTCACGATGCCTTGCTTTCACGACACCAACAGGGCGCTTCTTGTTCTTCTTAAAGCGTTTCAGATAGGCTAGTGCAACACCGCTCCATGCACCGCTCTCATAGGAGATGGTAGATGTCCGACCAGGTCTTCTCCGGCAAATACATCGTCCAAGAAGTACTGGCGAAGGGCGGGATGGGGGTGATCTACAAAGCGTTAGACCAGACTCTCAATCGAGTCGTCGTCATTAAGGCCGTCCATGAACATTTGTCCGGAGATCCCTCCTTCACCGCGCGGTTCCTGCGTGAGGCGCGTGCCATGGCACGGTTGGACCACGACAATATCGTCACCATCCATGCGGTCGAGGAGGAACACGGCACCCCGTACATCGTCATGGAATATTTTCCGGGCGGCAATCTCCGTTCTTTCATGCAGGCCCGCAATCCGCTTCATCTCCGAACGAGTGTCGAAATCGCGCTGCAGGTGGCTGAGGCGCTTGCGTACGCCCATGACCAAGGGATCATACACCGGGACATCAAGCCGGCCAATATTCTCGTCGACGGCCGAGGCCGAGTGAAGCTCACGGACTTCGGAATTGCGGCGGCTCTCGACGAAGTATCGATTACGACGGTCGGACAAATACTCGGCACGCCCGAATATATGTCGCCCGAACAAGCCGCGGGGAGAAAGGTTGACGGCCGCGCCGATCTCTATTCGCTCGGCATCGTCCTGTACGAGATGATCGTCGGACATCATCCGTTCCGGAACATCCCGAAGAGCGCCATCCAAAGTAAGCTCCTCGATACACAGGAAGAGATCCCGCTGGACTTTCCCGACAATATTCCTTCGCTCTTCAAGGCCATTATCGAGGATCTGGTCCGACGCGATCCAGAATATCGTATGCCGACAGCCCGGTTCCTCGTGACTCAACTGAAGGAATGCCTCCAAACGCTTCCCCCTCTCCCTGAATCACCCGCAGAGGAACGCACGATTCTCGTGACTCCCCATACGGAGAGACATACCGAGCCGCGCATAACGCCACTTGTCTCTTCAGAACCACTCTATCAAGCATCTCCGCCACCCCGTCCATCACCACCCAAGCCAGATGTTTGGCCTCGGAAGGGCGTTGACCGATCAGACCATGTTCCAGCCGTCCCAGAAGACAAAACGGACGTGGTCGCCAGGTCGAGAGCACAAGGTAAGTCTGAAGCTCATCATTTGCCACAGCCCTGGTGGCAACAATATAGCGTTCTTCCGCTGGTGACAGTGACATTGGCGACCGCAGTGGTATTAGGGGGAGTCGTTCTCTACCTTAATCTCAGCGATTGGCACAAGGCGCCGGAACCAAGAACAAACCCGCCTCAAGAGAATCGACCGACTGATACACGACCCGGATCGGATCGTGACGACAGAATACAAGGCCCGGACAAGTCGTCTGAAGGCCGGAACACTCAAGGATCAGGCAAGAAGGACTCCGTATCTCCTCGACCGGCGACGCAACCGCAGAAACCGCCGATAGGCCCAAAGGTCATGACCACGCCGCCGGCACTGCCAGAAGCACAGCAGCCGGTTCCGCCGCCGGGCATTCCGAACGACATGAGCCCTTCACGGCAGCAGCTGGACAAGTTGCTTGAAGACTTTCAAGCAGCCTATGAGGCGCAAGATTTTGCATCTTTGCAGCGGTTGTCCGAAATCGGCGCGGATCGCCAGGTGTTTTTGGACATGATGTCGAACAATTATTCGGTCATTAAAGTCACTATCCAGAACCTTTCCGTCAAGAATGACGAAGCGACAGCTACTCTCATCCACGAAGATTTGGTGAACAAGAACGGCGAACGGGTCGCTCCTGGTAAACTCCTGCGCGCAGTTCGCATCGCAGTTCGCAAAGAGGGCGATCGATGGAGCAAGGTGTCCTGGTAGAGAAGATTCATATGCGGAACGAAAAACAAAAGGATTCCAGCATCCACAAAGAGAAGATTGCTATCCGAATCGAGAGGGATGTCGGAGAGGCTGCAAGATCACGCCATGCGGTAGCCGTCCCGGAAAAAAGATGATCTCGTCAAGGACGACTACTTGGATCTCAACAGCTCTGGTGATATGTGAGGTGACGGTGTGATAGTGGCGAAGGCAGCAGCAGCGAGGTTATGGCTGCACGATCGGCAATTGAATGTGAAATGTTGTCCCCTTCCCCAGGACGCTTTCCACGGAGATCCGGCCATGGTGCACATCGATAACATCCTTCACAATCTTCGTCCCAAGGCCGGTTCCGCCCGGTTTTCGGCTCACGACCCGAACCGAAAATAGACTTTCCTTGACCTCATTCGGCATACCGCCCCCGGTATCGGCCACATCGAGAAGGATCCATCCCGCTGGGGGATCCGCTTTTCCACGAACGGTGACCGTCCCGCCGGCGGGCATTTCCGGAATGGCATTGTTCACGAGGTTATACACAGCACTAAACAATCGGCGTTCGTCCGCGATGATGGTCGGAAGACCCTCGAGCCTTTCACTGCACAGCGTGACTCCTTGTTCCTGAGCCTGCCATCGCAAGGTGTCGTAGACCGATCGCACGATATCGGCCATCCGACAGGGGGCGAAGTCCGGCTGAGAGCTCAGACCCTTCACGCAATCCGCAATCTCCGCCACATGATCCTGAATCCGTCTGGACGAAGCTCTCACCATATGAATCACTTCGGCGCATAACTGAAACGTGTCTTTGGCGGTCGCGCTGGATGGATCTGCCGAATTGGCCACGAGATCTTTAATTTCTCCCTCCAACAACCCAGCCCCGCACACGAGCGGCATCAGCAGGTTCTTGATGTCGTGCCCGATATCCCCGACGATTCTCGCCACCTCAGCCAGCTTGGCATCTTGAAACAGACGAGCCTGCTCGATCGAGGCGGCCGTAATCGCCGACACGATCGTCAGAATGGCCAGGTCATCATCGTCCAGTCGTCCCCCACGCTTGTTGAGGACTTCAAACACCCCGATCGGGTCTCCTTCCCACCGTTTGAGCGGCAACGCAATCATGTCGCGCGTGACATGACCCAGCATTTCATCGATAGAGGCATAGTGCCGTGGATCTGCATGGGCATCACGAATTACAATCGGAACGCCGGTATGAAACACTTCGCCGGCGATACCCCTATCCCACGGGATGGCGGTTCCCACTTTGACTCGACTATCCCCAATGGAGTGTCGAAAAATGAGTCGCTCTGTAAGGGGATCGGCAAGGAGAATTGAACCGCTTTCGGCATCGACCGCCTCTAACGCAATTTCGACGGCACGGATCGCAACGTCATCAGGCGTCAAATGCTGAAAGAGGGCCTCGCTGACACGCCGGGCTGCATCGAGTTCTCGATCTCGATGGACCAAACGCAGATCTTCTTGCCGTCGTGGCTTTCCCCGCGGCGTAAAGTTCTTTTCGAAACCTTCGGCTTGCTGTGGTTCTGGCAACATGGAACACACCTCTCATTCAACCGGGAGTGTAGGCCTCCGCAATGGAGTACGCAACTCCCGTACCCTGAGAACACCCGTCTCGATGAAGCAAAACGAATGCATGTACCAACAATTTCCCGGGGAAAAATGCCAGTAATACCTAAGCCTCTCCCGAGATGCAGCAGGAACAGTATCCTCGCAGATACACCGGTTCAGCGGCCAGGATACAGATACGCGGCACCAGCTTGACCCATTCTTTTAGTCAACCTACCCATTATCATCCTCCAAGTGGTGATTTGGCTGGCTAACTTTTATACAATAGCGCCCGATGCTTGTCCGATGCGGGCCCGTTGTTGGGGGGCCTTAATGAAGGAAGAAACAACATGAAACCGATTGTGTTGGTTGCTGACGATGACCCGTCGATTCTCAATATTCTGAAGCTCGGCCTCCACGTAAAGGGATATGAGGTCATCACAGCTTCCGATGGTAAATCCGCCCTTCAAGGCCTCGAGCAGAACCGCCCGGACCTCGTCGTTTTGGACATTGAAATGCCGCACATGACGGGGATTGAAGTGCTGCGGCGGCTCCGTAAGGACTGGCCGGCCTTGCCGGTCGTGATTATGACTGCACACGGGACGATTAGCCTGGCCGTGGAAGCCATGAAGGAGGGTGCAACGGAGTTCATCACGAAGCCATTTGAGATGGACCAGCTCCTACTCGTCATTCAGAAAGCACTGGAGCGCGAAGGGCTGCGGCGCGAAATCGAGGTCCTACGGAGCGAAGTCGAGAGTCGCTACGAGACCATCTCGAGCGTCAATGCGGAGATGCTGGGAATTCTCACCACGGCCAAGAAGGCAGCCCAAAGCGATGCCACAATTCTCCTGCTAGGGGAAAGCGGCGTCGGCAAGGACCTACTCGCACGTTGCATCCATGCCTGGAGCCCCCGCCGGAACAAAATTTTTGCGCCCGTGAATTGTGTGGCGTTGACCGAGGAATTGCTGGAATCAGAACTGTTCGGCCATGAAAAAGGGGCCTTTACCGGCGCGCATGCACAGAAATTAGGCAAGCTCGAGGTGGCGACCGGGGGAACGGTATTCCTGGACGAAATCGGCGATATGAAGCCGGCCCTGCAGGCCAAGCTTTTAAGATTTCTGCAGAACCGGGAATTCGACCGGGTGGGAGGAACCAGATCCATCAAGGTCGATGTCCGCATCATCGCGGCGACGAATCGGGACCTCCAACAGGCCGTCAAAGGCGGGGCATTTCGCGCTGATCTCTTTTTTCGGCTCAACGTTGTGAGTCTGACCATTCCGCCGTTGAGAAATCGTCGGGAAGATATCCCTCAATTGATCGAACGGTCCCTAGCCAAACATTGCCGGGACATGAAGAGACCGCCCTTGCGCATCTCCCCCTCGGCCATGAAGACATTGGTAAGTTATGCCTGGCCGGGCAACGTGCGGGAGCTTGAAAATGCGATTGAACGGGCGGTGGTGCTAAAAACCGGCGACCAGTTGGAACCGGAGGACTTTGTATTACAGAGCCTCGATTTACAACAACAGGAGAGCCTGGTCAACCACCTCCCCTTCCATGACTCAGTCGAACACCACAAGGTGTTCATCATCCGCGACGCCCTTGCCAAAGCAGGCGGGAGCAGGGCCCAGGCGGCGGAGCTGCTCGGCCTCCGGCCGACCTATCTTTCGCGGCTGATTAAGCAAATGAATATTTCATAAACCTGTGCGCTTGACCTTCCCCTGACGTGTGACCGCCCGTCTGTTCTACCTCATCTATTGTTGCAGCCTATCGATTGAAGCTCGTGCGGCACGCGGCACCCATGCAAACCACCCTGGTCTATCCGCTCGACGAGTCTATGTTCCTTCGGTATACTTCTGGCCATTCAGGGACCCTGTCGATGCAGGTCCGCTCGTCGCACCTCGTCATCTCCTTCGCCCGAAGTAAGGAGACAGCGCTATGACAACTCATCGCCCTACCAGCAGCGTCGATGTCGTTCTCACAGCCGGAGAGCCCCGCCCGCTTGGGCGGCCGGATCCGGACATTCCGTTTCGCATACTCATCATGGGAGATTTCAGCGGAAGGGAAAGCCGGCACGATCGCACCGAACATCGAGCGCTGGTCCATCGACGCCCGATTCGAGTGGATCGCGACAACATCCATGAACTCTTGGGCACACTCGATGTCGCGCTTCAGAGTCCTCTACTCGGAGACAGCACGCCTCCCATCACGCTCAGGTTCGCCGAGCTCAATGACTTGCATCCCGATCGCCTGGTCCGCCAAATCGAGCCCCTGCAGAAACTCTCTGACCTGCGCCGACGCCTGACTAGCCCCGCAACGTTCCCCCAGGCTGCCAACGAGGTCCGCGCCTGGACGCAACCCCGCCAGCCTACCGAAGCACGATCAGTGACCACCGAGTCCACGCCCCACCAGGCAGGCGTGAGTGGCGCACCAACGACCGGTCTGCTCGACCAAGTGCTCGAACAGGCTCCCATCTCGGTGGCTGATCTTCGACCCACGGAATGGCAATCGTACCTTCAGTCACTCATCCAGCCGCTGCTGGTCCCGAAAGAGCATCCCATGGAAAAAGAGCTTGTCGCACAAGTCGATGCAGCCATGAATCAGATCCTGAGAACCGTGCTGCACCATCCGACCTTTCAAGGGCTCGAAGCGGCCTGGCGAGGGCTCTCGTTTGTCGTGGAACGAATTGAAACGGACGGGGAGCTTCAGCTCTACCTGCTGGATCTCCCAAAGAGTGCACTGTCAGCCGATCTACTACGCGGCGACGATCTGCAGGCCACCCAGCTCTACCGTCTTTTGGTCGAAGAGACCGTTCGCATTCCTGGGGCTCACCCATGGGCAGTGGTCGGGGGAGTCTATACGTTCGATCGAACGAGTGAGGATGTGGAGATGCTGGAACGGATTGCCAAGGTGTCCCAGGAAGCGGGTGCCCCGTTTCTGGCCGCCGCATCCCCGAGCATAGTGGGCTGTTCTTCATTTGGAGCAGTGCCGGATCCGGATGCCTGGCAAGATCCGGCGAAACAACAGGAGGACCACCAACGGTGGCAACGTCTGCGACAGATGAACGAAGCGTCCTATCTGGGTTTGTCCCTTCCGAGAATGTTGCTGCGCATGCCGTTTGGGCGGGAGACGGAACCGATCAGTGCCTGTACCTTTGAGGAAGTGGCGGGCGGCCCTGACCATGAAGATTATTGCTGGGGCAACCCGATATTCGCCTGTCTCGTGCTCTTGGGGCAGGCCTTTTCCGAAAACGGCTGGCACCTTCGTCCTGGCTCAGTTCAAGACGTGGATGGGCTTCCTTTGCATGTCTACCGAGATGATTCAGGGGAAGCCGTGACCAAGCCCTGTGCAGAAGCCTGGCTCACGGGAAAAGCAGCTGAGATTCTTCTCGACCAGGGGCTGATGCCGCTCGTCTCCTACAAAAACCAGGATCGCATCCGCCTGGTACGGTTTCAGTCGGTCGCGTCTCCCCTGAAACCGTTGCAAGGCCGGTGGAGTTAGGCCAGACGTCGCACAGAGCAGGTCATCGACAATACCGTAGGCCCCAAGGCGGAGACCCTTCAGAATCCTTCAGCTCGGCGGAGTCCCGAGGCTCGTCCCTTGTTGCATACCGGTCCGGATGCGAGATTCCCACTCGGCCTGAACTTTGGCATTCCGGCTGTTATTGGTCTCGTCGTCATACTGCTTGGAAAGGGATTTCGCCCAGGCATCGTAGGCCTCGTAGAGCCGTGACACTTCCCGCTGCAACTCATCGGTAGTCCCCACCCGTAAGGCGCCAAGCGCTTTCACCAAATCGCGAGCCACCAGGCCGGTTATGTCGAAGTGACCCTGCTCGTGAGCCAAAAGCGTATCATTCTTTTGACTCGTCACGACCCAGGAATTGTCGCGTATGACTTTGAGCCGGACTTCAAAATCCCCCAGCCGAAACCGGCCTTGCTCGCGCGCCACCCCTACCCGCTCCGGTTGCGCGGTCTGGGTATCAATCTGCGCATCCTCGTTCTCACCAGCCGGACGGGCGGCGATATCCTTGAACCCATTCCAGGAAATCTGCCGGGGCCAGCCAGTCAGCCGCGGCCCTGTGGTCCCCCCGTCATTCAGGCCGAGTGGCCCGGCAGCCTCAAACCCGCCAATCGGAAAATGCGGATCAAAGGGCCCGTGCAACGGCCTTGTATCTGACCCAATTGGTCCCGGCGTGCGTCCTCCACCCATAGTGGAACCTCCCTATTTCAACAACTCCTGCTGGCGGAAGCCGAGGGCGCTGGTGCTAGAGCGCGACTTTACGAGCGCGGACCAGGAATGACTGCGGACTCCTGTGTTTCATTTCTTGGTATTCGTTCGACTCGACCCCTTGGTCGAACTAGGATCCGACCCTTCTTGTCTGGCCGCGTCGAGGAGGTATCCGCCGGAGTCGTCGTAGAGCCAGACAAGCCCCTTTCGTTCGTAGAACATCTTGCAGACCGCCGGATTGACCAGGTACTCCCCCATCCCGTCGTAAAAAGCCGCAAAATGGTCGCTCAGTTTCACGCCTGGATTGCTTGGGGAGCAAAAGTCATCCTGACACCCATGTTTGATCCGGGATACGAGACTTCGGTTCAATTCCCTCAGGACCATCGTGCCCTCTGGCGAATAGGGGCCGCGGGAGGCACCATCTGCAGCGGAAACGACAATTTTGCACCAACCGGCCCCACTATGCCGCCAGATACTCATGAGGTCGTAGTCGGACACGAACATGTTGCCTTCCGAGGTAACGACCACCCCGGACGAACCGCTCTTGGCCTTCACAGAAATCGGCTTTGCCGGGATAAGCCCGTGCCAGGCGCGAGCAGTAGCTTTTGGACAACGCACGATGAGCAGCAACCCCCTCCCTGAGACTTCCCGGAATGCCTGCACATCAATGGGATCAATCCCGCACTGCCGTGACAAGGCGATATCCTGCTGCGGGACATCTACCCGCAGTGCTTCAGTTTCCCGCTGAAGCTCCATGGCTTCCTGAATCTTGTACGTGAGAGTCATAAGGCCCTCCTTGGCGACCAGGGGCCGCTTTCTCGTGATATTGGAGTGGGACGCACATCCGGGAACTTCACGATGATCAGGGCCTCACGCCCGCTTTTGCGACAAGCAGATCGTGTCATCCCGGGAACAGGATCTGCCGCCTCTGCACCATCGCCGACATCAGAGGCAGTCATGTACGGGGTGCATTCTCAACCCCTTTGTGTCTTCGCCCCTCATGTCCCCAGTCGCGCCGCGATAGATGCCAGACCACAGGGGTGGGCTCAAGTCATATCGGCGCACAGCAGACGCTCGTGCGGATTTGCGCCACTTGCCGATCCGTGAGCACGGGAGTGGCCGTCAGAAATGGCTCGGTCGCGTGCATCAGATTCCGATGGTCAGGCACATGCACCGGAGCAAAACTCGATCCGAGCAGGACATGACAGACTTCATGCGCCGTATCCCAGGCCCCGGCACGCGCGGCGATCGTGCAGGCAGGCCGGTTCTTCGCGTGACCGCCACAGCCCAACAGATCATTGTCGGCAAACGTATTGACGTGAAAAACCAGAATGTCACTCGCCGGCGCAGGCGAGCCGAGCCCTTGCAACTGATTGAACTCCCCGTCCTTCAGTTCCCACTTGCAATCCTGATCGATCTTCTTGAACAGTTGTTGCTGATCGGAGGTCAGCCCAAGGGATTGGCCGGAGGCGAACTCGATCTTGATGCCATACTGGCCGAACACGACCTCGGCATTGGCCAGGCTCCGGTGGAACGGCACGTTCGTCAGCGCAATCGACCGGAAATGGAGCCTCACCCGGTGTTTGAAGGTAGTAAGGCGTCGATCAAGCTCCTGAATGGTCTTCTGCCCGACCACGCCGTCATCGACGAGCGTCCGGCTATCTTTCTGGAACTGTTTGACGACTCGCTTGGTTTCCTCACCGTAGATGCCATCGGGGCTGTAGTTGGCATTGCTCGTCGAGTTGGGCATGGTATACCCGAGATCCAACAGCGCCATCTGCACGAGATGCACCGCCCTGCCGACCGCGCCTTGTTGCAACGTGGTACGGTTCGTCGCGACCTTGTTCAGAGTGTTGCTTGGCTTGAAGCGCGGAGAGGCGAGGGCCATGGGGTCTCCCCCCTTTCTCTATCCCCTATTTCAGCAGCGCCTGCTGGCGAACGCCGGGGGCGCTGGGGTTGAAGAGCGGCGTATCGGGACGGTGCAGGGCGAATGCAAACGTGGTTTAAGCCGATCACCTCGGCACACCCAACCTGTTGACATTGATGAAGCCCATCCCTACTGTACGAACGAAACTAACCACCAGGCAAATGTCTATCGCCCAAGGCATGATTGGTCTGTAGTCGGAGACGGACCGTGAGTGAATTCGTTGAAGACCTCATCAAGTATGCGGGGGCCATCCTCGTCTTCACCGTCTTGATGCTCATCCAGCGATTCCTCTTCAAGAAGTAACGCGACTCCAACCTAGAGTTTACGATTCACCGGCAGTAGCCGCGTCTTCTTCGGCCACAGCCGCCTCTAGATCCGACATATCCTGCTGTTTCGCATGCTCCAAAAAGATGTCTCGATAGCTCTCAATCGGTCGTGGAGGGCATCCAAGCTCTTCTTGAACCGTGAGGAACACCGTGTCCTCAGCAAGGCCTTCACTTTTGATCCGCCCTCTCCAGACCAGCACCATCTGGAGTTGTTCCATATCGATCCAGAGCGTATCGAGGTTCAGCTTCAATTCCTCAATCTGTTCGGACTGGGGCTCCCGCTGGAACAGACAGCGCACGCGGATGCCTGGCAACCGGCAGACAAAATTCGGATGCTTGGCATGCATATTCGTGGCTCGCACTTC
>JAHFEW010000003.1:67158-112019 GCA_023248215.1 Nitrospira sp.
CTTGCCCGTGAAGTCTTCCGAGCTGGCAAGCGCGAGTTGCTCCGCGGTGAGCTTAGCGACAGCGTCGGGAACGAGATCGAAGGTTTCCTTGATGATGACCGTCACGTGGGAACGGTCGAACAGTGGGACGCCTTCCACGAATGCGGTAAGAGGTGTCTTATTTACCAGCGGCATGTCGACGTAGCCCTGGTCGAGGTCCTCGGGCTCCTATACTGTGTATCATTGGTCCAGCCTCGCATCTACCGTCCAGCGCCCGAGTCTCATGCCTCGCCAACGGCTAAATCTCGTCGTCACCGCCGGCGGGGACGGGGGCCCGTTGCTCGGCGGCCGTCGGATTCGCAACGTGGTTGTCAAGCACCTGGGTACGATGGAGCATACCTGGATACTCGGCGGATGGTGCGATATGCCTTTCCTTGGCTTCCTCCCAATTCTCTGGACGGGGCGCGCCCGTCTGCGCGATGTCGTCCTCGACAATTTTGACGGCCCCCGCCTCATGGCCGAGTGCATGCCGGTATGTCTCCTGGTCCACGTTGGGATCGATGTAGATTCTCCTGTTCTCCCAGTCCACCATGCCTGCGTCAGCCGCTGAAGGCTCTCGGCCATGGGGTCCTTGCGGACCCACCCAGGGATGAATGCTGAAGCCCGTCTCCTCAGCAAGCATCCTCTGCGCCACAGCGATTTTCCATTCCTGGCCAGGCTGGTAGGACTCAGTCAGCATCTGCAGGCCCGGCGACTCGCCGTAGATCCGGCGCAGGGCCGCCAGTTCGGCGGCCCTGGGATCGTAATTAGGATTGCCACCCGGGGTGAGCCCCAGCGGATCCACCTCGCGTAACGGATTGGGGCAATACGCATAGGGGTTAAACCCACCATTCAGTCCAAGCGGGTCCTCGCTGATGTAGCGCAGCACCTCGGGGTCGAAGTAGCGATGGCGGTTGTAGCAGAGCCCCGTCTCACGGTCCAGATATTGGCCGGCGGCACGCAGCGGCAAATCTACCTCCGCCACCAATAGCCCCTGCACCACTCCATAGGCATCGCAACGCGCGGCCCAGACCAGGCGGCCGCGCTCGTCGGTGACCTCCAGTGGGCGTCCAAGATGGTCGCCGTGGACGAAGTAATTTCTCATCTCGTCACCCTCGACGTCCACCCATCCCAGGAGCCGGAACGTAGCGCCATGGTAGATGTAGCGTCGCTCCCTACCGTCAGCGTAACGCTCGGTGACGAGCCGGTCTCCGTTCCAACCGAACAGCACCTCGCCATCTGCGTTCGTCTTGCAGACACGCCGACCCATGGCGTCGTATCTGAACTCGATCCGACCCCGCTCCGGGACCTCCACTGTCGCGAGGCGGCCGTTGTCGTCCCATCGATAGCGCGTCACCACACCCTGGCGGTTCACACGTTCGGTGCGTTGACCGGCGGCGTCATGAGTGTAGCGCGCACCGCTGCTCCGTAGGAGCCGACAGGCCGCGTCGAACTCCCAGGCCTCCGCACCGCGGCTTGTGTTCTCGGCCGCGTCATGGGTGTACTCCTCGCTCACAACCTCATAGCGCGAACTGTCGGCGTTCTTGTGACCGCCGCTGGCTCCACGAGAATCCTGTGCTCCAGCCACTTGCACTGTCACGCGCAAGAGGCGTCCGGCCGCGTCATATTGAAAATACCGCTCGTCGCGAAGGTCGTCGGCGATGGCGGCAATCTCACCGGACGCGTCGTATGCGAAACGACGGCGGTTGATCATTGCTCCATTCGGACCGGTGATGATCTGGTCCACAAGCCGGTCGTGGCGATCGAACCGCTGCCGCTCGATGACACCGTTGGGATAGGAGAACGTGACCGTGTCCTCCTGCGACCGAACTCGGAGGTAATCCGACCAGGCGGCGCACCAGGCTCCCTCGATTCGACCACCGCACCCTTGGAAGCTCCCGAAGAAACGCACCCCCTCCTCCCAGCAGAGATAACCATCCTCATCGCGCAGGAGGCTCAGGCTCTGCCCGTCAGGCAGGGTCATGACCTCGCCAAACCGCCGGCCCGCCTCGTCCAGAAGGCCCTCCACCGTCACACCGTCGCTGCTCATGCGCACCAGCCGCGTGCCGCCCTCGTACTCCCACTCCGCTGCGGAGCCGTCGGGACCCTCGCACCGCACAAGGTTACCGACCTGGTCGGTCTCCATTACCACGCGACGGCCCAGCCGATCCACGACCGCGGCCACACGGCCGCCGGGATCCCGCTCATACGCTGTCACAGAACCATTTGGGTGGCGGTGGCGCACTAAGCGGTTACAGGCGTCGTAGCTAAACTCGTGGCGGCCGCCGCGGCCGGTCTCGATCCAGGCCGGCAAGTTCTCAGTGTCATAGCCCAGGCGTACGGGGTGACGGCAGCCACTTCCCGAGTATTCGGCCGGTGCGTTCCAATGGTCGAAGCGGCAGGTGAGCTCCGCGTCACCGATAAGGCGACGTACACGGTTGCCCTCGGCGTCGTATTCCCAGCGCTTGACCGGCAGGGCGTCGGGTCGTACCGCGACCAGCCGACCCACGGCGTCCCACTCCAGCCGTACCTCCCGGCCGCGATCGTCACTCACCCGGACCTGGCATCCCAGGTCGTCGCTCGCGACATGTGCAACCGCGCCGTCCACCGAAACCATCTCGATCATCTCGCCCCGCTCGTCATGAATGTACCGGGAGGACAGCTTGCCGTTGGTCCAAACCTCCTGCAGATCCCCACGCAAAGACCAAACGTAGCGGAGCTCGACCTTCTCGCCCAGTCGCTTGACCGCGAGGCGTCCGCTTGGCGGGTCGTAGACGTTGGTCAGCGTGGCGCCCTGGCTGTATGCCATCTGCGTGATCCTGCCGACCTGGTCGCGCTCGATCAGGCACTCCTCGCCGGCAGGATCGCTACGCGCGATAAGATCTCCCGCATCGTCGTATTCGTAGCTCCAGCTCCGGCCACAGGGATCGGTCTGTGCGAGCAGATGTCCCGCTTCGTCCCATTTGTTGGTCCACTCGTGACCCAGGGGGTCGACAAACCGCTCGACCACGCCCAACTCGTTGGCGTAGTGGGTGCTCTGCCCACCGCGGCCGTCCGTGACGACCGTCACGCGGCGGTCGTGGTCGTAGGCGAGCTGGCGGTAGAGCTTGCCACCGTCGCCCCAAGTGCGCACGCAGCGCGCGTCCCTATCGTAGGCGAAGTAGAAGGAAAACCCGTTGCGGTCGGTTTCCTTGACCAGGAGGTGTCCGTTGTACTCGAAACGCCTGCAACAGCCGGCGGCATCCTGCACCGCCACCAGGTCGCCCTGCTCGTCGTATTCGCAGCGGGTGATGGTGCGCGGCGCCGTTCCCTCTGCCTCGATCGTCACCGTTGCGACCCTACCCGCGTCGGTCCAATCGAGCCGCAAGCCACGGCCGGCGCTGTCTTCGATTCGCTCCAACCCCCGAGATCCGTAGCGGAATCTCGTCTCGTTGCCGAAGGGATCTCCGACGGCAATCAGGGGCCGGAAGCCTACGCGCTCTGTGTCATGCACCGGAAACCGCTCCTCCAGACCGTCTGGATGGCGCACGCGCCACATACCACCTTCGCGACCCAGGACGAGCGCAGCGGTGAGACTGCGCGCTCGCTCGCCCTCACGCAACGGCGGAAAAGGAACGAAACGCCCGAACTGGTCGCGGTAGGCGATGAACTTCGGATGCATCAGGAGCTGGCGCTCAAGGGTACTCCTCCAACCGAAGCCGAACGCCGAGTCCTCCTGGTGGCGGGCCGTTGAGTAGTCGAGTTTCACCACGACGGGGATGCGGCCGGTCAGACGGATCAGCGACACCCCTGTGAAGACCTTACCAGTCACCACGTCCACTGGGTGCCCGGTCGTCGAACAGACGTCGCGGTGCGCCTGCTCCCGGTCCGCCCCTGGGGGCATGTTTGCGTTGATCCATTTGTGGCAGGCCGCCGCTGCCGCTTTCATTGCCGCATCCGCCGCGGCTGCGCGCGCTTCGTCGCTCCCAGATCCGCCACCTCCCACCAATACAGTCGCCGCGGTACCAATCACCTTCCCTACTGGCGCATCCGCTGGATCGGCGCACATTTTGGCGGTATCGCCCAGCATGGCTGCTTCTTTGCCTTCGTAAAACACGTTAGACGAAGCCGTGACAATCTCCCCTTTGTTGGCAGGCGGCTTCTGGAAGGGACCGGGTCCCATGGGAATGTGCGGTGGGGTATGCTTCGAGATGGACCCTTTGACAGCGCCCGGCTGGCCCATCACTTTGACTTTTTCCGCGACCTTGTCCTTGATGATGGAGGCACAGGGGTGCGGAATCGGTGTGGGAACCGGTCCGCCCGGCGAAGGCACCATGATGATGTGCACGTCACCGGGCGTCACGCTCACAATTTGATCCATCTTCTTTGCGCCGGGCTTACCCATCTTGCTTCTCCAAAGCCACGGCCGGCTTCTGCTGTTTCGGTCGCTGCTTCGCTCGCTCTTTCCGTTCAGTTTCTGTCAGCGCGACAGGATAGAGCGGCTTCGGCTGAACATGCGGCGGCGTAATACCTCGAGGACCACACACCACTACTGTTTCAACAGGAAAGCGTGCGTTCTCAGTCTTACAGTTGAATAGTTTGCCTGCAGAGAGTGTGGTCCAAAACAAATCTGCTTCGGTGAGATCTGCCCCGTCAAACACTGCCTCGTCTGTGTCCGCGCCGACAAGGCTTGCCCTGGTCAGGACAGCTTTCCCCAGCTTGGCGCCCCTGAAATCGGTAAACTCCATGGAGCTATCGGAAGCTTTCATTCCTTCGAGATTGGCCTTAGAGAATGAAGACCGGTCAGCCTTGGTCCCCGTCAAATCGGCTCCCCGGAGATCGCAATGACTGAGATCGGTCCTTGCGATGTCGGCATTCACCAGGCGCACCTCTCTGAGAATCGATCCGGCAAAGGTCACCTTTTCGACCATGGCATCGTCGAAACTGGCCCAGGAGAGGTCTGACTCGATCAACAGCGTATTCTTCAGAATGGCTGAATGGAAGTCGGCCCCTTTGAGTGAGGCTTGCGAAAGGTTGGCATCCGTGAGGTCGGTTGAGAGGAATTTGGCCTTGTCGAGAATCGCGCCGACGAGATAGGCGCCCGTCAGTGCTGCATCTTCAAAATTGGCCTCCGACAGATCGACTGACTCAAGTCCAGCTTCCGTCAGATTAACCTGAGAAAGATTGACGCCACTCAGTTTGGCCCCTCGGAGATCGACTTTGGTGCAATCGACGGCCTCGAGGTTCGCCCCTCGCAGGTCGGCACCATTGAGTTGAGCCTCATCAATCGTTGCACCCCGAAGGTTGGCCCTGCGGAGATTCGCGTTGGTCAGGTTGGCCGAAGTGAGATCGGCGTCTTCGAGATCGGCTTCTTCGAGATTTGCACCGGATAAATCCGCCCCGGTGAGGTCGCATCCGGCGAGGGATTTGCCATGGAGATCTACGCCCGTGAGCTTCGCACCCACCAGGTCAAGTTGAGATTCCGCCTCTCCCTCCTGCGCATCATCAACCTCGTCAGGATCCTCTTCCAGCACTTCGTCAGCCACGATGTCAACTCTCCTCACTAGTTAAGTTTAATCGGAGTACCCTTGACCTCCACTGGCCCCGATGATCCCTTGATCTTGACCTTCTTACTTGAGACAAGAATTCCATCTTCCGTGATACACACCGCCGAGCTTTTCACTTTCAGCATAATCATTTTCGGAGATTTGATCGTAAGCTTATCTTTTCCCGCCTCGATCACAAACGCCTTGTCCTCGGCTTTGATGCTGACTTTTTCCTTGCCGGTAATGTTCACATTTTTCTTGCTGGCTTTGAGGTTCAGATCTTTGGTCGCCGCTTCAACATTGAGATCTCGCTTCGCCTTGATGTTGATGTTCTTGTTCTTCGCCTCAATACTGATGTCTTTGATCTTGGTTTCAAGGGACATGCTCCAAAGAGCGGTCGCGTTGATATCCTTCATCGCCCACAGCACGATGGAGGGAATCTGGGGCAGCATATCTTCGATGAGTTTTTTGGCATCCTTATAGGTCTCATACCCCGCGCTCGCAAGGGCCATCACCGCCCCCGCGATGACCTCCTTTGAGGCGCCAGACGAAATCGCCTGATGGAGCTCGGCGGCGGCTTTGCCGGTCGCGGTGCCGCCAGCCTCTGCCTTTCCCATGTTCTTCTCCGCCTGAGCCTGGCGGGCGGTCAGCTCCGCGGTCACCCCAGCGACGGCAGGCCCCATTGCGGCCACGGCGGCCTGAGTGGCCCCAGCCGCAGCCGCCTCTGCCTTGGCGCCAGCACCGGCTCCACCTTCCTTGGCCCCCGCAATGCCGCCTTTCACGATCCCTTCGGCAGCAGCCTTGGCACCGCTTTCAATCAGCGCGGCCACGAAGTTCATGGCTTTCAGATGAATGCCCAGGTTAGTAAATAATTGGTACGATCCGCCCGCGGTCAAATCCATATTGCTGCCGGACTTGGTGATGATGTCCTTGCCGGCCTTGTCGGTGATTGTCACATCGGCAGTGCGCGAAATGTTTCCGCCTGCGTTTCGACTGATATTGGCACCGGCGTTCGTCGAAATGCTGGAGCCGACCGTTTCGTTTTCGCAGTTCTTGATATGGATCGTCCAGTCCTTCTCCCCGTGAAGAAACACTTCTTCGCTCCCCTTCTTATCTTCGAAGCGGAACTCATTGGAGCCCTCGCCGCCTTTAGAGCTGTTCGACTTGATCGTGCTCTTCGTTTGTTCGCCCGGCAGCGGATAGGGCGGCATTTGCTCGGCATTGTAGACGCGACCCGTGATGATCGGCCTGTCGGGATCCCCTTCCAGAAATTCCACAATGACTTCCTGACCGATACGCGGGAGAAACATGGCGCCCCATTGCTTGCCTGCCCAGTTCTGGGAAACCCGAGTCCAGCAGGAACTATTCTCGTCATATTTCCCTTCCCGATCCCAATGAAACTGGACCTTCACCCGCCCATAGTTGTCCGTCCAGATCTCTTCACCGGCCTTTCCCACCACGACCGCCGTTTGGACTCCTTGGATAATCGGCTTGGGCGTAGTCTGTGGTGGTCGGAATGGAACCTTGTGGGGAATGCAGGTAAAGGAATTGGTGTAGGCCGATTCGTCCTTGCCCACCGTGGTCGTCGTATAGGTCCCGCCGACCGTGGCGACATGGTGCAGGCTGGTCAACACGTAAGCCCGATTCATGCCTTTGTGCCCATAGTCTTTCAAGTCAAAGCGATACCCGGACGTAAATGCCCGGCAGGAACTGGTGCCGCTGACCACGAAGTACTGCGCCTCCTCCTCTTCCATGCGGAGCTTGGCGATCGTATCCCCCTCATTTTTCTTGCTGTATTCCCCTGGAAAGTCGTAAATTTCGAATTTGCCGTTCCCCCCCACCTCGATCGTGCTTTTCATTTCTGCATCGAGGCTCGTGCTCGGGGTTTCGAAATTGTAATCCGTGACGGCGTACTTGCCCGGCCTGAGCGTCTGTTCCCATTGCCAACTCGTAATGACATCTTCCGCCAGCGCACCGCTGCCCTGCGGGTCCCATTTGGCTTCGTTTTGCTCCGGACATGGCTGATGCGCTGACGGGTCGTTGGCAATGACCAATGTGTGTTTGCCCTTTTCGTGTTCAAAGAAATACAACAGACCGTACTGTTCCATCAGACGCGACACAAAATTGAAATCGGTTTCCCGATACTGGACGCAGTAGTCGCGCGGTTCGAAGCTGCCTTGCAACTGCAGCTTATAATCCGTGAATCCCAGATCTTTGAAAATTTGCTGGATGATATCCGGGATAGATTTCTTCTGAAAGATGCGGCAGTCCGACGTCCGCGTGAGGAACCACAGCCAGGGCACCATGGTTGCCCGATAGTTGGCCAGCCCGCGATCGCTCCCCGTCTGCATGAAGCGGCTGATGAGCCCGTTGAAGTATCGCTTCTTGTCCGAGCCGAGCGTGACCCGGAGCGTGACGCGCTTGCCGATGATATCCTCGAATTTGATGTCGGGGTCGTGCGAGAGCAGGTCCAGATCGAAATTCGAGAGACGCGAGATGCCCTCCTGTCCGGAAAAGCCTCTCAAGAGGAGGACATCCTTGCCGAGCGGCGTCTCTATCCCGATCAGCCTGGTCTCTTGTGTGTGCAGCATAACTTCAGCCCTCACCTAACAGGATGTTGAAAAAGTCCGCCAGCTTTGTTCTCACGGCGATACTGTAATTCCCCTCGCGATGTGTGCTGCTTGCGTGTTCTGCACCTTGATTGAGCAACCTCCGTGCCTCACCACAGTCGCCTTACTGCAAGCCTCTGATGCTCCTTTTCCCAACAAATCGCCGCTTCCCTCAAACTGTTCCCCCCCCAATCCAATTGTGAAGGCTATCCAAATGGATATGACCTGATCCTATCTGGATAATCCAACGGGTTCTCAATGGTGCTGAGGCCAGCGGGTCCACATCATTCGCTCCGGCGGCACGAACGTGAATTTGTCAAAATCTATCCCACTGATGAGAATCTGGGAGGCCCCGCCTGGGTACGCACGATGCGCCGTCTGATCTCCTGGTCCGCGATACCGTTTGCCGGTCGAGAGGTCAAATGCCATTGCACCGGCGACGCCGAAATAGACCGGCACATCCTCCAAGGCAATCAAAGTGGCCCGCCATGCCGCGCTGTTCCAGATGGGCGCCGGCTTGTTTCCGGACGTCTGATACTCAGGACCGGGATTCCGCCAAACGTCGGAGATCTTGACCGCCGCAGGTCTGCCATTCATGCGCAAGGCTGCTTCCCGCTTGGCTTTTTCCCGCTGGGCTGTTTCCCGTTCCGTTTCCATGGTCCAGAACGTTGCATCCAGCAGCACACACTTTTCCAGCGCCTCGTCCGTGAAGTAAAATAAGTCCTCCGTCACATTGACCCACTGACCTCGACTCCACCTGGCCTGAGTCTCATCCGACCCATAGCGATACACACGACTCTGTTTCGGTAGCCATCCGACATTGCAATGACGGTCTCGGAATGTTTCCAGTACATCACTGCCCAACGGGAGTAGGGGGATATCGGCGCGTAATACCTTCCGGATTTGCATACTCGCCCTCAGTCGTATCTACGGTTATTCGCGTACCAGACTCGGCAAACCGCACGAAGGCCTCACGCCACGTCGTAGCGGAAATTCCCCCCAGGCTCGACCGAGATATGGACCTTATTGACCGATTCCCCTGCTGCCATCCGCGAGAGAAATTCCGTCGAGAGCTCCGGCAACAAGGTGCGGGTCAGAATGTGGTCCACATTCCGCGCGCCGCTCTCCACTTCGGTGCAGCGGTCGGCAATCGCCGTGATGAGCGCTTCGTCGTAGGACATCGCCGCGCGGTGGTTTTCTTTGATGCGGCTGCGGACTCGGCTGAGTTGCAATTCGATGATGCGCCGCATGATATCTGACGAAATGGGATAGTACGGCACGACGATGAGTCGTCCCAGAAATGCCGGTTTGAAGTATTTCAAGAGGTCAGGTCGAATGGCATCGGCTAACGCCTCTGGATCAGGCTTCGTCTCTGGATCGGCACAGAGTTTCATGAACGTATCCGTGCCGGCGTTCGAGGTCATAATGATCACGGTGTTCTTGAAATCGATGTCACGCCCCTCGCCGTCTTTCATCGTTCCCTTGTCAAAGACCTGGTAGAATATGTCCTGCACGCCTGGATGGGCTTTCTCCATCTCGTCGAGCAGCACCACGCTGTATGGTCTTCGGCGCACGGCTTCCGTCAACACCCCTCCCTCGCCATAACCGACATAGCCCGGCGGTGACCCCATGAGCAGGGAGACTTTATGCTCTTCCTTGAACTCGGACATATTGAGGGTGGTGATGTTTTGGTCGCTGCCGAACAACAACTCAGCAAGCGCCAGTCCTGTTTCGGTCTTGCCCACTCCACTTGGTCCGACGAACATGAATACGCCGATCGGCCGGCGAGGGTCTTCCAACTTGGCTCGCGCCGTTCGCAAGCGCTGACTGAGCGCATCCAGGGCATGCGATTGTCCTACCACGCGTTTTTCCAAATGCTCCCTGAGAGTCAACACGGTGTTGATCTCGTCTTTGACCATTCGTCCGATGGGAATACCGGTCCAGGCCGAAATCACCTGGGCGATGGCCTGCCCATCCACACAGGGCTGGAGGAGCGGGGCCTCTCCCTGGAGCGCCGTCAATTCTTTATTCAGCCGCGCCAGGTCCGTCTGCAGCGTGTCGATCTCCTGAGGGGTGAGCTTGGCAGGCGGCGTTTCAATCGCCTTGTCAGGAGCCTTTTCGGTTGCCTTGTCCGGCGCCTTTGGTGGTACAGCATGCTGTTCCAACTTTTTCCGGATCCCTGCGATCTGTCCGACCAGCTTCTTTTCCTGCTCCCACCGGGTCCTCAGCTCGGCCAGACGCTTTTCTTCGGTAGCTTTCTCCCTACCCAATTCGGCGAGGCGCTCCTGGTGACTTCCACCCGTGATGGCCTCCCGCTCCAGAATATCGACCTCCGTATTGATGAGCGAGATTCGCCGGCGGGCATCTTCCAGCGCCGGTGGCTCCGCGACCTGTCCCAGGGCCACTCGGGCGCAGGCAGTGTCCAGTACGCTGACCGCTTTATCCGGCAATTGCCGGCCGGAAATATACCGATGGGACAGCCTCACTGCAGCCTCGATCGCCTCATCCAACAACCGCACCTTATGATGTTCTTCCAGCGTCCCGGCTAACCCTCGCATCATATTGATCGCACTGGATTCTGTCGGCTCTTCCACCTTCACCACCTGAAACCGCCGGGTCAGCGCCGGATCTTTCTCGAAGTATTTCTTGTATTCGGCCCATGTCGTGGCGGCAATCGTCCGCAGCTCTCCACGGGCCAGCGCCGGCTTGAGGATGTTGGCGGCATCGCCTTGGCCCGCTGCTCCGCCCGCCCCTATCAAGGTGTGCGCCTCGTCGATAAAGGTGATAATGGGCTTCGGTGATGCTTTGACTTCGTTGATGACCGACTTGAGACGACTTTCGAATTCCCCCTTTACTCCCGCCCCCGCCTGTAACAACGCAAGGTCGAGCACCCGCAGAGTGACGTTTTGTAATGGCGGAGGGACATCGCCGGTGACGATCCTGAGGGCCAATCCTTCCACAACGGCGGTCTTTCCCACTCCGGCTTCCCCGGTAAGAATGGGATTGTTCTGCCGGCGTCGCGTCAAGATATCCACGACCTGTCTGATCTCCGCATCCCGCCCCAGCACCGGATCGATCTGCCCTTGTTTGGCCCTCGCTGTCAGATCGATAGTGAATTGATCAAGAGCCGGGGTCCTGGAAGCATGAGGAGCCCCCTGCGTCGTCGGCTGCTCGCCCCCTCCCGTCTGGACATCTTCCAGATCCTCCGCTGAACCCGAGACGATATCCCGTAGCCGTCTGTGTAGATCTTCGGCCGAGATCTTCTGAGTCTCGGGCGACAGCTCGCGCATCATTCGAGCAAAATCGTCTTCGACGAGCAATGCCAGCATCAGATGGCCGGACCGCACGCGATTGCCTCCATACTCAATGGAGGCCAATGACCAGGCTTCATTGATGAGGCGTGGGACCTGAGGCGCCAGAGTCGGCGTCCTCGCATTGCCGGTCTTGAACTGGTCGAGCGAGCGCGTGAGGTCTCGGGCAAACCGGGAATGGTCCATCCCGTAGTGGTGACAAATCTTGTGGATATCCGTATTCGGCATCTCGAGCAATTTACTGAGGAGATGCTCGATGTCCACGTCATAATGGGTCCGGCTCAGACACAACCCTGCCGCTCCTTCCAATGCACGGCGGCAGGTGTCATCGAGCTTGCCAATGAGTCCCTTCAGATTGATATTCATGCTCGTCCTCTCAGCGAACGGTCGCTACGCCGTCGCAGCCTGTGTCGTCATGGTGGAACCGGAGAACCTGACTTCGTCTGCGTCACGCTCAAATTGTTTGGTCTTCAACCACGTCGTCCAGCCGAGTCTCGGGGCATAGGTCTCCGTCGACTCGAGTCTCGTGACCGGTACTTCGTCAGCCCGCAATAGCAGCTGCACGTCGAAATCCAGCTCCGGCCCGGCAAACAACTTCGTCAGCTGCACGAGCGTCGGATACGCCTGGCCGGACGGCAACAGCCTGTCGAACTGTTCAAATTCCAGTGGGCCCAGCTCCACCTTAAACCCTGCCTGCTGGTCCCAGATCTTGGTTCCGGCCAGCGCGGAATGACCGAGGATATTGTTGCTGCCGGTCTTCCCAATCGTGGTCCAATCTCCTTCCTCTAAATTCAGCCAGGCCCCGACGAATTGTTTCACGCGCACCGGCACCTGAAAGTAGTCTCCCAGGCACCGCTCCAGCGCTTCAGCGGACCGGGGATGTTGCCCCAGCAGTCCGACATATCGCAGGACCGATCGATCGTCGATGGTTAATCGATCGCGCAGCCCGCTCGTCCCGAGACCGGCGAGGGCGAAGAGACAACGGGCGAACCGATCTTCTTTTCCCTTTAGCAGCCACTGTTCAAACCCCACCGTGCAATGATGTTTTTCCCATGCCCGAAAAAACAGCGAGATCATCCGATGGTTGAACGCGTCGAAGAAATCACGGAGCGTCGTGTCCTTGGCCTGCAGCCGCTCCAACATGAGCTCGGTGTAATAGCGCGGGAGGACACCTTGGGGACCGGTCAGCCCCATAAAGGCCACGGTCATTTCAGCCGGGCGTCTCTCGTCGCGAGCCTGGCGGATCTGAGAAATGGCGCTGGGGGGAAAGGCGAGGGATTGATGGGCACGGAAGCGAACGATTTCCTTCGACGGGCTTGCACTGTCACCGACCGCCTGCCGATCAGGATAGACGCGAGCAAGCAGCCGGACCGCCTGAAAAAATTCAAAGCGGAAGCCTCGCTGAAGAAGTTCCTGCTTTAGATCAGAATCTGCTCCCCTGCTCTGGGCGGCCATTGTTTCAGCGGCCTTTCTCGCTGTTGCGTACGGGCGACTAACTGGGTAAACGAATTGAGCGAAGCATAGAGAGCAAAAAACTTCTCCAGCACGCTCGCGAACAGATAGACGCTGCTCCCCACATATTTGTTCTCATCGAACTCGAGGGTGACTTCCATTCCGCGACAGAAGCCGCTCCACCCCAGCGACGTCGGCCGTCGCGTCACCCGGCGAGAGGACACTTTCGCAATCCCATCGATCTGCTGGTGAACCACGCTGGAGTCCGAAAAATCATACAGCCGTAGGATTTCCTGCAATGCGTGCGGACCGCCCTCGGTCAACGAGAGGTAGTTCAACGACAGATGGGAGATCAACCGCCATTGCATCTCGCCCCCCAAAGGCGGCTGTATCGGCTGCGTTGGTTTCACCAGCGCCCGTATCCGCGCAACCGGCGCAGCCTTCTCCAGCTCAAAATCGCCTCGGGGATCGTCCATTGGCAGCCGACCGGTTAAGCCCCTGTTGGTGCAGGTCGTGGAGAGCATGAGCGTATCGCCGGCTGGTACGGTGGGATCCAATGCGAGATCCACCAGGGAGACATACACCTCGGTGCCAGCGTCGCCTTTTCGGTCCGATGGCCTGCGGGTTTGATACCAGAACGCGCTCTGCTCGCGATCTGCGCGCGTATGTTTGAGCGAATAGATCGGTTGCACCGGCCTGACGGTTTCCTTTTCCCCGGACACGAGCGATACGGCATCAATGGAATAAATTTCGCTCGCCAGCGGTCGCCTCACCTCGGGAATTACCCGGTACTCATGCTGTGTCTGGTCCAGTCGAATCGGTTCAGCCATGTGCGTGAACAAATTCACCACCGGCGCAGAGCCGAGTCGAAACGTTTCGGCAGTCGGCATGTAATCCGACCGCGGCGGCTGATCAAGTATGATCTCGATTTCCAGCTTGTTCCCCACCCCTGCCTTGACCGCTTTCTGTAATCCACCGAGTTCCACGAACAGAAATTTCTGCGGGAAGGTAAAGTATTCGTGTAAGAGTCTATAGCCCAGCAATGCCTGCGAAGGGTATGGCAGCAACCCTTCATCCTTACCGAAGCCAACCGGACGCAGGCACCCTGGCGCCAGCACGATCGGTTTCTCACCCGGCTTTCCCCCGGCCGCTCGACAACGGACTTCGTACGTATGATTCAGCAGCAACTCATACAGGGCGTAGGCCAGCGGAGCCTCCCCGTTGAGATAGAACCGTAGTTGATCGACCTGCAAGTCTTTGAAGGTGAGACCGCCCTGCGATTGGAGTTCCAATTTCAGAACCGCCCCCGGCTTTCCTCCCGGTAGGGCACGGTCGGCCGGCTGCACTTTGACGGAAGCCAGCGTGATCGGCCAGAGGGTCGTGGAGTAGCATGTCCGGAATCGACATTGTGTGCCATCGACGGGGCGGGAATATAACTGCGTGCCCGCCGGCAGGACATACCCACTCGTCAGCTTTCCCTGCTCCGGGTCCAGGACGAATTCGACGACCGACATGGAGGGGATGGGAGCCAAGTAATGTGGGTACAGCATCCCGAGCAGCGCATCGGTAACCTGGGGGAACTCATCATCGATCTTGAGGTGGACCCTCGCGGCGAGAAATGCGAAGGCTTGGATGAGACGTTCGACGTGCGGGTCCTCGCATTTGTTGGGTTCAAGAAGGAGCCGGCCAGCCACCTTGGGATAGGCCTGAGCGAATTCCTGCCCCAATTGCCGGAGGACTGAGAGCTCCCGCTCATAGTATTCGAGCAACGTCTCTTGCACTAGGCTTCTCCTCGCACCCTGTAGGACGACGTCCCTAGCTGCAGGGCTGCGTCGAAGGTGACCGGTTCCGGTGCCGGATCCAGACGCAGCAGCGCATCGATGCGAAAATGAAGCGCTGCATCAAACTTGCGCGGCGGTTCCAGCGTCACCTGCACCGATTTTAGCCGTGGCTCGAACTTGGTCAAGGCCTCTTCCACGGACCGGCAGATCAGCTTCCTGTGTTCGTGGTTCAACAGGCTGTAGCTGGTGAAATCGGGCAGGCCGAACATCAAGAGAGAATTATTGACTTCTTTGTATTCCGTGGGCGCGCCGTCGAGGAGTTCACGCTTTGTGTTCAGCAAGGCCTCGATGTCCCGGGACAGCGATTTTTTCAGCTCGCGGATATTCGCTGAGGGCGGAGCTGGCTTCCGCATCTTGTGCAGTTCGTCGGCAAAGATCTCATCCAGCAACATACGATTCAGCAGCGCCACGTGAGATGTTTTCCGACTATCTTCCATGAGACGCACCGTATCCGGGGAGAGTTTGACTCCTTCGAATCTCTTTCGCTCGTACAGCAGGGGCCCTCTGATGATGCGATTGAGCCCCTCGGTCAGGGCAAGCAGGAGGTCATTTGACACGGGCCCCTCCCGATCCACGAACTCTCGCTCTTCCTGACCAAGCTGGTCCCTCATGAACCGGGTCACGGAGTCCCGGGGGCTCCGCAATCTGAATGTCAGCTTCGCCGGATCCTTTAGATCCAGCGTGTCCAGATAGGGATCTCCTGCCCGAGGATCGTCGTCGAGCAGGCGGTCTAACACCGATGCCATCAGTCCTACACCCTCGGTCGCCATCAGATGTTTTCCGAGTCCTTACGACGCTTTTCGCCAACATTCCTGACCGCTACAATGACGCGGAAGGCTATACCGGCCATCGATACCCCTTGATGTCATAACCCTTGAGGTAAAAGTTTGAATACCTGACTTGATCACCTTGATTCCCTCCGAGGAGGCGAATATGGACCGGTGAGGCGCTAACGAAAAAAGCAACATGGAATCCCGTTGAAGACCCTGTGGCCACATCACTGGCCGCACCTTTTTTCTTAATAACCACGACAGCCCCTTCTCGGGGGGAATCGATAGCAAGACCCCAATCGAGCCAGCTCTTTGCCAACGCGCTATTCGTCCCACGATAGCCGGTCTGTTTCATGACCCAATTCACGAATGACGAACACCACGGGACTTCATCGGTCGTAGCCCGGAGTGAAGTAGCCTGATGGTACTCAATGATCCGTTGATTCTGACGCCCGGGCATCGAATCTTCATGAACTCCCACTTCAGCCTCTGCGATCGTCATCCAGTTGCAGTGAGACGCATTCGCTGGTCTTGAACCGACCGAAAAAGTCTGACCAAGCAGGGCCCACGTCCGTTGACCGACAATCCCATCCTGCGGCAACCCCCGCATTTGTTGAAAGGTCACAACTGCCTGCTCAGTCCTCTTTCCAAAATCTCCATCGACGGTCAACTGGGGGCTTGGGACCAGGACGGAGTTCAACAAGAGCTGTAGTTTCCGTACGTCTGGGCCTCGGTTACCGAGTCGCAGGACAGACATCACTATGATCCTTCGTCCGGTTTTTCATTCTATTGGCTGCTTGCGGCAACGATGGACTATTCCTCGTCGAGATAGGCCATCACAAAACGCCACCGATTGTCTATTCTTTGAAAGACAAAGTTACCGATCCGCTCCCTACTGTTGTGCTTCTTCACCGGTTTTTCCTGCGAGAAGTCGGTTCGTTGAATAAGATCACGCATCGGTTCAGGCTCTTTTTTTAGTCCGCTATCCTGCGCGAGCAATCTATCGAATAATTCGTCGAAGGACCGTCGATCATGGAGACGCACAGGATCGCTATCCAGCATCCCTCTCGTCTTGAATGGGAAGAATGTGACGGCGGCCACCTGCTCCTTATTTCCGGCTAACACCCCGCTTCTGAAGTGACCCCAAAATTCATGAAAGGCTTGAGGCGAATTGTGCGACTCTCCCTCACGAGCATGTACGTGAGAGATGAGGCTCATTGCCAGAACGAGCAGCACCGCCACAACGTGAATGCTACGGAGATACTGGGTCATCGGTCTTCGGGTTATCAGGCTCCCCTGGCCATCTAGGAAACACCAGGGGAGCGGACAACTCCACACTATTTCTTCACGCCCTTGCGCAGATCGTATCCCGCCTTCGACGTTCCCCACTCCCACATGGCGGCTCGATACCGCAACGCAATCGTCTCCGTGGGCCTGGACTCGCCGCTATGAAATCCCACCGAGACGTTGCTCACGATGACGTCATCCAAGGTGACCTTGCAGTACACGTCTTTACCCGATACCAACGAGATTTCCGCCTTGGGGAATTGCTCCTTCATCGCGCAGGCCTTGGAGAGGGAGGGACTCGACCCATCCATTTCCTTCACGATCACCAGGTCAGCAAAGGTAGTGATATTGCCGGACAACCGGTCGCCTTCTTCCCATTCACCGGCTTGATTCACCCCATAGGACATCGACTGGAAGACGATCTGATCTTTGAATTTATCGGTCGTCGCCTTTCCCTTCACGTCCCCTAACTTGAGAAACGCATTCTCCTGTCTCATCTCTGCCATGATGACCTCCCTCGTTGTGAATATGATTGACTGTGCCTTCGAGCCTTGTTCTTTTGGTGGCCGATGTTCCGATCAGTGCCCAACGCAAAGCCCATGCCCACCACAGTCCTGCTCAATTTATTGCCACAGTACCTTCGAAGTTACTGAATGATAGCGGGATAGCCGCTTCACTCCGCATCGTTTCTACCACTAGGGTCGTGCCGTCATACGGCCACGTTATCCAAAAGGATAAGCGATCGATACAATCAGATACGTACTGCGGCTGGAGGCTAGACTGGAAGGAGTGGGCTAGAGGCGCCCGCCTGATGGTGAAGGAATGGAGTATTCGAAGGAGGTCAAGGCGGCAATCGACTCCCATGGTGACCCCAGGCCATCTCCGTGGCTTCATCCGATTTGCGGACAGGGGGTGGATGCATCGACCGTCCGATTTATTCGAACAGACCGATACCTCCTACTCCCCATCCTCGAAGCAGAGTGTCTTGATGGTCCTATCGCTTGGCCGGCGGCGGCAGCTCAGCCACTAACCTCAGCGAAACCGTCAGCTCATCTAACTGGAAGTGCGGCTTCAAGAAAGCGATGGCTTTATAAACCCCTGGCTTTCCGGCCACCTCTGCCACTTCCACTCGGGCTTCCTTCAGGGGGAACTTGGCTTTGATTTCCTGTCCGGCATCCTCCGTGCTCACGACGTACTTACTGATCCAGCGATTCAGGAAATCCTCACAATCTTTGCGTGTCATGAAGCTCCCGATTTTATCCCGCATAATAGACTTGAGATAATGGGCGAAGCGTGACATCGCTAACAGATATTGGAGCTGAGTTGACAGCCGCGCATTGGCATTCGCGGCATCCGTGTCATATTTCTTGGCTTTCTGGCAGGATTGCGCGCCGAAGAAGGCCGCAAAGTCAGTCCCTTTACAGTGTACGAGGGGAATAAACCCAAGATCCGATAGTTCTTTCTCACGACGATCGGTGATGGCGATTTCTGTCGGACACTTGAGGGCGATCTCTCCTTCATCGGTGCGGAACGTGTGGGTCGGCAGTCCGTCCACCCGTCCTCCTCCCTCGACGCCGCGAATGGCCGCGGTCCAACCATACTTTGCAAACGCATCCGTAAGGCGGGCCCCCATCGCATAGGCGGCATTTCCCCAGAGATACTTGCTGTGATCCGTGCCATCCACATCTTCTTTGAAATTGAACGTCTCGACCGGCACCGTATCCGGCCCGTAAGGCAGCCGCATCAGCACATGCGGCAAGGTGAGACCCACATAACGGGAATCCTCTGACTCGCGGAAGGATTTCCACTTGGCATAATCCGGAGTCTCGAACTTCTTGGCCAAGTCACGAGGATTCGGAAGATCCGTGAAGTTTTCGAGCCCGAGCAGACCAGGCGCAGCCGCCGAGATGAACGGCGCATGGGCCGCAGCCGCCACATTCGAAACCATCTCCAGCAATGCCAAATCCTGAGGATGGCGCCCGAATTCGTAGTCTCCAATCAAGGCCCCGTAGGGCGCACCACCGAAGGTCCCATATTCTTCTTCGTACACCTTCTTGAAGAGTGCGCTCTGGTCGAATTCTACGGCTTTCTCAAGATCCTTCCGTAATTCGTCCTTGCTCAGATTCAGCACGCGGATCTTCAACATGGTACTGGTTTCGGTTTGCATCACAAGATAGTGCAGCCCGCGCCAAGCACCTTCCAGCTTTTGAAACTCCGGCGCATGCATGATGGCATTGAGCTGGGCGGATAAGACTTTGTCAATGTCCGCAATTCGTGCATTGATCGTCGCCTCAAGGTCCTTCGACACACGGAGCGTGCCTTTCATGACCTCATCGACCAGAGTGGCAATCTGCCGGCGTGACTGGTCCCGCTCCCAGTCGTCCTTCCCGATGCGGGTCTCGCTGATAATCTGATCAAGAAACCCGCTTTCCTCTGTTCCCGCGACCGCCGCGCCCTGGGGCTGCGCTTGTTTCGCTTCATCCGCCATGGCTAACCCTCCTTCTGGGAACCACCCTCAGTTCCCAGCCCTGCTTCTTTTCCAATTTTTTGTTGCAACTCCGTATTACCGATAATCTCCTGCAGTTTTTCAGCCAGCTTGTCGTTCCCATCCGTCTTTGCAAGCAGCGCAGATAGTTGCTTACGTACCTCCACCAGCTTTTTCAATGGCTCGACTTGTTCGGCCACCTGCTCGGGGCTGAAGTCATCAATGTTGCTGAAGCGTATTTCCACACCGATCTTGGAGTCGTCATTGGTCAGCTTGTTATCCACCTTGTAGGCGAGGCGCGGCCCGATCCCCTTCATCACGTCATTGAAGTTATCCCGATCTGTCTCCACGAATTTGCGTTTAGGATCCTTCAAGGTCGGAAGGGGCTGGTCCGGCTTTCCGGCCAAGTCCGCCATAACACCGACTACGAAGGGCAACTCTTTCATCTCAATGGCGCCGCCTGTCTCCACGTCATAGGTAATCTGTACACGCGGCGGCCGAACCCGGTCCAACTTATGTTGAGTGCTTTCACGCGCCATGGGAATCCTCCGTAAGTTGATTGCTAAGGATTTTGCTCATTCGTTGGCCGGCTCTGTGTCAGTCCCAGCGTTTCACGAACGTTGCCGAGCACATCGTCGCTCTTGATGACCTCCTGCAGCCATTCCTCCAACGGCATTTCCCCCCACCGCGCTGCGCGCTGGACGAGATAGGCCACTGGACTATGCGGTTCAGTCCGGCGGAAAAATTCAGCTACGGCCCCCAATCGCCGCAAGGCGTCCGCCCGGTCGACTGGCATAATGCCCGGTCCGCTCGTCGTCATCTGTACCACCGGTGCCATATCGGCCTCCCGAGGAGCAGTGTCAGGTTGACTCGCCGTCGGTGCCCCGACGCCCCCTTTTTTTCGAACAATCGCATTCATCAGAGACCGACATTCGTTTACGGCCTCCTTGATGAACCGCAAGCTTGGGGCCTCCGGGCGATATTTTTCGTCCAGGATTCGCTCGAACTGTTCGAATTCATCCCAACATTGGTTCAGATTCTCAAGAATGGTCGAGCAATGGGTCAGGGGTGTTATTGCGACTGCCTTCTCAAATTTTTCGCCCTCGAGCTTTCCCTCCTCCAAGGCCTCAGCAAGCTGCCGCTTCTTTTCCCCATCCGTCGCCGCCCCACGACGAAGGTTCTCGACTTCTTGGGACTCTTTATACTGCCAATAGCTGTAAGCCGGCCCGCCGGGTGGGTGAATCAGGGGCATGTTGAGGATTGCAATCGGCAGGGTCTTGTTCAGTGCGTCGAGTCGTCCACCGCGAAAATCCAGATCGCCATCTTCGATCAGCGGGTAAAAATGATCCCAGTACTGCTCATGCAACCCGCGTAGAACCTTGAGTCCATCTCGGAGTCCCGCTGAGCCATGCTTCTTGACCAATCCTTCTGCCAGCCAGGCAGCCACCTGGAGCTCCTTGCCCTCTGTCGACAGAATTTTTGTGGCGATTTGGATGGCCTTCGGCCAATCAGCGACCTTCACCTCGCGCTTCCAGTCCCCCTGACTCGCGGCATCTTCCTCCCGACGCGCTTCCTTGAGCAATTCAAACGATATGCCATCGCGCGGATCGACGCCACAGGGCTTGTCGCCGGAGATCGGTTTGAGAATCGCGTCAATATCCACTGTTGGTACGGAAGCCATGATCTCCTTTGCGCATCACACTGCCGCCAAGACTTCAAACTCCAGCTCTCCAATCTCCAGGATCGATACGTCACGCTCATCCACAAGAAAAGTCTTTTGTCCGACTCCTCCGGCCAATCCTGCGCCAAGATCAACCCATTCGGTCATCCGGCCAAGGCGCACCCGGTCATCCGTCTCTAACTCCGATCCGGCATAAAGTACGGGAAGAAATACTTCGCCCACCGGTCCGTCCTCTATTTCCAACGACGCCGGCACCCATAACAAATCTCGTAAATGTTTCGGCTGCGGGATGACCACTTTGCGAATCCGCCCGAATGGTACCCAGATGTATGAGTCGCGTACGATCACTTCCAGGATGCCCGCCGTGCGGTCGTCGGAGTCGCGGAAAGATGTGAAGGGATGTCCCTTCATCCTGCCACGTATTTCCGGCCGTACACGTTGAGCTCGCTCATAAAGCGCCTTGGCTTCGGCCGCATGGTGTTCACGCAGCTGGTTGTGTGCGTCCATAGAGAGCACGACATGTTCAGGAGGATCAAACAGAAACGTCGGCTTGATCCCCTCGGCAAACATTCTTCGGCGGGTGGTTTCCGCACGGAGAATGTTTTTGTAGACTTCCACACCAATGCCGACTTTCTCGTTCTGATGTCCAATGACTTCCAGTTGACGTTGGGCACGCTCATAGTCACCGGCGAAGCACAGGAGTTCAAACAGAAATGTTCGTAGCCGGACGTCAGTTGGATGTCGCTTGATGTCTTGATTGAGTTCGGTAATTGCGGCGGAGAGGTGATGCTGATCAAGCAACTCTTTAGCTCCCATACAAGGGACCTCCGCTGTACTAGAAGGGCTGCAATCCTAGTGAAATCAATGGAAAAACGCAACACTTAGTGGCAGAGAATACGTGTATTCCGAGGTCCTTCATCGATCCCGCATTCGAACGATATGCCAATGGGATGAACGAGTGCCCCTCCCCTACCGTCATTCAGTCCTTATTGATTCCTCTGCCCTGAGGCTGGACACTCGGTGCAGAAAAGCCTCCAACGTGACGTCTCCCTCATCAAGGAGCGCGCGCCCCCCATCGGACAATTCTTCAGCCAGTTTTCCCGCGCCAGACTGCCCATTCTCCCAACTTTCCGGATGGATGAGATAGAGCAGCAATTGAGGGGTCGGGCATTCGAGCGAGACAAACAGCACGGGCTTCACTTTCGAAGACCATCGATTCCACAAAATGATCCCCGCATCGAATGTATGGCGCCAGGCATGAGACGCTACATCAATCCAAAAAGGGAGATCGTACGTCTCTTCCTTGCTCAAAGGGAACAGGGGTAATTTAGCCTGGCGCTGACTCGCCGTTTGCGCACCTGACCGTTGACGGAATAATGACCCAAGGACCTGATACTTTTGAGTATTGTCGAACCCGCCGAACAAATCAGTCCAGTAATCGCGCATCCGGCGACGGAGCAGCTCAGCATGGTACCGCGTCTCCACAGAAGAGGTCTCGGGCGTTTCCACCGGTGCCAACGCCTGTAGGCGAAATTGCAGACGAGCCAGATCGGATTCGTCGCCGACATCTGACAGCAACCGATGACTGTGCTCGAAGAACTCTTTGAAATGCATCGGTGCACACCAGGGGGTCCCAGAAAATTCCTCTCGCTTCAACAGCAGGTAGACCAGAAAAGGAAATTCCCTCCCCGCCTTGTCACGACTGGGTTTCAGTGCACCAATCACGAATCGATTCCGATCACGTGGGAAGTATAAAAAGCCCCATGAGTCGCCTCGCGCGAAATCCGTAGACCAGGACGATCCCAGGTTCGACTTCGCATGATACATCCCCTCCCGGAGCCATTGATCGAGCTCATCAATTTCAGCCCCCGATGCTTGATAGCGAATAAATTCCGGGGACACAGGCAGTTTTCCGTAATACCCAAGCGTCCAGCTGTACATTCCGATCACATCAGATGCTGCGCGCAGTTGAACTGTTCGAAGAATCCGGGACGGAAGGGACTTCTGGCACTCCTGCCCCTCACGTCATACCGAACTTGTAAGGGCTTTGCATCCGGAGACTGCAGTTCCCATCGAACCGCTACCATGACCTCGCTATGATCGGCGGTCTCAACCAAACCGGCCTTCATAAGTTTGAAGAGCCCCCAGACATCTTTGTATTCCTTCGTGACCCAAGTGTTACCCACCTGCACAAGAAGAGTGGCTCCAGATGAGGGTGTGGGCCCGGGCCATTTCATCTCCCACCATTCTTGTGGCTCCATTCGATACCGAAGCGGCTGACCACCCACATCCAGCCGCACCTCGGTGACACTTCGACCGGCCAGCCCCTGTGGCGGGTATGGATACACTTCTACGACCGACCCTAAATCTGGAGATCCCCTTGTAAAAAGGCCATCTGAAATAAATTTGGCCCGTTCCAGCGACTCCATGAACGCATCCGAAAAGGTCATCCCGACTCCGTTCCAAGCCTTGCGAACCAGCCGCTCGCCGCTCTCCTCAACAAACGCCTTCAATTCTGCCTGGTAAAAACGCCAGAGGGCGCCATTTTGCGGGTGAAAGAAATCAACGACGTCGGCCACCACCGCATCCTCGCCGGACGGCCGAAATGGGAACCTCCCTTCGATCGTACGTTGACAGGCCTGAAACACGTCGGCGCCCCACCGTCGGTCGATATCCAATCGAGTTCGCTCCAGGACACCTCGCATGGTCATCAACCATGGCTCGGACAGCACCGCCAACATCGATTCACGCAATTCCGTATCGAGCTTCTGCAGCAGCGCGTCCGTTTTGATCACTCCTCGCATAAGGTCGTTGGGTTCTCCTGCCACGATGCTCCTCGCGAGGGTTTTCGTGTCCGGGCCGATGGTCTCCGAACGGAGAACGGGTCGAAACACCTGGTGAGCCTTCCGCAACTCCGTCAAATATTGGATAAACGGCGCCTCCTCTTTTGCATCCTTCTGGACAGCAATCAGATTATGCATGGCGAGAAAATGCAGCGTTACCCCGCCAGGAAACTCAGCGGGATCCGGATCCCTTTTTGTCTTCTCAAATTTCTTGCCGACGGATTCCAACCCTAACTTCTCTTTGACCTTACCCAGCAGACCGGCGGCTGTGTCCTGGAGTTTTGCAATGCTTTCCGGCTCAGGCACGGTATTGTGATCGACGGCTTCCAATATTCTCATGAAGGGCGAATCGGTCTGGCTCAGCGTTGAGAGCAATTCCTCCATATTCGCCGGAGTGACGGCCGGCCCGAGTTTCAGTGACTTCAAGAACGCCCGCCAATGAAGCACGTAGTCCTGAAAATAGAGCTTCTTGATCCCCCGCTCGAGATCGACCTGTTTCGTATTGGGCTCGCCAATGACCCAGGCTTCGTTCCCTAGACCTTCGAGCACCCGGGTCATTGCGACCTGGAACGGTCCCTTCCATCCCTCATACGTGAATACCCCGGGAATAATATAGTCGCTGACGACACTGCCTTGATGACTACCCTGAAGGGTTGTTTCAACCGAAAAGGGTCGCACTGATTCGTCGATTTCGCGAAGACTGAGGCCATAGAGGCGTTCCACAATGGGGATATCGCGCAATTGCTCCTGCACGTTCGCCACGAGGTGCTTGTTTAATTCGACCCGTCCCTGCTGCACCCGAGCCAGATAACTGGTGTACAGGGTCATGTGTCTCTTGATACTTGCTTGCACCCAGTCCGGAACAGCATAGGTCGCATAAAGACGGCTCAGCTGCTCGCTCCAGTGAGCAGTCAGCCACCGCTCCAAGTAAGCGGTGCTCACGCGCTTGGGCTCACCGAGCATGATGTACGCTTTGAGCATGGCATAGTAGTAATCACTCAAATGCGCTGTCGTTCTGGGGACGTCTCCTGCCGTAAACCGATACAGTTCATCCTCCATAAAGCGCTTCGTCGGAATGAGAAAGATCTTCTCAAATTGTCTCGCATATACCTCCTGAAGGTTGTCGAGAAGTCGTTCGCCCCGATAAAAACCCCATAGACGCGGAGGCACCCCGTTCTGCGCATAGGAGAGAAGCTCACCGAAACGATCGCCCAACTTATCGAGATACTCCATGTTCTTTTCGAGACTTGCCGCGTCTGTCAATGCGACGTCGGGCGCGTTTAAGGCCGCGGACAGGGTACCGCTGACCAACGCTTTGTTCCCTATATAGAACCATGCGAGCGCGACAACCGAGACTGCGATAAACACCGTTGCCGCGGCGAGGGAGGCGACGCGCAAAAAGCCGCGTTGCTTGTGTATGGCTGAGGAGGGACCTGCCAGGAAATGGTCGGGAAAAATCACGTCGGTAAACAGATCCTTGAGGAAGTAGCTTTTCGTTTCTCCAGATGACAACATCGACGTCATCATGTCCCCCAGTCCGGAAGCGCGACTAATCGCGCCCAGGATCCGGTCGATCGGAGTGCCCTCCTGCGTCCCGCTGCTCAGGTAGAACCCGCGAAACATGGGATTCTCTTGGTATGGATTCGATTGAAACAATGTCTCTACAAAATGGGTTAACTTGTCGGTCGCGGTTGCAAGTTGAAGAGGAAAGGTAAAGATATTGAGCTTATTAGGCCCGCGTGCGTTCACCAGGCGAGCAAGCCGGCGGGATTTCACAGCAGCGAGTAGCTGCTCGAATTCTGCCTTAAACCGCACATGGGCAGGTTCTTTTGCACTGGTCTTCGGAAAGGTGCATCCCCAGATGTGTTCTCGTTCCGCCTTCGTCAATTCATCAAAAAAGTCAACAAAGCCCCTCACGAGATCACATTTGGTAAACATCAGGTACACTGGAAAGGTGATCCCGAGATGTGTCATCAATTCATCGATCCGGCTGCGAATTTTCTTGGCATGCACCTCTAATTCTTCTTCACTGGCCTGCATCAGATCAGCGATACTGATCGCCACGAGGATTCCGTTGATGGGTTTCTCTTTCCGACACCGCTTCAACAGATCGAGAAAGCCCAGCCACTCTTTCTGATCTTCCTCATGGGTGACATATCGCCCGGCCGTGTCGAGGAGCACGGCGTCATTGGTAAACCACCAATCGCAGTTTCTGGTTCCACCCATTCCCTGAAGTCCTTGACCGGACTCACCGAGATAGGGAAACTGCAAACCGGAATGCCGCAGGGCCGTGCTTTTTCCCGACGCGGGCGGGCCGATGAACATATACCAGGGCAACGCATAGAGGGCCGTTTTCCCTTTTAACCCTTTCCCGACGTTGGACTCTTTCAGTGCCGCCACGCCCTTATCGAACTGGCGACGCAGCGCTTCCAGTTCCTCCTTATGGTCAGGTCTGGCCGCCGCCACTTGTACCTGCGCCTGCTGTTGAAGCGATGCCTCCAATTGGGCCGCGCGGCGCTGCGAGACGAGATGGTGGACGATATAGAAGATGAACCGCAATAACCCGACGGCGATGATCACCTGCACTCGGCTCTCGACTGATTCCAGACCCATCTGGGGACCGGCCAACCATACCAGCCAGATCAGACAGACCACTCCGAACTCGACCACCAACCGCGGATGCCGCAGTATGGCCACCAATAGCGATCTTATCTTCGAGAATAACGCCATCATCCTCGCACCTCCTGCAGGAGGCGCTTCAATTCATTGTCCACATAGCCGACGTCTTGTCCGATCAAGAAAGACAATCCGACGTAGAACAAGAGCACCAGGGATGCACTGGTCACCACAATCACCCAGACGGGAAGTTCTCGCTTGACCATCTCGAGCAACTCTTCAGGACGCCGCCCCCGCGGCGAAAGCAACGGGATCTCCCCACGCTTCCCTTGAATCTGGCGTGTCAGGTCTTCAACCAAACCACGCAACCTTTCACGATTCTCCAGCTTATACTGCCCTTCGAACCCGAGTATGAGACAGTAGGTATAGAGTTCGAGGAGGTCGGGATTGACCGGAATTCCACCACGAATATTTTCCAGTCGTTTAAAGAACCCCTCCCCCGCCACAAATTCGCCAAAAAAATCGTACTGCAGCGGCCGTGCCGCCCATTCGTCCTTATGCGGCCAGCGCGAGTTGATGAGCATCTCGTCGATAAACGCGGCCACAGCGTAACGCGCTTGGCCCAACGTCTCTTGGGACAAGCCGGCGGTGCGCCCACTTTCCTCCGCCGCTTGAAACAATTGATGGAGGCGGGCGCGCAGGCTCTCGACGCTTCCAGGATTGGTCGCATCACGTAGCTGTACCCCCAGGACCAATAGGTCGTTGAACACGTCGCTCAGAGAACCCGTCTTCTCAACATAAACGGTTGCCATGGCTGTTCACTCCTTCGTCGCCAGCAGCTGCAACCGGAGCGATTGCAGGCTTTGGGGAACATGCAGCGCAACAATCTGCGATTTCTTGATTTCCTCCCAGAACACTCCTCGATCATCCAGACGAAAGTATTGCTGGCCCACCCGAACCGGCAACGTCGCTGGAGGCCGCGGGGTATGGTACAGCCGGACTCCCGGCATCGCGGCGGCCACAATTTCTTTCAGCTTGGTCGGCGAGCCGATCCTGATAAATTGCGGCACCTGCTGGCGAATCTGGTCCTCGCTGAGATCTCCTGCAGCCACCAAGAAGAACTGCGACGAAGCGAACAGGCGGCTTTCCGGGACTCGCCCAACCCATACGTTGTCCCCGCTCGCCTCGAGTGTGATGGTCAGGTAGTGCGTCGGCTGGAATCGGTCCACGATGGAACGAATGCGATGGTCCAGGTCTTCGAACGTGGCCGCCAGGTTGTCGTGACGATAGGGTGGCAGCTCCAGCGTCTCCAGTGGACCGCCTAACATCGTGAGCGTTCCAGCCAGTCGGGCAAGGAGGAGATAGAGATACTCCGGATGCACCTTTTCGACGAGACTCACATGCTGCATGGCCGGCAAACTGGCCATGAGCGAGGCGATGAGGTGATATTTGCCTAAATCCATCCCGATGGCTTCCAATATCCCGCGCTGGGCATTTCCATACGATCCGATTTGAGCAGTCAGGAGTTCAATGAGGCCGCGGAGCAGTCGCAACAGGTACGGAGAAGCGGAAATCCATAAACACGAGGGGATATAGGTTTCCTTCAGAGCGATGGCCCCAGCCTGGGTTCTGAGCAACTCGCCGATCTTCAGGACCACCATGTCGGTCGTCGGTTCACCAGAAAACAAAATGCGGAGGTTCTTTCTTGCGACCAGGATCTCACGCGGATTGCCGCCCGTCGTGGAGTCCTTCCGTTCTATGTAGGCCGAAGAATATCGGGCGGCTCGAGATCCCGAATCGCTGTCCAGCACACAGTTGACGCCGTCCGTCTGTTCAACCGGGACGGCCAGAAAGACATCCAGACGATCGACCGAAGCCGGGAACAGATCGCCGATGAGACGCGTTTGCGGGGCCGTATCTTCTTCCGGAATCCTCACGATTAATCCATCCGGCAATACCCCATGAAAGCCAAGCAATGTGACTCGCCCGTTCGACAAGCCGTCATGATCGAAGTCCAGACTCAGCGCCCCATAACCGAACGCGATCAACGCACGAAGACGTTCATTCAGATGACGCTCGTAATATTGGTCCCACTGTTGAAATAACTGTGGCGTGAGGAGCATCCCCTCACTCCAGACGACTCTTTGATTGTTCTCCATTGTGATGTCCGGCGCCTTCCTTGTTAGTCCTTCAATTTCAGCTTGTGTTCATCCAGGATAAGTTTGACTGTCGGAGTCTTAAACGGAATCCACGAGGACACGTCCGAAGACGTGACCTGCCGCCATAGCTCCCCTTCCGGTTTGCGGAATAACGCCATGACTCCCAGGAACTGAACGCCCTTCTTTTGGTCCACCTGCAATTCGACGGAGGTCTTGGTTTCGGGATAGACCGTGACCTCCTTACGTTCGAGGAGATCTCCCTCCAGGACTTTCTCATCATTCTTCCAGAGCGCCCGAAAATCCGCCCGCTCAAACCGTTCTCTATTTTTCAATTGATACACGCGCACGATGACGGATAAGGGTCCTCCGGACTCGTCGGGATTCAGCCGGTTGGTCGGCAGGAGTGTGACGCGGACATCTTTGACGCCGCTCCCGCATCCGACCATCACCCCCCCCATGATGAGCATGATCAGAAAGAGAGAGAGGTTAAAGACCGCGTTGAGTCTTCTGGACATCCAAATACCCTTTCGCAAAATGTGGGGCCAGTATTTGTTCAAAGATCCTGACTTCTTCCTCTGTAAATCGCCGATGTTTACGCTTGAAATGTTTCCAGGCTCCCCATCGCTTGAAGAAACGAAAGGACGGAGGAAGGCGCAGCGGCCCGATTTGTACAGGACTGACCTTCAGATCCGCCTCAATCGTTGCAGGATCGAACTCTCTCAGCACAGCACGAAGGCTCTCTTCAAACCCCTTGATCAGCCCGATTTGATGGAGGGCTAAATCCCGGAAGACTCGCTCGAGATCCGCCATGACGGCTTCTGATTCCTTGGGATTGGACAGCGCATCGAGAAGGTAGGCCCCCACCTGTTGTTCGTTTTCTGACTGCTTGATTTGATTAGGCGCCCAATTGAGGATGCGGGTCGCCTCCACCTCTAATTCACGGGCGAACTGACGCCTGCCTCGCAATGATTCCACCAGATTACCGAAGGTGATTTGGAGCACTTGATCGATCCGCCGGACGAACTGACCGATGAATTCAGCGCTCATAGGCGAGGGAAGCCTCATGCAGTACTTTTGCGCAATAGCAAGGAGCCCTCGGTACGCCGCCTCGCTGGCAGTGGGAGGCGTACGCGCCGGTTGCTCAGGGCTTACTTCAGGGGGAGACGAGATCGCCGGCTGACCGAATCGTAGACATAACGCAGCGCGGATCTTTCCCATCAGGGATTCACAGGCCGATGCGTCCTGTTGTGTCAAAGCCTGGCGCAGCATACCCGATAATTCCGCTTCTCGTTCCAGGGGGGTGCATCCACTTAGTTCCGCATAGCGGCGACACAGCTCGTACACCAGCGCGTCTGCATCGCCGCTCTGAATAGTGATCCGCGCTTCCTCCACCACACTATGCGCGGTCCCATTGGTCTGTGGCTTCTGCAATGAAAACAGGATGGTGAAATCACCGATGACGATCCGGTCTCCTTCCTGCAGCGGATACTCACGCTGGGGCACCAGCTGCTGCTCGTTCATGCTGGTGCCATTGGTACTCCCCACATCAACAAGCACACAGGCATTGGCCTTGCGCCGGATCTCGGCATGACGCGAGGAGACGACCCGCTGGGGATCCTGCAACGTCACATCATTCGAGGAGGCCCGTCCGATCGTCACCTCTCCTTGGTCAAAGACACGCTCCCACGACTTGCCGCCGCTGGGATCCTTACGCGGATGAATTTCCAGTCGAATAGCCATGGAGCAGACTACATTCGTTCGGCCAGAACTCGATCACACATTCGGATGAGATCGTGGTGACGGGCAGCGGCTTCGAACAGATCTATCCTTGCCTGTTCGGCCACATGTTCCGCAGCGCGCACTGCGCCCGCTAACGCTTCCGGCACAGATTTCTCGTATGTCGCTCCTGCATTGTCACAGAAGCTGAAACCTGGGATGCATGACACCAGCCGTAATCCACAGATAAGCCCGTCGTACCAGACGAATTCTGGAATACAAGCCGATGGTGGATTGAAGACGCCTCCCTGTTCTCTTAGCCGCCCACTGACGCGCTTGAAGAGAGTCCAGTGATCATCCGGATTGAGACCCTGGACGAGGGGCTGTAATCGGTCAAGCACTCCTCCGATTTGCTGTTGCACCTGTTCCAACGACTGAGATGGAGTCACGAGCAGGCCACGAAAGAGCAACATTCCGAGGCTGTAAAGATCGCATGCGTGATGGAATGCGCGATAGACCACTGCTCGTGCATCCGAAAACACTTGTTGTTTGGCCCGTTCCACTTGCATCCATGTGGCGCGTGGAATTGCCTCCGTCACGCCGCTGACAACGAGTCCGCGTTCCGTCTCCTCCACCTTTCTTGCCCAAAGAGGAACCAGCGTTGTTCCACTTCCTGATAGCCCCAGGGTTACGTGAAATGCGTCGTGCTCGGAGAAGTCAGCGAACGACACTGACTCGGAAAACACATGGGCTCGTATGAACCCGCGTGAGACTTGTTCGTCCGCATCATCGGGGATCCGTTCAACTGAACGAAGCAGGACCGTGACCGGGAGTTCATACCCCATCGGCCATTGCCTCATCATGGGCGCGCTATAAGCGGGGTCGAGATCTCCAGAGGGAACGAAGACATGCTGAGCCATTTCTTTCGGCATGGTTTCGTAGACCAACGGCCTTGCCCCCTTCGCATCATCCAACTCCACCGCGAACAGCCATCGGGCCGGGAGCCACGTAAAGGTATGGTCGCTTATCTCCACACGGATATGCCGGGGAACCAGAGATAAGTAGGGACGCTGGTGCTGTTGATAGAATTCGGCAACGCGACGACAAAGGCAGGCAAACCCGCTGAGCTTCAGCCAGAAGGATTCGAGTGGAAGCCGTCCAGGATCGTCCTGGAATAGAAACTGCCGGCCTGAGGAAAACCTGGTTCGAAATGGCGGGAGCGATTGAATCGGCTCAGAAACTGTCGACCAATCAGCCCCGCCTAGGAGTTCACAGGCCTTGTCCCAATCTAAGCAATGAACAGCAGGTTCAGGATTGGGAGCCGGTGGATGAGGATTAGACATAGGGCAGTCACGTCACATGAGCGGACACAACCCCACATTACTTGTGCAGATGACTCGATGCATCTGCGAAGGATGGGAAGGGTATTCCCTTCTTTGAAATAAATCAAGCACATACACTTGAAATGAAAGTATTTCCGCCGATAACACCGGGACATGGAGATCTTCCTATCGAGGTGAGCTCGTCGAAAGAGGATCTCCCCGAGCGGAGCCCCAATTTGTCGCCTGGCCGGACCGGAACGAACAGAAGCTCCGTTTGGCAACTGATTCATAAGAAAGCCGCAGATAAATTGTCGAGTGACGCGCGAAATTCGAAGGTGACGCGACACAAAGGAATAAGTGGGATGGGCATGGATGCTGCTTTGACACAAAACACGTATGATCATGGACCTTGCACTCAGATGCCTCAAGGCGGCCCTGCTCGGAGTCATCCTCTTACAAGGCTGTGCCTCCCCACCGGGCAACTACCAAGAGCGGCACAAGATCAAAAATCTCACGGTTGTGTTTCTCGATGAGGAAAGTCTCCGCAATGAATGGAAAGTCTTAAGCGGACGCCAGCCTATCGTTTTCGCCACACAGACAGGGAACGGGATCCCCACCGTGCAAACCTTGCGAGGATTCTACGACTGGCCCTCCAATACGCTGTACTGTCCCAAGTGGAACTTTGAAGTGTGTGGCCACGAGTTACATCATGCTGTCCTCGGACAGTTTCATTCCGATTAACCTCTCACGGCTGGCCTGCACGTCAGGCATCGAAGCCCATCCCTCACTCCCCTTCTTCCGATTCTATTCTTTCAGATAGGGCTTCAGGTCAGACGCCACGTCTCGCAAGACCTGGCTATCTCGCTCCCATGCCTCCATAAATAACGCAAACCGCGTTTTGTCATACAGCCCCGGCATCCAGGCACTCATAAACAAGTGACCTTCAGTCGTCCACACGGCTCGTGAAACTTGTGTTCGGAGATTTACGCCATTCGCCATCGCATGGCGCTTCGGCACATCCTGTTCTGCGCTTTTTCCTGGAAACGCTGTCTGAAGCAGAATGCCGCCCTTTTGATACGACACCACGATATGTAGCTTGGACGAGTGTCGGGCCCGCACACCCTGCTCCACCATGTCGCTCTGATACCCTAGGAAGTCGAGATGCGCAATAATGGGATCATAGGCGGAATCTGCCCCAGCCAGTGAACTTGCCAACATCGTCATCCCCGCGAGAAAGACAACGACGAGACTAATTGGCATGGTGCTGCGGAGCATAGTCGCTACAGCCGTGCATTCATCTTGCTTCATGTATCAACAGTCTCCGAATTACTTTTTCACCACCGGCACGCTGATGTGTAACTCCGAACCCGGCTCGATATGCAACAGCGCCGCATGTTCATCCAACACCACCGTAGAAGTGGTCCCTGACGGTGCACGGAAGGGGGTGAATCCTTGCGGAAGCTGCACGTTGGTTTTGCTCCCCGCCACTTGAATGGCTTTGCCATTGGACGATTGGAACGGCGCATTGAGATGATCGGTCAGGAGACCGCATTCCCCGCCCGCACATAATGTGTTGCTGAGCCGAAGCGTATTGGCGGTTTGGTCAAAGATCCCGAACGCATCACTGTTCAACCGCAAGATGGAATTCCCCGTGAGGCTCAAGAGCGTCCCGCCGATGTTTAAGGTACCGGCATTCGCGAGGGAAAAGAGGTAGCCGTTTACGGTCGCACTGCCTTTGGCTAGATTCAAAAAGTTGCCCGCGACATCCATGGTCTTCCCGTTCAGCCGTACCAAAGCATCGTTCGGGACTAGATTGGCCCGGAGCAACTCTTTGCCATTGGGCCCTGTACCTGCCAGGTCAATCAAGTGTCCGGTTGCGGTCAGGTTACTGTTCGTCACCGTCAAAATGGGAGAACTCGCATCCAATAGGGCACGGTCCAAGGCAAAGCGTCCGATGCCCGATTCTGTCGCCCGGACGACCACTGCGGACGCTGATTTTACTGAAGAGTCAACGATCTCAAGCAGCGGGGGTATCTCACTGCTCTCGCGGTGCGACTTCAAAACACCCTCGGAATTTATTGATCGCGGCGTCTCGGTAGGACCTATTAATTGGCTATCTAGGACACTGAGCAAAGAGGTTCGGATCTCCTGACCATTTACTACATCGGGCTTGATAGAACTACCATTAAGGACGGCCAGCACTCTGTCCTGAACCCGAACAAAGGCTGGCTCATTACCACTGGCTACAATCGCTGTTACTGATCCCTCAAAACTGGGTGTGAGCCCTAGCTCTTTGTAATATAGCGATGTTGCACTGGGGACTGGAGGAAGGGGCCGTACAATCTCCGAAAAGGAACGCTCTTGCCCAGGATCTCGGAAAAAATCGCGGCGTACAATTTGATTGGCCACGGTGAACTCTGTCGCGTTGGTTAGAACCACCCCAGCCGCTAAATTTACCACAGCGGCCTCAGCGGAGGAGCTGCGTGCGGAAACTATTGCATCGACAAAGCTGGGTTTGTTTCTATCGATAGTAGTCGTACCTGGCCCACCCCCGTCGCAGAAGGAGCACGCTTCACCGTCTGGCCGAGAGCTGAAATCTGAAAGGATCACGTCGCGATTCTGTGTGACACCCGGTCTGAATGTGGTCGACGATTCTGTATCTAGGATACGATCCGCAATTACCCGCTTGTCTTCTGATACTGGAAGAATGAGAACATTCAAGTTGCGATCCAATTGATCCTGCGTATCCCTCACGGTCGTTGGCACAGTGATTGGTATTCCTGTATTGCCGTCAACGCGAGCAAGTGGTCGGTTTGATATCGGAGAAACAAGGAACCTCTGACCAAATGTAAGCGTCTGCCCGGCAGGTGCTTCCAATGCAAAGTCGATATTCAATCCATCAAACGGTATAGTCCCGGACAAACGAGTTATTTGTCGCGGCCCTGGGTCAAGCTGAAAATTGCCGAATACTTGCCGCTCAGTTCTTACCACAGCGTTGGTACTGATATTCCGTAATTCGAATGTCCCCACTTCATTGAAAAACCCTGAGGACGTCAATGGAGTTGACGCGACCGATAGCAGCGTCACTTCGTACCCCTGAAATGTAAGAGCCCTCGTATCAACAATTCTCAAGCGGGATGCACTCAGATCCATCGTGGCTGTGGTTAATGGATTTCCTGGAGAAAATGACGGGATTTCGAATTGAAATTTATCAGTCAGTCCCCGTCCAACCAAGGTACTAATTGGAGCTCTTCCTGAATGGGAAGCCTGCGCAAGAGGACCACTGTCCACCAGTAAAAGCTCCGATCCCGTGAACACGCTCTTTTGGGTCTCTTGTCCTGCGTCTCCCGGCAAATCTGTAAGCGTAAGCAAGCCATGCCCACCGTCTACCGATAGTGAAAAGCTACCAGCAGACGTAAGAAGAGAATTGTTGGCGCTGTTGTCGTTGCCAACGCCCGACCCTGATCGATTAATCGCCGCCAGCAGCGCTGCGAGATAGGGGCTCCCACTTCCGAATAAACTCGCGGTGGGATTGTTCGGATTAGATGAACTACTCGTCTGGGTCGGGTTCGTTCCAAAAAGGGTAGAGATAATCGTGCCGCTTTGGCTCTCTTTGCCCTCCACGGCCGCATCCGAATCGCCGAATAGGGCCTGTTGGAGCGCGCCGACCTGTTGCATTTGCCGTTGCGAGACTAATTCCAGGCCGGTCTGCGGGGTTCCGGCGTGCTGCGCGCTCGCGAGCAGCACCGGCCCATTGCCGGTCGCCGCTCGTTCGATTCCCGTCGGTGTGCCCAGCGTTCCACCCACTGCTTGAATCGACTGCCCTGGCTCAACCAGAAGGGGGGTCGCCCCGGCGGTCCGCGCTCCCACTTGCACCGTCCCTTCGTAGACCTCGAATCGTTCCGACAAAGCTGGCTCGCTGGCGACCGGGCGCACTGAAAGGGAGGTCAAATAGGCTCTAGCCTCCATCGACGGCTGGATGATCCGAGCCTGACCTGGCGCCGTCCCCACGGTCGCCTTCAGCCTGCCGCCTCTCGTTCTGATCTGTGCTGATGGTGTTTCTATGATCACCGAGCGGCTCTCCCCCAGTGCACTCGCGGCGGCCGACACCAAGACGCTGCCTTTGCTCAGATGCACCACAGTATCGCCATTTACCTCGGTTAAACTGGCGTCCGAGTCGCCCAACATCGTCACGACTGCCTGGTTGTTGATCAATACTTCTGCAGTGGCACTGCTCTGCGTTTGCAGCTGATCCCCAAAGCCGACCGCCTCATTGAACTGTACCGTCTTCGTGCCCTCTGGCGATGTCGCGGTCAACTCGCCTCCGCTCAGTCCCGACACCACCACGCGTGCGGCCGGTCGCACCTCCACACCGCGTTGGTCCATCGCCCAGATGAGTCCAGGCCCCACAAGCTGCAGCACTACAAGCGTCACCGCGAGTAAACGGAAGAAGGGAGATGCCGTCATGATCGTCCTCCTCGCTTGAGAAATGGGCTGCTCCGCGACAGAACACAAATCTCTCTGCTTGACAGGCTCACATGGGTTCGATACAAGGGCATCGGCTGTCACTACAATCCATCACGATATAGTACGTATACATATAAGCTATAGTGAGGGAAAGGAGGCTACAGCAATGGCTTCACAGCGTCAAGGAGGGTCACAGAAGAAAAAATTAAATGCGTGTATTTCGGGACTGCTCTTGCTCATTTCGGCCATGGCAATACATGTATTTTTTCTCGCTCCAGCGCTTGCGCAGCCCTCTGAGGCGAACGTCCTAGTAGCGCAGGCCGTTCTCGCGTACGAAGCGAAGCGGTACGATGAAGCGCTGGATCTCTTGACCCGTGCTCGAACCCATGATCCGCACAACGCGCGGGGACTCTACTACCTTGGATTGACCCAGCTGGCTCTCCAGCACCCGGATGACGCGATCGAACCGCTTGAAGCAGCCAGGCAGCTGCAGCCCACGGATCTGAACGTCCAATATCAACTCGGCGTCGCCTATTTCGCGGCTAATCGCTATGACGAAGCCTCTCCCCTCTTTGAGCAGATCTATCAGCAGCAGCCGAACATGGATAATTTGGGATACTATGTCGGACTCACCCGCTATCGGAAAAAAGACTATAAGCCGGCTGTCGAAGCGTTTGACAAAGGTACTATCACGGATCCCAATCTCCAACGACTGGCTACCTTCTACCGTGGGCTGGCCTTAGGCGTATCGGGAATGACACAGGAAGCTACGGCCGCCTTCCAAGATCTGCAACGTAGTCGGGCGGTCGATCCGTTGACGCAGACAGCGATCAGGCTCAGTGAAAGTCTGGCCGCACGGCAAGGGATCCAACGAGAAGCACGACGGCTCCGCGCCAGCATCAGCGTCGGTGGCTACTATGACGATAACGTCGCTATTAACCCGGACCGTTGCAACGGCTGTAATCCGGGGGTGAGATCTTTGGTTGACCAGTTCAGGGAGCGACGCACCAATTCCCCCGGCGCCATCGCTACGGTCAATGCAGAATATTCTTTCCTCCGCCACGAAGGTTTTGAGAGTTCGGTGAGTTATTCCTTTCTTCAGACCTCCAACTACGCAGGTAATCTGGATCGCTTCAATATTCAAAGTCATCAACCCGGGCTCCATAATTACTATCGAACGACGCTGGCTGATATGCCGTTTCAATTGGGGTTGGATTATACGTATGACTATGTGTTTCTCGATTTTAACGGGTTTCTGTCCCGGCATAGCCCGACGCTGTCCGCGACCCTCGTGGAACCGAACACGACCGTGCCGGTTCTGGGTAGCGTCGGCCACATGACCACCACACTCGGCCGGTATCAGAAGAAAAACTTTTTTGGAGAGTTCGACCCCCGCTTTCCTTCCGAGCAACGTGACGGGTACAACACGATGGTCGGGTTGTTCCATTCATTTCGTTTCGACAATGATCGGACCATCCTGCGCGTGGGATACGAGTATGACATCGAACGCACTGAGGGCACGGCCTTCTCCTACAACGGCCATCGATTAGAAGCCGGACTCCAGGTGCGCCTTCCCTGGGATATGCACGCCGGCTATACCTTTAGCCTGCATTTCCGGGACTATCAAAACGCTCAAACGCTGTTTCTTGACAAAGATGGCGCCTTATCTCGACGTAACGATTCCCAATACGACCACTTGATCCAACTGACAAAATCCTTAAGCGAACACTGGCTGGTCACGGCCCAATTCTCCCACACCAACGCCGTTTCGAATGTTGCCATTTACGATTACACAAAGAATGTGGCAACCGGTTTAGTAACCTGGGTCTATTAATGTGTTGAAGTAACGCCCAACAGGTTCTGTCGTAAAAGCGGTTGATCGAATAACGGATGGATCGAACCATGTGGTTGCTGTCACAATCGGTTCGAGCCCCCACTATTGTTGCGATCCTGGTGGGCTCAGCAGCCTTGTCGATCTATCCACCACAGGTCCCCGCTCAAGTGCTCCTTGTATCAGACTCCCTCCCTGCCACAGCAGAACGCCTCGTGCGTGCAGATGCACTGAACCGTCACGCACTCACGCTCCACCACACCGGAAGGTTCGCTGACGCGCTGCCTCTTGCAAAGGATGCCTTGACGCTTCGAGAGGCGGCTGTCGGTCCGAAGGATCCGCTCCTTGCGGAAAGCCTGAATACCTTAGGGATCGTCCTCCAAGAATCTGACTATAAGGCTGCCCGTCCTTTACTTGAGCGCGCCCTCAAAATCCGCCAAGAGGCGTTCCCTTCGGTTCATCCGGCCATCGCAGAAAGCCTGACCAACCTTTCCCGTACGCTGTACGCCGGAGGGCAATTCGCCGAAGCGCGACCGCTGCTTGACCAAGCAGTCCACATCCGAGAAATGGCCCTTGGTCCCACTGCGCCTGAGGTCGCGGTGAGCCTCATTCATCTTTCGATTGTCGTGAGCCAACTGGGCGATCTCCAGCACTCCCGCTCACTGATGGAGCGGGCCCTTTCCATTCTGGATCCGTTGGAACATGACCATCCGCTTGACCTTGCGATGGGACTCAATTATTACGGGAATATCTTGCGTCGGCAGGGCGAATTCGCCGAGGCGCGTGTTCCGCTCGAACGCTCGCTCTCGATTCGGGAGCGAATTCTCGGGCCCTCACACCCCCATGTCGCACGAACATTATCCCGAATGGGCATGCTCGAGGCAGTGACGGGTAATTACCAAGCAGCACTGCCCCTGTTCCAACGCGCTTTGCGAATCAATGAAGAATCTCTCGGCGCCTCACATGCTGAAATCGCCGGCGATTTGAATGAAATCGGTTCAGTGCACCGAGCGCTGGGAAACCTGCCCGAGGCGAAGCAGTCCTTTGAGCGAGCCCTTCGCATACAAAAATCCACTGTAGGCCCCCAGCATCCGTTCGTCGCCGTCACATTGAATGCACTGGGGCAGTTGGCGGCCCAGGCCAATAGGCCGGATGAAGCCAAGTCCTTATTTCTAGAGGCGCTTACAATTCAAGAACATGCTCTTGGGCATGAGCATGTCTTCTCCACCGAAACCTTGACGGCCCTTGGCTATCTGGAAATCCAGCGCGGCGCTCTGAAGGAGGCAACGGATTACTTCGAACGCGCCAGTCGTATCAGGGAATCGTTGTTGGGTCCGACGCATCCTGATGTGGCGGCTAGCCTCTTCGATCTGGCCCGGGGCCTTCATGCGCAAGGTAAACTCAAGGCAGCACGTGCACAATATGAACGCGCGCGCCACATCACCCTCTTACATATTTCTGCAAACCAGAATTTAGACGAGACCACTCAGACGCGGGTATGGGCGCAGCAATTAAAGGGCTTGTATGACTATGAATTGCTATTAGCCACCGTGGCGGATAAACCTTCGCTGGATACGACTCCGCCGACTGCTATCGCCGACAGCTTTCTCGTTGCCGAACAAGCCCGCGGCTGGATGATCCAAGCCGCCGTAGCGCGAGCCATGGCAAGACAGTCGCTTGAAGGAGACACGCACCAGGTGGTGCGCAAGCTTGATAATTTGAGACGTCAGCGGCAGGCAGTGTGGACTAAGTTAAGCGAGTTGTACTCCCAATCAGCTGAACAGCGAAACGAAAATGAACTGGGTAGCACAAAGAGGGAACTTTATACCGTCCAGGTAGCAATCGAGTCCGACGCGAAAGAACTGGAACGGTTATCACCTCGCTATGCCGAACTTGCCTTGCCAAAGCCCGCGACAGTATCTGGTACGCAATCGTTGCTTGCGCCACATGAAGCGCTCATCAGTTGGTTGACTCTCCCCGACCGCGTCTGCATCTGGCTGGTACGAACGGGTAAGCCTGCGCTCTACCGAGAGAGTTTCATCCCACGAGCGAAATTGGTAGACCTGGTATATCGAGTCCGGACAAGTCTGACACCTACATTCACGTCGTCTCCAGACGTGGCGGGCCTTCCACCGTTTGACATAGACACGGCACGCGAGCTTTATCGATTACTCATTGGACCAGTTTCTTCTCAGCTTCAGCAGATTGAGCATCTCATCCTCATTCCTGATTCGGTGCTCCTGCCCCTCCCGCTTGCTACATTGATACGCGACCAAATAGACCATTCTTCCGAACGACTAGCGGACTTTGCTCGAACAGGGGGAATTGTGTCCGTTAAAGATCTCGTCCGTTATAAAGATCTCCCGTGGCTCGGATCTGCTTATACCCTCACCGTCGTTCCCTCCGCCTCAGTTCTAAAACTCTTGCGAGAGAGCTCTCGCGCCAGGACTGGTAATCAGGAACGATTTATCGGGTTCGGTGATCCGGTACTCCAAGGCGCCGGAACTTCGCGCGGCGGATCCATGCCGAAGCATCGAGGTGTGCGGGTTGCACGCAGTGAGCTCGAGCTACTCAATCGACTGCCCGGCACCCGCGAGGAGCTGCTTGCCGTTGCTGCCGCTATGAATGTGCCGCCCGACCAGCATGTCTTTCTGTCCGAGCAGGCGACGGAAACCCAAGTCGGTCAACTCAATCGGTCCGGTCGCCTCGGCTCTGCTGAAGTGCTGTCATTTGCTACTCATGGGCTTCTTTCTGGTGAACTTCAAGGCTTGACACAGCCAGCGTTGGTGTTGACCCCACCGTCTTCCCCAACAGATGAGGATGACGGACTGCTTTCGCTAGAGGACATCCTTCATTTGAACCTTGCACGAACGAATTGGGTGATTCTCTCGGCTTGCAATACAGCAGGAGGTGAAGGTAGCGGGGATAATTTGACGGGTTTGGCACGGGCGTTTTTCTTTGCCGGGGCAAAAGCGCTGTTGGTATCTCAATGGAGCGTCGACGATCGAGCCACTCAGTTTCTCATGACCGAGACCTTTAAATATTATGCAGGGAATACCTCTCATGCACCGGCGCAAGCCCTACGTCGAGGGATGCTGGCTGTCATGGCACACGCAAGTTCCAATCCGGAGCATGCCTATTTTGCTCATCCTTTTGCGTGGGCAGCATTTTTTCTAGTTGGAGAAGGACGCTTGTAAGACCCTGCTATTTCTTTACCAGTTCCTTTGCCCAGTCCAGCGCCGCATGGTGATCTTCTTCTTTCGGTTTGGTGCATTTTTTGCCTCGGACACCGTAGCTGATGGTGCCTGTGCGAATGGGACAGGTGCCAAAGGCCGTTCCGAACTCAACCACTCCTTCCAGTACCCGCAGGGTCGTTTCTCCATCCTCTTGTACCTTGATGTCGAACTCCGTTTGCTTGACCCGTGCGCTCGCTACCGGGGTTTCGACTTCTAACGGCTTGGGACCTTCCGCGATCTTCACGAGCAATTCTCCTTTCTTGACACGCAGGATTCTGATCAGGGGACGATGCTTCTCCCATCGAGAGAGCACCATAACCTCCGTCCCTTCGTTCAAATAGACTTGAATCGCGCCGTCAACGAGGATCTCTGCCTGGTTGCCAGGCTCTGTCTTCAGCACATCGAGCTCATAGAGTGGCACCGACCCCTTGCCCCTCAATGTCTCCTGAATTCCATCTTTTCTAACAATTAGGAGCGACCCGACGGCATTTTGCGCGGTTCCAGCCGCTTGTGACTGGGCCTCAGCCTTTTCATCCACAAGAAGCATAGATCCGAAAACCACCATGACTGTGAGGCCAACGACTACAAGATACCTAAGCAGTCGAGCGTCTTGGGTGGAGCATGATGTGCACATGATGACGTTCTCCCAGGTAGGTTCGAATGTTGGTCAAATTCATGATCAGCGCTGTCCGTTGCCCATTGCGGCCCTTCTGATTCTATCGTGATACCACTACACGGATCGGTTTCCGACCTAACGGCACTGTCGCGATGACCTGGCTCGTCGCCGTATCGATTACCCGCAGATCGTTTGATTTCGAATGCGCGACGTATACAAGCGAGCCCACCGGATTCGACCAAATCCCGTTGGGCTCCTCTCCGACATCAATCTGTTCACGCACCTTGAGATTCTTGGGGTCAGCCAATGTGGTCACAACTTTATTGAGTCCTCCGACGGATATATAAGCCAATGGACCGGTCGTGCCTTTGTAACCAAACGTAATCTGTTGTGGAGCCTGACCGACTTCCAAGGTCCCCACGACCTTATTCTCTTTCGGATCAATCACGAAAATGTCGTTCTGCCCCGTATTCGTGCCCCAGACGTACCCGTTCGGGGCGAGCACGAGAAAATGTGGATTCGCGCCTACCGGAATAGTCTCAATGACCTGATGAGCCGCCACATCCACAACTGATACGGTCTTGTTCATGCTACTGATGTATGCGAACTGCCCATCCTGGGAAAACGTGATGCCCATCGCCTGTGGAACAGGAATGACGCCCAGGACTCGGTATCCGACTGTTTCGACAATGGAGACGTTTCCGTCCGCAATGTTGGCGACCCAGGCATGTTTGCCGTCGTTGGTGATGGCGACGACATGACTTCTTTTCCCCGTATAAATCGAGGCAACGGTTTGTAATGTGGGGGTGTCGATGACCGAGACGGCACCCGAAGCAAGATTCGTCGCAAACAATTTTCGACCATCACGGGTCAAGGCCAGATCGTGGGTGGCATGATTGAGGCTTTCGATCTCCCCCACCGGCTTGAAGGTGTCGCCGTCAATGACCGACACCGTATTCGACCCCTCGTTAGCCACATAGATTCTGGTCGGGTCACGAGGTGGCATGACATTTGGCGGCGGTGGAGTCTCCGCACATCCCATAAGAAACCCTGTTAGAAGAGGTGACCACAATATGAACGAAACGAAGGGCGATGTCCGCGTGATTCTTTGCATCCTGTCCTCCCTTCCAGACAAATTCCGATGACGCTAACGGTATAAGATCTCCCTGCTGAAGTGGAGTTACTGGTACACCGAGCTCTTCGAAAATTCAACTACTATTCCTCCAGGAAACGATTACATGTATTTATCAGCTTTCCCTGAAGAGACGCTCATTGAGAAACAATTACACTTGCGGTAGCTTATATGGATCGTTCTTTGTACCGGCCAACTCGCCAAGAGAAGGGTGCAGGGTTCCGAGAGGGTCCCTTCTTCACCATACGTGGAAGCCATGGTTCCTAATTCAGAGAGCTCTACTCCGCACTGGCATGGTGCCGGGCTGAGTCATGTGGGCTTAATCCGTTCGTCCAATCAGGACGCGTTCGTCGTGGACAATGAACTTGGCTTATGGGTTGTTGCCGACGGCATGGGAGGACGAGCGGGAGGTAATGTTGCCAGCACCCTGACAGTCAAGGCTCTCCTAGATGACTTTCAACGGTCCAAACATAGCGGCAGTCCAGCGGTATTCGAACAGGGCGATGGTGAGGCCTCAGTTCAATTGCGAAGAGCAATCCAACATGCCGACGAAGCCATACGAGGCGTGGCTCTTGAAAAGCCTGAATTAGCCGGCATGGGCACGACCATCGTCGCAGTTGTGGTTTCATCATTATCCCCCGTACAGCTCGTGATAGGCCATGTCGGGGACAGCCGGGCTTATCTGTACCGCGCTCAAGAGCTTCAACTCTTGACTCGGGATCACTCGCTGGTCGAGGATCTTCTTGCAAAAGGGCAAATTTCTCCGGACGAGGTCTCCACGCATCCACAGCGTCACATTCTTGTGCGTGCTTTGGGAATAGAGGGGCAGACAGAGCCTGATATTGCCCATCAGGCAATCCAACCAGGCGATATCTTGCTGCTCTGTACCGACGGCATTACGAAAATGCTGAGCGATCAGCAAATCAGCGCTCATTTGAGCCTCGCTACTCATTCACCTGATGATGCATGCAGGGAGCTCGTTTCTGAAGCCAATGAGCGAGGAGGGAAGGACAATTCGACAGCGGTGGTCATACGCTTCTCTTGAGACCGTGGGACCAACACCATATTCCTGATCCGGCGAGACATTCTTGATTGGAGATGCCAGCGCATCCCCCTACCCTATGTCACTTGATTTCGAATCCCTCAGCTTAACGGAAATCATTCGGCTTCAAAATCAACTGTCAGCTTTCCTTGCCCGGCGATTTGAAAAGACTCACGCGCTTGCCTTCAGCGATGTGACCGGGTCGACGGCATATTTTGCTCGTTTTGGAAATGAGGCGGGTCGCCGGCTTCAACAGCGCCATGTCGACCTCATCGTCAAGAGCCTGGAGGGATCAGGCGGCCGCATTGTGGATACAGCCGGTGATGGCGTGTTTCTCTGCTTCCCGCACGTCGAGGCGGCGGTTGAAGTCCTGGGACGCTTCCAGACTCTGCGACTGCAGGAGAATTTCCATATCCCTCCTGAGCATCAGCTGACAACCAGAATCGGCATCCATTGGGGCACCGTCCTGACGGATGGGGTCATCGTCACGGGCGATCCCGTCAACCTCTGCGCAAAGCTTGCCGCCACCGCGCAACCAGGCGAGATCCGCATCACGAAACCGGCTTTTCTCGAGCTGCCTGTCCAACGCCGGCTTCGATGCCGGCCCATCGGACCCGTGAAAGTCGCCGGGGCAAACGAGCCGATGGAAATGTTTACTTTTGCCTGGGCTGATCCCGTACGCTTTCCCATTGCCGTGGTCATAGAGGAAACAGGAGAACAGATCCCGCTACCGCCGCATCCGATCATTACCTTCGGCCGGTTACGCGAAATGAACGGCACCCAAGCGAATGATATTGTGCTCACCCACAAAGATTCGTCTCGAGCGCAGCAAATCAGTCGATGGCATTTTGAAGTACGGCGCGCGCCGGAAGGACTGATTCTCCGCTCAGTATCGACTCAAC